>NZ_JBUDZG010000005.1:0-226707 GCF_054950075.1 Acidovorax sp. Q11 | reverse complement strand
AGAGATCATGATCGCGCTCCTGTCGAAGAAAGAGGCCGATTGCCTCGCTCGCCAACATAGACAGGGGCGCGATGTGTAGTTACTGTCAGGGCCTTCGCGGCGGGCTACCGCGCGAGCGGTTTAGTCCATTGGCCGTTAGCTGCCGTACAAGCTCCCGGTATGGGCATGAAGTATCAGGTGTTTTGTGTCAATCTTGATGAGCTGTGGCCGCTTTGCAATATGGCGCTACAAGCCATTTTGATTCCAGCCTCATTCTCTTGGCGATACGCCCCGGTCGCTTGGTATGAGTGCTCGGCTCTCACCCTTACCGCTGCCCCGCACATTCCCCCACCACCCAATCCCTGAACGCCTTGACCAGCGGCGTCTGCGCCCGTGCCTCGGGGTACACAAGGTAGTACGCATCGGCACTCGTCAGCACCTGGTCTGACAGCTCCACCAGGCTCCCCGCAGCCAGCTCCTGCTCAATCAAAAAGCGCGGCAGCAGCGCCGCACCCAAGTGCGAGACCGCGGCCTGCGCAATCATGGCGAAGTGCTCGGACTGCGGGCCGCGCAGGGCCAGGGCCGTGGGCGCGCCCACCAGCTCAAACCATTCGGCCCATTGCGTGGGACGAGTGCTTTGCTGCAGCAGCACCACGCGGGTCAAATCCTGCGGAGTGTGGATGCCGTGGCGGTCGCGGTAGGTGGGGCTGCACACGGGCACGGTTTCTTCGTGCATCAGGTATTCGCACACGGCGCCTGCCCAGTGCGGGGTGCCGAAGTGGATGGCAGCGTCGAACGGTGTGCCCGCAAAGTCAAACGGCTCGGTGCGGGCCGAGAAGTTGACCATGGCCTCGGGGTGCAGCGCCATGAAGCCGCCCAGGCGCGGGATGAGCCAGCGCGTGCCCAGCGTGGGCAGCACGGCCAGGTTGAGCAGGCCGTCGGTGCTGGAAAACGCCATGGCTTTTTGTGTGCTGGCCGACAGTTGCTGCAGCACGTTTTGCACGTCTGCGGCATAGATGCGGCCCGCGTCGGTCAGCACCACACGCTGGCGCACGCGGTGGAAAAGGGCGGTGCCAATCTGATCTTCCAGCTGGCGGATCTGGCGCGACACGGCGCTTTGGGTGAGGTGCAGCTCCTCGGCCGCGCGCGACACGCTTTGGTGGCGCGCCGCCGCCTCGAAGGCCAGCAGGTCGGCGGTGGAGGGCAGGAAGGCGCGGCGCAGCAAGGTCATACCGGGTTATGCATTGGGGGAATGATGATGGGTGCCAAAAATTGAGCCTTTTGAGCCTCTTCCGCGCATTGGGTATGGGGTAGAAGTCCTGATATTTTCAGGCACTTCATTCTGTTTTGTGATCAAGTAGTTCCATTTTTTTGCTATCCAGCACGGAGCGATTGGCGGATATTGGCGCATTCATTGCGTGTGTTCTCCCGCGCTGATTCTCTTTCTCTGCCTCCATCCACCCTTGCGAGCCGCCATGTCTGCCACCCCTGTCGCTACCGCCCTTGTGTCCGAAGTCGATCAACTGCTGCAACGCCTGGGCGTGCCCCGCGCGGCGTACACCGGCGGCACGCTGGCGGCGCGTTCGCCCATCACGGGCGAGGTGCTGGCCCAGGTGCCGCAGCAAAGCGCGGCCGATGCCACGGCCGCCATCGGCCGCGCGCATGTGGCTTTCCAGGCGTGGCGCAATGTGCCCGCGCCGCGCCGGGGCGAGCTGGTGCGCCTGCTGGGCGAAGAGCTGCGCGCCGCCAAGGCCGATCTGGGACTGCTGGTGACCATCGAGGCGGGCAAGATCCCGTCCGAAGGCCTGGGCGAGGTGCAGGAGATGATCGACATCTGCGACTTTGCCGTGGGCCTGTCGCGCCAGCTGTATGGCCTGACGATTGCCACCGAGCGCCCCGGCCACCGCATGATGGAAACCTGGCACCCGCTGGGCGTGTGTGGCGTGATCTCAGCCTTCAACTTCCCCGTGGCCGTGTGGTCGTGGAACGCCGCGCTGGCGCTGGTGTGCGGTGATTCGGTGGTGTGGAAGCCTTCGGAAAAGACCCCGCTCACGGCCCTGGCCACGCACGCGATTGCCCAGCGCGCCATTGCGCGTTTTGGCAGCGACGCGCCCGAGGGCCTGCTGGAGCTGATCGTGGGCCAACGCGACCTTGGCGAGGTGCTGGTGGATGACGCCCGCGTGCCCGTGCTGTCGGCCACGGGCTCCACCGCCATGGGCCGCGCCGTGGGCCCGCGCCTGGCCGCGCGGTTTGCGCGCGGCATTCTGGAGCTGGGGGGCAACAACGCGGCCATCGTGGCACCCACGGCCGACCTGGACCTGGCCTTGCGCGGCATTGCGTTTGCCGCCATGGGAACGGCCGGCCAGCGCTGCACCACGCTGCGCCGCCTGTTTGTGCACGAAAGCACTTACGACCAGCTGGTGCCCCAGCTGGCCAAGGTGTACGCCAACGTGCGGGTGGGCGACCCGCGCACCGCGGGCACGCTGGTGGGCCCGCTGATCGACCGCATGGCGTTTGACGGCATGCAAAAGGCGCTGGAGCAAAGCCGCGCGCTGGGCGCCACGGTGCACGGTGGTGGCCGCGTGGAAGGCATCGGTGGTGACCATGCGTACTACGTGCGCCCCGCACTGGTGGAGCTGCAAAAACACGAAGGCCCCGCGCTGCACGAAACCTTTGCGCCCATCCTGTATGTGGTGCGCTACGGCACCATTGACGAAGCCATTGCCATGAACAACGCCGTGGGCGCGGGCTTGTCGTCGTCCATCTTCACGCTCAATGTGCGCGAGGCCGAACAGTTCATGTCGGCAGCGGGTTCAGACTGCGGCATTGCCAATGTGAACATTGGCCCGAGCGGCGCCGAGATTGGCGGCGCATTTGGCGGCGAGAAGGAAACGGGCGGTGGCCGCGAAGCGGGCTCGGACAGCTGGAAGGCCTACATGCGCCGCGCGACCAACACCATCAACTACTCCACCGCACTGCCGCTGGCGCAGGGCGTGACGTTTGACGTGTAATCCACGCGCTGGTTGCCCCGTTCATGTTGATTGCTAAGGACTCACACCCCATCGTCATCATTGGCGGTGGTGTCATCGGCAGTGCGATTGCGTACTTCCTCACGCTGCAGCAACCGGGCTGCGAGGTGGTGGTGGTCGAGCGCGACCCGACCTATACGAGCGCTTCGTCGGCGCTGTCGGCCAGCTCCATCCGCCAGCAGTTCTCGACCGACATCAACATCCAGATATCGGCCTACAGCATTGGCTTTCTGCGCAACGTGGGCCAGCTGCTGGCCTGCAACGGCGATGTGCCCGACATTGGCCTGCACGAAGGCGGCTACCTGTACCTGGCCACCCAGGCGGGCGAGGCCACACTGAGCGAAAACCATGCGTTGCAAAAGCAGTACGGTGCTGACGTGGCGCTGCTGAGCCCGCAGCAACTGGCCGAGCGTTTTCCCTGGCTGGCGCTGCAGGACGTGGTGCTGGGCTCGCTGGGCCTGTCGGGCGAGGGCTGGTTTGATGGCTACCTGCTGCTGACGGCGCTGCGCAAGAAGGCACAGAGCCAGGGCGTGCGCTATGTGGCCGATGAGGCTGTGGGGCTGGACACGGCGGCCAGCGACGGCGTGTTGCATGTGGATGCGGTGCGCCTGCAAAGCGGCACCGTGCTGCCTTGCCGCTATGCCGTGAACGCGGGCGGCCCGTGGGCGGCTGCCATTGCGGGCTGGGCTGGCATTGATTTGCCCGTGGTGGGCAAGCGCCGCACGGTCTTCAACCTGGCCAGCCCCGCAGCGCTGCCGGGCTGCCCACTGCTCATCGACACCAGTGGCATCTGGCTGCGGCCCGAGGGCAAGGGTTTTATCTGCGGCTTTGCGCCAGAGGTGGGCAACGACGCCGACTTTGCCCCGCTGGAGCCCGAGTACGCAGCGTTCGAGGACCGCATCTGGCCCACGCTGGCTGAGCGCATCCCGGGCTTTGAGGCACTGCGCATGCAGGGCGCCTGGGCGGGCTACTACGAGATGAACACCTTCGACCACAACGCCATCGTGGGCCTGCACCCGGCGTGCGACAACCTGGTGTTTGCCAACGGCTTTTCGGGCCACGGCCTGCAGCAGTGCCCGGCCGTGGGGCGTGGCCTGGCGGAGTGGATGTTGACGGGCGGCTACCAGAGCCTGGACCTGTCGCCGCTGTCCATCGAGCGCATTGCGCGCAACGCGCCGCTGCTTGAAAAGAACGTGATCTGAGCACCATCGGTACCGTCAGTTTTCCCTCACCCTTTTCTCAACCTGCCAACCACAACACATCAGGAGACAACGACATGGCAATTTTTCGCAAGACCTTCACTGCGCTCGCAGCAGGCCTGGCCCTGGCCTGCATGGCCACGGCCCCCGCGCTGGCGCAGACGGTCACCCAGCCCACGTTGGAGAAGATCAAGGCATCCGGCAAGGCCGTGCTGGGCGTGCGCGAGACCTCGCCGCCCATGGCCTACGCGCTGGGCGCCAATGAAAAATACGTGGGCTACCACGTTGAGCTGTGCGAGCGCGTGCTGAAAGAAATCGCGCCCGACGCCAAGCTCGAATACATGGCCGTGACGGCGCAGAACACCCTGCCACTGGTGCAGAACGGCACGCTGGACATTGGCTGTGGCCCCACCACCAACAACACGGCGCGCCAGCAGCAGGTGGCGTTTGCTGTGACCACCTATGTGAGCGAAGTACGCATGGCGGTGCGCAAGGATTCGGACCTGAAGTCCATCAACCAGCTCGCGGGCCGCACCATTGCGGCATCCACCGGCACCACGGCCGTGCAACTGCTGCGCAAGCAGGAACGCGCGTTGGGCGGCGCCCCCATCAAGACCGTGCTGGGCAAGGACCACCACGAGAGTTTTCTGCTGCTCGAATCGGGTCGCGCCGATGCCTTTGTGCTCGACGACAACCTGCTGGCCGGGATGATCTCCAACTCCAAGGACCCCTCGGCCTACCGCATCGTGGGCGAGCCGCTGGGCGCCGAGCCGATTGCGCTGCTGTTCCGCAAGGACGACCCCACCTTCAAGGCGGCGGTGGACGGTGTGCTCACCAAGCTGATGCAGTCCGGTGAGATGGAAAAGATCTACACCAAGTGGTTTGTGAACCCCATTCCGCCCAAGAACGCGAGCCTGAGCCTGCCACTGGGCACCACGCTGCGCCAGCTGTTCGCCACCCCCAACGACAAGCCCCTGGAGACCTACCAGCAATGAACGCCGCCATCCCCGCCACGGCCATACCCGCCACGATCTTTCGCGCGGCCGATCGCATCAGCGCTATCGGTGTGTCCGACATCGTGCGCATCACCCAGGCTGCCAACGAACTCAAGCGCCAGGGCCAGCCTGTGATCGTGCTGGGCCTGGGCGAGCCCGACTTCGACACGCCCGCCCATGTGATTGAAGCCGCGCAGCAGGCCATGGCGCAGGGCGACACGCACTACACGGTGCTTGATGGCACGCCCGCGCTCAAGGCGGCCATCCAGCTCAAGTTCCGCCGCGATAACGCTCTGGAGTTTGCTACCAACGAAATCACGGTGGGTGCGGGCGCCAAGCAGGTCATCTACAACGCGCTGATGGCCAGCCTGAATCCTGGCGACGAGGTGATCCTGCCCGCGCCGTACTGGACATCGTATGCCGACATGGTGCTGATTGCCGGTGGCGTGCCTGTGGTGGTGCCGTGCAGCGAGGCCAACGGGTTTCGCATCACGGCTGAGGAGCTCGATGCGGCCATCACGCCACGCACGCGCTGGGTGTTCATCAATTCCCCCTCCAACCCCAGTGGCACGGCCTACAGCGCCGAGCAGCTGCGGCCCATTTTGGAGGTGGTGCTGAACTACCCGCAGGTGTGGGTGCTGGCGGACGACATCTACGAACACATCCTGTACGACGGCCATGCGTTTGCCACTCCCGTGGCGGTGCTGCCCGCACTGCGCGACCGCACCCTCACGGTGAACGGAGTCTCCAAGTCGTACGCCATGACGGGCTGGCGCCTTGGCTATGGTGCAGGCCCGCGCGCACTGATCGCGGCCATGGCTGTGGTGCAAAGCCAGGCCACATCGTGCGCGTCGTCCATCAGCCAGGCGGCGGCGGTAGCTGCGCTCACCGGCCCGCAGGACGTGGTGGCCGAGCGCTGCCGCGCGTTTCAGGCTCGGCGCGACCTGGTGGTAGCGGCCCTCAACGCATCGCCGGGCCTGCGCTGCCGCGTGCCCGAGGGGGCGTTCTACACCTTTGCCAGTTGCGAAGGCGTGCTGGGCCGCACCACACCGGGTGGCGAACTGTTGCGCACGGACGCCGATTTTTGCGACTACCTGCTGCGCGAGTTCCACGTGGCCGTGGTGCCAGGCAGCGTGCTGGGGCTGGCGCCGTACTTCCGTATCTCGTACGCTGCCAGCATGGCCGACTTGCAGGAGGCCTGCGCACGCATCCAGCGCGCGTGCAAGGCGCTTTTCTGAGTTCTTGTTTTTTGTGAAATGACCGTCTGACATGACCACCGCACCCACCACCTCCCGCACCGGCGGCCAGATCCTGGTCAGCCAGCTCATCACCCATGGCGTGAAGCAACTGTTTTGCGTGCCGGGCGAGAGCTACCTGGCCGTGCTCGATGCCCTGCACGATGCAGACATCGGCGTGACGGTGTGCCGCCAGGAAGGCGGCGCGGCCATGATGGCCGAGGCGCAGGGCAAGCTCACCGGCCAGCCCGGCATCTGCTTTGTGACGCGCGGACCCGGCGCCACCAATGCGTCGGCCGGTGTGCACATTGCGCACCAGGACTCGACCCCCATGATCCTGTTCGTGGGCCAGGTGGCGCGCAATGCCATGGGGCGCGAGGCGTTTCAGGAGCTGGACTACAGCGCAGTGTTCGGCACCATGGCCAAGTGGGTGGTGCAGATCGACGACCCGGCGCGTGTGCCCGAGCTGATCTCGCGCGCTTTCCACGTCGCCACCTCGGGCCGCCCCGGCCCCGTGGTGGTGGCGCTGCCCGAAGACATGCTCACCGAGGCCGCCACGGTGGCCGATGCTTTGCCCTACCAGGTGACGGAGACCCACCCCGGCGCGGCGCAGATGGTCGAGCTGGCACAGCGCCTGCAAGCCGCCAAAAATCCCGTAGCGATTCTGGGCGGCAGCCGCTGGTCCGAGCAGGCGGTGCGCGAGTTCACGGCGTTTGCCGAGGTTTGGTCCCTGCCGGTGTATTGCTCATTCCGCCGCCAGATGCTGTTCCCGGCCACGCACGCTTGCTATGGCGGCGACCTGGGCTTGGGCGTAAACCCCAAGCTGCTCGCGCGCATCAGGGCATCCGACCTGGTGCTGGTGGTGGGTGGGCGCCTGTCCGAAGTGCCGTCGCAAGGCTATGAGCTGTTCGACATTCCCACGCCCGCGCAGCCTTTGGTGCATGTGCATGCCGATGCGGACGAACTGGGCAAGCTCTACCGGCCCACGCAGGCCATCCACGCCACGCCGCAGGCATTCACCGCCGCGCTGAACCCGGTGCGCCCGACGGCCCCCGTGCCCTGGAAGGCCCACACAGAAGCCGCCCATGCCGAGTACCTGGCCTGGAGCGATCCGGCCCCTATCCGTATACCCGGTAATCTGCAGATGGGCGAGGTGATGCAGCACCTCAAGGAGGTGTTGCCCGCCGATACCATCTTCTGCAACGGCGCGGGCAACTTCGCCACCTGGATTCATCGCTTCTGGCCCTTCACCACCTACGCTAGCCAGTTGGCGCCCACCAGCGGGTCGATGGGCTATGGCCTGCCCGCAGGCGTGGGTGGCAAGCGCCTGTGGCCGCAGCGTGAGGTGATGATCTTTGCGGGCGATGGCGACTTTTTGATGCACGGCCAGGAATTTGCGACCGCCGTGCAGTACGGCCTGCCCATCATCGTGGTGCTGCTGGACAACGCCATGTACGGCACCATCCGCATGCACCAGGAGCGCGAGTACCCCGGCCGCATCAGCGCCACGCAGCTCAAGAACCCCGACTTCAAGGCCTACGCCCAAGCCTTCGGCGGCCATGGCGAGCGCGTGGAGCGGACGGAAGACTTCGCCCCCGCACTGGCCCGTGCGCGCGCCAGCGGCCTGCCGAGTGTGCTTCACTGTTTGATCGACCCCGAGGCCATCACGCCCACGGGCACGCTGCAGGGCATTCGCAAAGCGGCCCTGGCAAAACAGTGATGGTGACCCGGCGATAGCGCTGGAGAGCGGGGTGGCAGCAGGCTGTCACCCTGCCGCGCACAATAGCGGGCGTGACCGTTCCCGCATCTGAAATTGCTGAAAGCGACCCCGCAACCCCGGCCCAGACCGGGGGCAAGCTGCGCCGCATTGCCCACCTCGACATGGACGCTTTTTTCGCGTCTGTCGAGCTGCTGCGCTACCCGCAGCTCAAGGGCCTGCCCGTGGTCATTGGTGGCGGGCGGCGCAAGGTGGACGAGCTGCTGCTGCGCGGGCCCGACGGCACGGCCGAGCGCGAGCGGCGCTTCATACCGGTGGAGGACTTTCCGCTGCTCAAGGACTACGTGGGCCGGGGCGTGATCACCACCGCCACCTACGCTGCGCGGCAATTCGGCGTGGGCTCGGCCATGGGCATGATGAAGGCGGCCAGGCTGTGTCCGCAGGCCATCGTGCTGCCGGTGGATTTTGACGAGGTGCGCCGCTTCTCGCGCGCTTTCAAGAGCACCATCACCGACATCGCGCCGGTGATGCAGGACCGGGGCGTGGACGAGGTGTACATCGACTTCACCGACGTGCCCGGCGGCCAGCGCGAAGGTGGGCGGGTGCTGGCACGACTCATCCAGAAAAGCATCTTCGACAAGACGGGGTTGACCTGCTCTATCGGCGTGGCGCCCAACCGGCTGCTGGCCAAGATGGCCAGCGAGTTCAACAAGCCCAACGGCATCTCCATCGTTTACGAGGAAGACCTGCAGGACAAGATCTGGCCGCTCAATGTGCGCAAGGTCAACGGCATTGGCCCCAAGGCGGGCGAGAAGCTGGCGCACCTGGGCGTGGAGACCATCGGCCAGCTGGCGGCGCAAGACCCGCAGTGGCTCATCGGCCACTTTGGCAAATCCACCGGCGCCTGGATGCACCGCGTGGCCTGGGGCCGCGACGACAGCCCCGTGGTGACCGAGAGCGAGCCCGTGAGCATGAGCCGCGAGACCACGTTCGACCGCGACCTGCATGCCGTGCGCGACAAGGCGGAACTGGGTGCAATCTTCACCGACCTGTGTTTGCGCCTGGCCGAGGATTTGCAGCGCAAGGGCTATGTGGCGCGCACCATCGGCATCAAGCTGCGCTACGACGACTTCAAGATTGCCACGCGGGACCACACGGTGGGCTTTTACACGGCGGACGGGCCCACCATACGCAAGCTGGCGGGGCAGTGCCTCAAGCGCGTGCCGCTGGACAAACGCCTGCGGTTGTTGGGGGTGCGGGCCAGCGCGCTGGCGCGGCGGGGCGAAGAGCCCATGCTGGAACCACGGGCTGGGGCAACGGCAGAAACACGCCGACGCAAACCAGGCACCACCGATGGCACCGACGGTGTGGGTGGCACTGCGCAGCTTTTTTAGCGCGGGTTGGCACCACTCCCTGTCACGTCACGGCTCAGCGGGGCCGTGGCAATCGGCGTAAACACCCAGGTCGCGGGCTGGCTGCAACAGCTGCCGCGTTTCTATACTCGCGCGCATATGGCCACTGCCACCGATCGTTCCTCCGTCAACCTGCAGGCATTGATCCGCGACGCCGCCGAGGGTGATCACGCCGCCTTTGCGCAGGTCTACCAGCGCACCCATGTGCATCTGTTCGGCGTTGCTGTGCGTATGTTGGGGCAAGGACAGGCGGCCGAGGATGTGCTGCAAGAGGCGTATGTGAGCATCTGGAAAAACGCTGGAAGCTACCGCAGCGAAGTGGGCGGGCAGCCTATCCAGCCCATGACGTGGCTGATCGCCATTGTGCGCAACAAGGCGCTGGACGCCTTGCGTGCCCGTGCGCGGCGGCCAGAAAGCGCCTGGCACGACACCGCAGAGCTTGCCGGCAGCGATGGGGACGGCAGCGACGCGCCGCCGGGTGCTGCGTCTGCATTGGCCCCCGCACCCAGCGCGCTGCATTTGCTGGAGCAGGCCACCCAGGCATTGCGTATCGAAGGCTGCATGAATGCCCTGGAGGGGAGCTACCGGCAAAGCCTGGCGCTGGCCTACTACCAGGGCCTGTCGCATTCCGAGGTGGCGGCGCAGATGGGAGCGCCGCTGGGTTCGGTCAAGGCATGGATTCGGCGGGGCCTGGAGCGCCTGAAGAACTGCCTGGCCGCGCAAGGGGTGGGCACATGAGATACACCCACCCCGCGCTGCTGGACCACCTGGCGTCTGCCTATGTGCTGGGCACGCTGGGTGGTGGCGCGCGCCGCCGCTTCGAGCAGCTGCTGAGAGATCGCAGCGACCTGCAGTTGCTGGTGGCGCAGTGGGAAGGGCGGCTGGGGATGCTGGCCAGTTCGGTGCCGGTGCAACAGCCACCGCAGCGCGTGTGGGCCGCCATTGAGGCGCGCACCCGGCCTCGCGATGTGGATGTGAAAGAGGTCGCCCCACAAGGCGGTTGGATGGGCGCGCTGTGGCGGCGCCATGGGGTGCTGCAGGGCTTGGCGGGTGTGGTGCTGGGTGCGGTGGCCACTGTGGCCCTGGTGGCTGCGGTGCCCACCTGGTTTGTGTCGAGCGACCAGGTGGCCTTGCGCGCCGGGGACAAGCTGCCGCAGGCCTATGTGGGCCTGCTGACCGACGCAGCGGGCAACGGCAAGGTGCTGGTGAGTTCGCTGCGCCATGGGCGCACGCTGACGGTGAAGGCCATCGGGCCTATCACGCTTCCAGCGGCTCCAGCGACGATGGCGGGCGCTGCCCCCCAACTGGTGCTGTGGGCGGTGCCCGCCGACGGCGCCCCGTTTGCGCTGGGCACGGTGCCGGTGACGGGTTCTACGGTGTCGGTGTTGCCTGATACGTCAGAGAAGCTGCTGCTCAAGGTCAGCAAACTCATGGTGACGCTAGAGACATCGGCAACGCCCCAGGTGCCCAGTGGCACCGTGCTGTTCACCGGCAACTGCGCCAAGCTGTGGTGAGCGGCGCAAGGCTCCCATCGGCTTTGCAAAAATAATTGTCCGGCGCTGCATCCGTTTTGCATTCCGTGTCGTTTGTCCGAGGTGCCGGTCTCCGGCATGGGGCCAGCGCGGCCTCCGGTCTTTTCCACTTCACGTTTTTCAGGAGCCTCCCATGCCTTCATTTTCTGTTCGCCCCTTGATGTCTGCGCCCCTGCTGAGCCTGGCGCTGGTGCTGGTGCCCGTGTTGGCACTGCCCATGGCCCACGCGGCCGATATGCCCACCACGCCAGTGGAGAACGCACGCATTGACGACTTTGCCGTGGGCAAAAAAGCCATCGAAGCCAAGAACTGGACGCTGGCGGCCAGCAGCTTCAGCAAGGTGGTGGCCCAGAACCCACAGAACGCCGATGCCTACAACCTGCTGGGCTACTCCAACCGTTGGCTCGGCAAATACGACGAGGCGTTTGCGGCCTACAACAAGGCCCTGGCGCTGGACCCCCGCCACAAGGGTGCGCTGGAATACTCGGGCATGGGCTACCTCAAGGTGGGCCAGAAGGCGCAGGCCGAAGCCCAGCTCGCCAAGCTGCAGGCCATCTGCGCGCAGTGCGAGGAAACCATCGATCTGGCCAAGGCCATTGCGGCCTACAAGCCTGCGCAGTAACGCTGGCTGGCCGTGGGAGTCACCCGGCAGGTGGGAGTGTGGTCGTCGCCCGGAGGGATGGCGCATCGCTCTCCCTTTCCGGTATTTCTTGACGAATTCTTACTCGTAACTTACAGTGAATTTCCCCGTTTTCCGGGAGATTCCCATGACTCTGAACGAGCTGCAACGCATCAAGCAATGGCATGTGGTGCACAAGGCCGACCATCCGCTCGAATACCACCTTTGGGATCTGGTGCTGACGCTCTGGATGCTGGGCTGGGTAGGCTGGTTTCCCATCTTTGCTTTTGGCGAGCCGTTGACTGCGCCGCTGTGCCTGATGGGGATCTTCGGGCCCAGCCTCTATGTCACTTGGCGAACGCGCGCGCACTTGCGCCACACCTTGCGGTGCGACTGGATTGATGCACGGGGCTGATGGATTGCGGGGCTATTGCCGCGCGGTGCGCACGTTGCGCGGCAGGCCTTGCGGGTGGCTGGTGCGCAGCGGATTGATATCGAGCCCACCCCGGCGCGTGTAGCGCGCATACACCGTGAGCTTGATGGGTTTGCAGCGGGCCCACACGTCCATGAAGATGCGCTCCACGCATTGCTCGTGGAACTCGTTGTGGTTGCGAAAGCTCACCAGGTACTGCAGCAGGCCTTCCTGGTTGATCTGGGGGCCGCTGTAGCTGATCTGCACGCTGCCCCAGTCTGGCTGACCGGTCACCAGGCAGTTGCTTTTCAGCAGGTTGCTGGTCAGGGTTTCGGTCACCGGGCCCGCGTTGAATTCGGCTGTGAGCAGCTCGGGCGCGGGCTGGTAGCGCGTGCACTCCACGTCCAGCCGGTCCAGGCTCAGGCCATCCAGCTCGTGCACGGGTTCCTGGTCGAACAGCTCGGGGGCGATGAGCTTCACGCCCACGGTGGCCGGGTGCTCGGCTCCGCGCCACACGGCTTCGCTGATGTCGGTGCGGATGCGGGCCTGCACCTCGGCCATGTCGGCAAACCGCGTGTTGTTGAAGCTGTTGAGATACAGCTTGAACGACTTGCTCTCGACGATGTTGGGCGTTTCGCAGGGCACGGTGATGTGCGCGAGCGCCACCTGCGGCTTGCCGCGTGCATTCAGCCATGACAGCTCGAACGCAGTCCACAGGTCGGCGCCGAAGAAGGGCGCAGCGCCTGCGATGCCGATCTCGGCCCGTTTGCCCGCGCGGGGGATGGGGAACAGCAGCGAGGCGTCGTACTGGTCCACATAGGCCGAGGCCTTGCCAAGCTGGGATTGTTCTGGCGTGTTCATGCTGGT
This sequence comes from Acidovorax sp. Q11, assembly GCF_054950075.1. Taxonomy (NCBI): domain Bacteria; kingdom Pseudomonadati; phylum Pseudomonadota; class Betaproteobacteria; order Burkholderiales; family Comamonadaceae; genus Acidovorax; species Acidovorax sp. Q11. Next base: position 213,711 of record NZ_JBUDZG010000005.1, on the reverse strand, counting down.
GTGATAGTGAAAGTGATTGCTATATTTTTAATAGCTATTTAGGCAATATAGACGGGCGGAAAGGCCTGTTTTTACTTGAATTCCCGCTCGCGCAGCCACTTGGTGGCGATCCACTTCTCGCCGGCGATTACGGGAGCGCCGCCGTGCAGGGTGCGCGTGGAGGTGTGGGGGCGCTCGTAGCTGAAGAACACCGCATTGCCGCGCTGCGGGCCCACCTCAAGATGCACGTCAGGGAAGGTGGTGCCACCGCCTTTTTCGGGGGTGTTGAGGTACATCACCAGAGTGCCCACGCGCTGTCCGCCGCGCTTGACGATGGTGGCCGTGCCGGGCTCGGCAGGGTCGAAGTAGTCGTAGTGCGGCTTGTACTCGGCGCCGGGGCGGTAGTGCAGCACCTGCAGGCCCTCGCCGTTCTCGATGGGCCAGTTCAAGAGGCGTGCAACGCGCGCCTCGATGCGCTGGATCAGCGGTGTTTCGCCGCGCTGGAAGAACATGCCGTCGCTGGTGCGGTCGGCGTTGATCTCTTCGCCGCCCGTCTTGGTGGCCACGGTGAGCGAACGCGCCAGGCGGGGCTCGGCGTCGGCAATCAGGGCATCGCATTCTTCGGGCGACAGCAGGTTGCCAAACACCACGATGCGCGGCTGGGCCATGGCCAGCAGCACGTTGACCATGCGGTCGCCGCAGTCCACCTGCGAGGGCGATGTGTCGAGCTGCGGTTCGGGCACGGGCACGGCCGAGGGCAGGCCCTGCTGCACGGCCAGCTCGTTCAGGTGGTCCTGCAGCGTGATTTCCAGCGCGTCGGCAGCCACGTCCTCGTCCCAGCCCGCGTCGCGCATGGACTGCAGCACCACGGGCGCGGCGTGGCCGGCCTGGGCCTGCTCGATGATCCAGCGGCGCAGCTCGGGCGTGATGGCCTGCCGCGCCGTGTGGCTGCGCTGGGCCGTGGTGGTGCTGTCGGAATGCGTGTCAGAGCTGGATGCCATGGCGGTCCTTCAACGGGGTGGGGGCAGAACAATTTATGCGGTAGGTGCCGCCTTGCGCCGGAACACCAGGCGCTCCGGTTCGGATGATGCCGGGGCAAAGGCATAGCCGTCCAGATCAAAGCCTTCCAGCTTGTGTGGCGTGGCAATGCGGTGGGTGATGGCATAGCGCGCCATGAGGCCCCGCGCACGTTTGGCAAAGAAGCTGATGATCTTGTAGCTGCCGCCTTTCCAGTCCTCGAACACACATTCGATGACCCGCGCCTTGAGCGCCTTGCGGTCCACGGCCTTGAAGTATTCCTGCGATGCGAGGTTGACCACCACGGGCGCGGTGTCGGCCCGCAGCCGGGTGTTGAGGTGCTCGGCGATCTGGCTGCCCCAGAACTGGCAGAGGTTGTTGCCCGCGCCGGTGGCCAGGCGTGTGCCCATCTCCAGGCGGTAGGGCTGCATGCGGTCCAGCGGGCGCAGCACGCCGTACAGGCCGCTCAGGATGGCCACATGGCTCTGTGCCCAGCCCAGGTCGTCAGGGCCCAGGCTGCGGGCTTGCAGCCCGTCGTAGACATCGCCGTTGAAGGCCAGCACCGCCTGGCGCGAGTTGCTGGCCGTGAAGCGGGGCCGCCAGGCCTGGTAGCGCGCCACGTTGAGGGCAGCGAGGGTATCGCTCAGCTCCATCAGCGAGGCGATCTGCTGCGGAGACTGCGTGCGCAGCACCTCGATGAGGGCCGTGGATTGCGGCACAAATTGCGGCGTGGTGTGTGGCAGGCCCTCGGGCAGGGGCGTTTCGTAGTCGAGCGACTTGGCAGGGGACAGCAGGAACAGCATGGGGGCGGAAAGCTCTTGGGTCTGTAAGGGGCGGTTCGTCAGCAGCGGCGCGGGTTATCCAGGAAATGGTACCTGCTCCATCCCGGTTGCCGATCGCTCATGGGTATTGGCAGACGCGCGCTGACAACGCCGAACAAGGCGCTGGGCCTTGCTCGCGCGGCCTCAAAAAACAGAAGGCGGCCGGAGCCGCCTTCTGGGTTCACGGCCACCGCCCGGGGGCGGCCGCCATGTCAGGGCTTCAAGCCGCTGGAGGCTGCTCGAAAGGCAGCGGCATGGCCGACAGGTCGCGGCGGGTTTCCACCAGCACCAGCGGGCCTTCGTCCAGTACCACCACCGGGGGCCGTTCGCGGGGCACGTGGATGGGCTTGGGTTCGGCGGCAATCGCGGCCTGCGCGGCTGCGATCTTGTCCGCATCGGAGTTCACCCATTGCAGGCCCGACGAAGCGGCCACTTGCTGCAGTGCATCGACCGGCAGCGTGAACGCCTGCACGCGGGGCAGGCCGCCCTGGGCTGCAGCAGCTGCTGGGGCGGCTGCGGGTGCCACAGCTGCGGGCGTGGCTGGGGCGGCTATCACAGGCGCGGCGGCTACCACGGGCGCAGCCGCTGGTGCTGCCGGTGCTGCCACGGGCGCTGCTGCAGGGGCCGTGGCCGGTGCGACGGCTTCGGCGGGCGCGGGTGCAGCCGCAGTGGCTGCAACCGCTGGAGCGGCAGGCGCTGTGGCCGGGGCGCTGAAGTAGCTGCGGCGTGGTGGCTCGTCCTGGGGCGCTGCAGTCACTGGGGCTGCTGCGGGCTCGGCCTGGGTGGGGTCGAAATCCAGCATGGCGGGTGCGGCGGCCGCTTCGGCGCCATTGCCGTCGCGGGGGCCACGTTCACCGCGTTCGCGGCGGTCACGGCCATAGCGGTCGCGCGAGCGGCGCTCGCGGCGCTGTTCTTCGCTGGCTGCGCCCTGGCCGTTGCCGGGGGCGTCATTGCCGCTCAGGTCCAGGTCGGGCAGCGAGGCCATGGGCGCTGTGTCGGCAAAGTCGCCGGGCACGGCGGGGGCCTGGGCTGCTGCGGCTTCCTGGGCTTCTACGGCGCGGGGGGCGCGTTCGCCACGGGGGGCGCGGTCACCGCGATCACCCCGTTCGCGGCGGGGGCCACGTTCACCCCGTGGCTGCTGGGCCGCTGCGCCTTCGGTGCCCTGGTTACCCGGGCCTTCCACCTGTGCGTTGGCGGCGGTGTTGTCGGCGTTCAGACCGGCATTTTGCTGGCGCGGCTCGGCATCGCGGCGGCCACGGCCACCGTCACGCCCATCGCGTCCGTTGCGGCCACCGCCTTCACGGCCTTCGCCTTCGGGGCGGCGGTCGGTATCGCGGGGTGGACGGCTCTCGGCGTCGCGGGGGGCGCGGCCTTCGGCCGAACGCTCGCCACGGCGGCCACGGCCTTCACCGCTGCCAGCTTCGCGGTTGCCGTCGCGGCCTCCTTCGCGCTGGCCTTCACGGTTTCCATCGCGGCCACCGCTGCGGCGGCCACGGCCTTCACCGTTGCGGCCGTCGCGGCGGGGTTCGCCACGGCCAGCGGGCTCGGCGGCCGGTGCGGCGGCAGGAGCTGCCACCGGTGCCGGGGCTGCAGCGGGTGCGCCGCCAAAACCGAACAGGCTCTTGAGCCAGGCAAAGAAGCCTTGCTCTTGTGGTGCGGCCGGCGCAGGCGCTGCCACCGGAGCCGGTGCGGGCGCTGGCGCGGCAGCGCCGCGTGGAGCTTGGCCGCTACGCGGTGGGCGGGCCGCGCCTTCGGGGCGGGGCTCGACCTGCGGAGCGGGGGCGTCGGGCAGCACGCCCTTGATCACCGGCGTCTGCTTGTTGGTGGGCTCCTGCGAGCGGCGCGTCACGGCCGTGGGGTCTTCCACTTCTTCTGCAAGCTTGTAGCTGGCTTCGATGTGGTCCAGGCGCGGGTCGTCGTGCTTGAGGCGTTCCAGGCGGTAGTTGGGGGTTTCCAGCGTCTTGTTGGGCACCATCAGCACGGCCACGCGCTGCTTGAGTTCGATCTTGGCGATCTCGGTGCGCTTTTCGTTCAGCAGGAACGAGGCCACTTCCACCGGCACCTGGCAGTGCACGGCGGCCGTGTTGTCCTTCATCGATTCTTCTTGAATGATGCGCAGGATCTGCAGCGCCGACGATTCAGTGTCGCGGATGTGGCCCGAGCCGCCGCAGCGGGGGCAGGGGATGGAGGAGCCTTCGGACAGCGCGGGCTTCAGGCGCTGGCGGCTCATTTCCATGAGGCCGAACTTGCTGATGGTGCCGAACTGCACGCGGGCACGGTCCTGGCGCAACGCATCGCGCAGGCGGTTTTCCACTTCGCGGCGGTTCTTGCTCTCCTCCATGTCGATGAAGTCGATGACGATCAGGCCGCCCAGGTCACGCAGGCGCATCTGGCGCGCCACTTCGTCGGCGGCTTCCAGGTTGGTGCGGGTGGCGGTTTCCTCGATGTCGCCGCCCTTGATGGCGCGGGCCGAGTTCACGTCCACGCTGACCAGCGCTTCGGTGTGGTCGATCACGATGGCGCCGCCCGAGGGCAGCTGCACGGTGCGTGCGTAGGCCGACTCGATCTGGTGCTCGATCTGGAAGCGGCTGAACAGGGCGGCGTCGTCGCGGTAGCGCTTCACGCGGGCGGCATGCTCGGGCATGACGTGCGCCATGAACTGCTGCGCCTGTTCGTAGATGTCGTCGGTATCGATGAGGATGTCACCGATGTCGTTGTTGAAGTAGTCGCGGATCGCGCGGATTACCAGGCTCGACTCCTGGTAGATCAGGAACGCGCCCCGGCCGCCCTTGGCGGCGCCGTCGATGGCGTTCCAGAGCTTGAGCAGGTAGTTCAGGTCCCACTGCAGCTCGGGCGCAGTGCGGCCAATGCCCGCAGTGCGCGCGATGATGGACATGCCGTTGGGGTATTCCAGCTGGTCCATCGCCTCCTTGAGCTCGGCGCGGTCCTCGCCCTCGATGCGGCGCGAAACGCCACCGCCCCGGGGGTTGTTGGGCATCAGCACCACATAACGGCCGGCCAGGCTGACGAAGGTGGTCAGGGCCGCGCCTTTGTTGCCACGTTCTTCCTTTTCGACCTGGACCAGCAGTTCCTGGCCTTCCTTGATCACCTCATTGATGCGCGCCTGGCTGGGCGAGACACCGGGGGTGAAGTAGCTGCGCGAGATTTCCTTGAACGGCAGGAAGCCGTGGCGGTCTTCGCCATAGTCCACAAAACAGGCTTCCAGCGAGGGCTCGACGCGCGTGACGACGGCCTTGTAGATGTTGCCCTTGCGCTGTTCGCGCCCTTCGATTTCGATTTCGTAGTCGAGGAGCTTTTGTCCGTCGACGATGGCCAGGCGCCGTTCTTCAGGCTGCGTGGCGTTGATGAGCATCCGCTTCATGATGCGATTCCTTCAGTGTTTCGTGGACAGCAGCGGTGCAACCCACCTGACCCACAGGGAGGGCTGCGCGGGCTGCCGCCCACAGTTTCCAAACCAATACAACAAGCTCTACAGGAGCTGTGAATGCCTGGACTGACGCATCGAAACGAAGGGAATTGCCGGGAATGCCAATGATCTGCCGCGCTCTAGCGCAGCATCGTGAGGCAGGGGCGCGTGGATGGGGGCGAGTGGTAGGAGCGCAGTTTTGCTAGCAAAAGAGTAGCTGAATGCGCTTGCTGGCTGGGCGCTGAAGGCGATTTTGAGCATGCAGCCAAAGGCCGCAGCCTCCGCCACAGGGTCTCTATCCATGCCATCAACAACCACATGCTCGCTTTGATCCGCTGGCAGGCTGCGCCCGGGTAGGGAACATCTGCCAGCTTGGGGGATTCCGTATCAGTGTTTCAATCTGTCAGCCCGCCGCGTGGCATGCGGGCCACCACAGGCATCTGGCCTGCAATCTGCGCGCACGACACCCGCTGGCATCGACCTGCCTGCACGGGGCAATGGGCTGTGTGGACTAAACTCCAGACAAATCAACCACTTACATGACAACGCGCAGGTGAAACACATTATAGGGGCCAAACCGCCCGCCGCTCCTGCGGGCCTTCCCGCAGCCCGCATGGTGGAGGTCGATGAAGACTCCGCCGGCCAGCGGCTTGATAACTTTTTGATACGCCACCTGAAGGGCGTACCCAAGACGCATGTCTACCGCATCATCCGCAGCGGCGAGGTGCGCATCAACAAGGGCCGCGCGAGTGCCGACACCCGGGTGGAAGCGGGCGACCTGGTGCGCCTGCCACCCGTGCGGATTTCCGACAAGGTGGCTGAAAAAGCCGAGCGCCCGGCGCCCGCGCGCGAGTTCCCCATCCTGCTCGAAGACGAGCACCTGATCGCCCTCGACAAACCCGCTGGTGTGGCCGTGCATGGCGGGAGCGGCGTGAGTTTTGGCGTGATCGAGCAGCTGCGCCAGGCGCGACCGGCCTCCAAGTTCCTGGAACTGGTGCACCGGCTGGACCGCGAAACCTCGGGCATCCTGCTGGTGGCCAAGAAACGGTCAGCGCTTACTCACTTGCAGGACCAGTTCCGCGAGCGCGAGACGGGCAAGACCTATCTGGCGCTGGTTACTGGCACCTGGCCCGCCAACAAGAAGGTCATCGACCTGCCGCTGCACAAGTACCTGCAGGCCGACGGCGAGCGCCGCGTGCGCGTGACCACGGCGGACGACCCGGACGGCATGCGCTCCATCACCCTGGTCAAGGTGCGCAGCACGGCGGCTGCCCGGCCGGAGCAGGGCCTGCCCGCAATGTCTTTGCTGGAGGTGACCATCAAGACTGGCCGTACCCACCAGATCCGTGTGCACCTGGCCAGCCAGGGTCACGCCATCGTGGGCGATGACAAATACGGCGACTTTGACCTCAACAAACGCCTGCAGAAGCAGGGGATGAAGCGCATGTTTCTGCATGCGTGGCGGTTACAGTTCAACCACCCCGCCTCGGGTGAGCGTGTGCAGCTGATTGCCGAACTGCCCCCCGAGCTGGCCGAATTTGTCTCCCCCGCCTGACGATCCAGCGCGAAGAACCTCCCTCCATGTCTGCCAAAAACTTCCGTCCGCGCCGCTTCGACCTCATCGCCTTTGACTGGGATGGCACCCTGTTCGACTCCACCGCCATCATCGTGCGCTGCATCCAGGCTGCTGTGCGCGATGTGGGCGGCACGGTGCCCACCGACAAGGAAGCAGCCTATGTGATCGGCATGGGGCTCATGCAGGCCCTGGCCTATGCGGCCCCCGACGTGCCTGCTGAGAAGTACACCGAGCTGGGCAACCGTTACCGCTTCCACTACATCCAGCACCAGGACGACCTGAGCCTGTTCGAGGGCGTGTTGCCCCTGCTGAATGATCTGCGTGAGCGCGGCCACCTGCTGGCCGTGGCCACGGGCAAAAGCCGGCGCGGGCTGGACGAGGCGCTGCACTCGGTGGACTTGCGCGGCGTGTTCGACGGATCGCGCACCGCCGACCAGACTGCTGGCAAGCCCCACCCGCTGATGCTGCAGGAGCTGATGGCCGAATTTGACGTGGCGCCTGAGCGCCTGCTGATGATCGGTGACACCACCCACGACCTGCAGATGGCGGTCAACGCGGGCTGCGCGAGCGTGGGCGTGAGCTACGGCGCCCACGAGCCCGACGCCTTCCACGCGCTGAATCCGCTGTCGGTGGTGCATTCGGTGCGCGAGCTGCACGACTGGCTGCTGCAGCATGGCTGAGAAGGTGTGAACGAACCCGCCATGTCCACGCCCCCCGAACAGTCTCTTCCCTTGTGCAACAGCGCCGACCTGGTCGATGGTGGCCTGGCGGTGGCGTTTGATGTGCGTTATGCGGGGCAGACCTGCCGCGCCTTTGCCATCCGCTACCGAGGCGTGCCCCATGCCTACCTCAACCGCTGCACCCATGTGGCGATGGAGATGGACTACCAGGAAGGCCATTTTTTTGATGACACCGGCCAATGGCTGCTGTGCTCCACCCATGGGGCGGCCTACCTGCCCCACACGGGCCAGTGTGCCGGAGGCCCCTGCCGGGGCGGGCTGGTGAAAATTGCTTTGTCAGAAAGCGATGGTGTGGTGCACTGGCATACTGCCCACCACCTGCAGCCCGTGGAGTTCTAGACAATCCAGATGGAAAGCCTGGACCCACGCCACCTGCCACCCGCCGCCTGTGTGGGGGCGCCGGCCGCAGTGGTGCAGTGCCCAGGACACAAGACATGACCGACCCCCAATCGCCCGGACCCTCGGGTTTTGACCCCAAAAGCAACCCCGCGCCCGACCTGTGGGCGCAAGCAGCTACACATTCAGGAGCATCTGTGAGCGACCCATCGCGTGAACCTGGCTGGGAACGCGCCACGCTGGAAAAGCTGGCCTTCTCCGCCCTCCAAGAACAACGCAGCGCCCGCCGCTGGAAGATCTTCTTCCGCCTGGCCTGGCTGGTGCTGATTGCCGCTGTCGCCTTCACGGCGCTGCGCCAGGCATCGCCCAGCGCCAGCAAAAGCACGCCCCACACGGCCGTGGTGGACATCAAGGGCGAGATCGCCAGCGGCGCCGAGGCCAGCGCCGAGTTCGTCGTTGCCGCCATGCGCAGCGCGCTGGAGGACGAAGGCTCGCAGGCCCTGGTGTTGCTCATCAACTCGCCCGGCGGCAGCCCGGTGCAGGCGGGCATCATCAACGACGAGATCATTCGCCTTAAGGCCAAACACAACAAGCCGATCTACGCCGTGGTCGAGGAAACCTGTGCCTCGGCGGCCTACTACATTGCCGCAGCCGCCGACGACATCTATGTGGACAAGGCCAGCATCGTGGGCAGCATTGGCGTGCTGATGGACGGTTTTGGCTTCACTGGCACCATGGAAAAGCTGGGCGTGGAGCGCCGCCTGCTGACGGCAGGCGAGAACAAGGGCTTCCTCGACCCTTTCAGCCCGCAGACTGAAAAGCAGCGCGCCTATGCGCAGACCATGTTGGACCAGATCCACCTGCAGTTCATCGCCGTGGTGAAGGCCGGCCGGGGCGACCGCCTCAAGACCACGCCCGACACCTTCAGCGGCCTGTTCTGGACCGGCCAGCAGGCCGTGGAAATGGGCTTGGCCGACAAGCTGGGCAACCTGGACTATGTGGCACGCGAAGTGGTCAAAGCCGAAGACATCATCGACTACACCCGCCGCGACAACGTGGCTGAGCGCCTGGTCAAGCGTTTTGGCGCTGCGATTGGTGTGGGTGCGGTGAGGTCTTTGGCGTTGGCGGGCCCTCAGCTGCGCTGACCGCCTCCCACCCGGCCTGGTGGCCGAATGCAGAAAAAATGCCCCGGATGGAATTTCCATTCGGGGCATTTTGCTTAAGGGTTGCTGGTGTGGGTGGTATAGGGCAACGAGCCGCGCTGCGCCGATGGTGGCCGCGGGGAGGGTGAACTCCTCAGCTGTCCACCCCACCAGCCTTGCGCTGGCGTGATCCATCTTCCAGGATGGTGTCGTCTGCAGTCAGCTTGCCGGTGTCATCCCACTGCTTGCGCGCCGTGAGCCTGGTGCGCCCTCGGCCGTCGGGGTCGGAATACTGCTCTTCCAGCGCCAGGCGGCCGTTGTCGTGGAAGGCTTGCTGGGTGCCCACGGGCCATTGATCGGCATTGAGCTGCTCGCGTCGCGCCAGCTTGCCGTCGTCGCGGTACATCTCGCGCAGCAGGCGGGCGTCCTTGCCGGTGCCGCTCCAGGTGCTGCGCTCGCGCATGGCGCCGTTCAGGTACCAGCGCTCTGCCTGCACCTCGCGGCCCTCGGCAAAGCTGCGCTGCTCGATGAGTTGGCCCGACGCGCCATAGCGTTTGGCGCTCAGCAATTGGCCGCGCGTGTCCCGCAGCGTGCGGTCGTCGGGCGCGAAGACTCGCTCCTCGCGCAGCACGCTCTTGCCGCCTTCGGTGGAGAAAATTTTGTGCACCCGCCGGCCGTCCACCATCATCTGTTGGGCGGCAACGATGCCGTCGGTGGTCCATTCGGTAGCGTTCAGCAACCGGCCCTGGTCGTAGCGCAGCTGGGCCGAGCGCGCACCGCTTTCGGCAAAAAGTGGGGTGTCGGTGGCACCGTCAAAGCCGCAGAGCTTGCGGTCCTCGGGCAGCACGCTGGTGCGCGGGCACAGCAGGCGCGCTGGCTGGCCCTTTGTGGTGTATTCCACGTAAAAAAGCTCCTGCCCCTCGCCATGGAAGGACACGCGCTCCACACGGCCTGAGGCATCGAAGCGCCGCACCGCGCCCTGGGTGCGGCCGTTGTCGGCGGTTTCCTCGCGGCGCACCTGGCCGTTGGGCCAGAACTCCGCCACCCGGCCGTGGCTGTTGCCGCGCTCGTTCACCGTGCGCTCGCGCTGCAGGCGGCCTTCGCGGTCGAACATGCGCTCCAGGCCCATGAACTTGCCGTTCTGCAACTGCTGCTCACGCTGCACATGGCCGGTGTCCTCGTCGCGGCAGCGCACCAGGCCAGACTGGCCAGCGGTCTCGCCACCGTTGGAAATATTGATCGCCTTGCCATTCAATTCGCAACGAATAATGGCCTCTGCGCGCGTTCCATAAGCGCTGATAGCTATCAGAAATATAGCGATAGGGTAGGAGTGCTTTGCCATGCTAGCGGCCCAGTGCAAACACGACCGGGGTACGGTTGTCGGGCGGCGCGGGTTGCTGGCGCCATTGCCGCACCAGCTGGCTGTGGATGCGTGCCCCGGGCAGTGTCAGCCCGCTGGCCAGCGCCAGGCGCGTGTGGGGCTGCAGCGTCTGCACCAGGGCCTGCCACAAGGCGGGGTTGCGGTAGGGGGTTTCGATGAAAAGCTGGGTCTGGCCCGTGCGCAGCGCGATGCCCTCCAGTTCCTTGATGCGCTGGGTGCGCTCCTGGCCGTCCTGAGGCAGGTAGCCCACAAACGCGAAGTTTTGCCCGTTCAGCCCACTGGACGCCAGGGCCAGCAGCAGCGACACCGGGCCCACCAGGGGGGCAACAGGGATGCCCAGGTCGTGCGCGGCGCGGACCACCGACGAGCCCGGGTCGGCCACAGCGGGCATACCCGCTTCGCTGACCAGCCCAATGTCGTGCCCGTTCAGTGCCGCCGCCAGCAGCGGGCGGGCGTCGAACGAGGCCGAGCCCTTGTCGCCGTGGTCGCCCTTTTTGTGGACTTCGCGCGGCAGTTCGGTGATCTGCTGCTGCTGCAGGGAGGCTGCGAGGGGGTGCAGGGCGTCGATGCGCTTGAGATAAGCGCGCGTGCTCTTGGCGTTTTCGCACACCCAATGGGTCAGGCGTGCGGCCGTCTGCAGGGTGGCTGCGGGCAGGGCGTCCTGCAGCGGGGCCTGGGTGTCGCAGCCAAAGTCGAGGGGAGCTGGCACCAGGTACAGCGTGCCGGTTTTCGCATTCATCGTTGGCCTCCATTGCGCTGCGCAGTGTCCGGTGCCGGGGAAACTGACGCGGTGCAGGCCAGCGCACCCGTGGAGCTGGCTTGGCTAGGCCACTGGGTGTGTCTCCCTCCCGAAGGAGAGGGGGAGGGCGCGAAGCGACTCAGGGGGTGCTTCATCATGGCAGCACCAGCCCTGCAGCGCGCAGCATGCGGCAGGTGCGGATCAGCGGCAGGCCGATGAGGGCCGTGGGGTCGTCGCTGTGGATCGCGTCGAGCAACGCAATGCCCAGGCCTTCGCTTTTGGCACTGCCAGCGCAGTCGTAGGGTTGTTCGGCCCGCAGATAGCGCTCGATTTCTTCGTCGCTCAGGGCGCGGAACCGCACTTCCACAGGGGCCAGGTCCACCTGTTCAAAGCCCGTGGCAGCGCACACCACCGCCACGGCGGTCTGGAAGACCACGGTCTGGCCACGCATCTGGCGCAATTGCTGCACGGCGCGCTCGTGCTGGCCCGGCTTGCCCAGGGGCTCGCCCGCGAGGTCGGCCACCTGGTCGGAGCCAATCACCACGGCCCCGGGATGCTGCTGCGCCACGGCGCGCGCCTTGGCCAGCGCCAGGCGCAGGGCCAGATCGCGCGGGGTTTCGCCGGGCAGGGGGGTTTCGTCCACATCCGGGGCTGCAACCTCGAAAGGCAGGTTCAGCCGCTCTAGCAATTCACGCCGGTAGCGCGAGGTGGAGCCCAATACCAGAGGGCGTTGCTGGGGGGGGGATTGATGCATGCGCCGATTCTCTTACACTGCCGCCATGACCAAGGAATTCTCCCCGCTGCGCCTGGACGTGAAAGCCTTTGCACAGGCGGGCGGACGGCTGGCGGGCCACGACTCGCTGCTGAAGTACGAACGCCTGGCCCAGGAGGCCAAGGGCCTGCACCCCGACCTGCTGGTGGACTGGGAGGCGGTGGGCGAATTGCGTACCGCTCTGGGTGGCATGGGGCAGGTGTGGCTGTGCATCAAGGTGCGTGCGAGTTTCCCCATGGAATGCCAGCGCTGCATGACCCCCGTGGACGTGCCGCTGGAGGTGGACCGAGAGTTCCGCTTTGTGGCGGACGAGGCCACCGCCGAGGCGCTGGACGACGAGAGTGAGGAAGACCTGCTTGCCCTGAGCCGCGAGTTCGACCTACACGAACTCATCGAGGACGAGCTGCTGATGGCCTTGCCCGTGGTGCCCAAACACGATGAATGCCCCACGGCCGTGCCGCTGGCTTCTTCCGACGACGATTTTGAAGAAGCGAACTCCGAAAAGCCCAACCCTTTTGCAGCGCTCGCCGGGCTGCGCAAGGATCCCAAGGGGTGATTGGCTGACCCAAAAATCATTTGGGTTATAATCGTGGGCTTCACGCGAATCCCATCGTGTCTTTTGGGCTGATCGCGTTTTTACCAACCTACTCAAGATCAGGAGCCATCATGGCCGTTCAGCAAAACAAAAAGTCCCCTTCCAAGCGCGGCATGCATCGCTCGCACAATGCCCTGAACGTGCCAGGCATTGCTGTGGAACCCACCACTGGTGAAACGCACCTGCGTCACCACATCAGCCCCAACGGTTTCTACCGTGGCCGCCAGGTGTTGAAGAACAAGTCTGAAGCCTGATTTCAGCCTCCACCAAGGCCCGCAACTACTTTGCGTAGTGCGGGCCTTTGTTTTGACCGTCGTATTTTTCTTCCGGCCCCATCCGTTGGCCGGACAAGTCGCCCATGATCACACTGGCTGTTGACTGCATGGGGGGCGACCATGGCCCCCGCGTCACGCTCGCGGCGTGCCGCCAGTTTCTCGAACACCACCCCGACGCCCGTTTGCTGCTTGTGGGCCTGCCTGGCAGCCTGGAAGCGTTCTCGCACGACCGTGCCGCCATCGTTCCTGCCTCCGAAGTGGTGGCCATGGACGACCCGGTGGAGGTGGCTTTGCGCAAGAAGAAGGACTCTTCGATGCGTGTGGCCATCCAGCAGGTCAAGGACGGCGCGGCATCGGCAGCCGTTTCTGCGGGCAACACCGGCGCCTTGATGGCCATTGCCCGTTACCTCCTCAAGACGCTGGACGGCATTGACCGCCCGGCCATTGCCACCCAGTTGCCCAATGCCACGGGCGGCGCCACCACGGTGCTGGACCTGGGGGCCAATGTGGACTGCTCGGCCGAGCATCTGCTGCAGTTTGCCGTGATGGGGTCGGCCCTGGTGTCGGCCCTGCAGGAGGGCGGGGAGCCCACCGTGGGCTTGCTGAACATTGGTGAAGAGGTCATCAAAGGCAGCGAAGTCATCAAAAAAGCAGGTGAACTGCTGCGATCTGCGGCCAGTTCCGGTGATTTGAACTTTTTTGGAAATGTCGAGGGCAATGACATTTTCAAAGGCACCGTGGACATCGTGGTGTGTGACGGTTTTGTGGGCAATGTGGCGCTCAAGGCCAGCGAGGGTGTCGCTTCGATGATCATTGGAGCGCTCAAGACCGAGTTCTCTCGCCATATCTTCACGAAAATGGCGGCAATCATCGCTTATCCGATCCTAAAAGCGCTCATGAAGCGCATGGACTACCGCCGGTACAACGGCGCAGCGCTGCTGGGCCTGCGTGGACTGGTGTTCAAGAGTCACGGATCGGCCGACGCCATGGCCTTCGAGCAGGCTTTGAACCGGGCGTATGATGCAGCCCGCAACAACCTGCTCGACCGTGTCCGGACCCGGATTGCGCATGCGGCGCCGCTCCTGGTGCCCGCAGATGCCCAGCCCCAGCCTGGCGTTGCGGCGACGACACATTGATGAGACGCTACTCCCGCATTACCGGCACCGGCAGCTACCTGCCGCCCCGCCGGTTGACCAACGCCGATCTCGTGGCCGAACTGGGCCAGCGCGGCATCGAAACCTCTGATGAATGGATTGTGGAGCGCACCGGCATCCGGGCGCGCCACTTTGCGGCCCCCGATGTGGCCAGCAGCGATCTGGGCCTGGAGGCTGCGCGCAACGCCTTGCAGGCAGCCGGGCTGCAGCCGACGGACATCGACCTGATCATCGTGGCCACGTCCACGCCCGACATGGTGTTCCCCTCCACCGCTTGTATCTTGCAGAACAAACTGGGGGCCAATGGTTGCCCTGCGTTTGATGTGCAGGCGGTCTGCAGCGGTTTTGTGTATGCGCTGTCGGTGGCGGACGCCATGATCCAGACGGGGGCGGCCAACCGTGCCCTGGTGATCGGCGCCGAGGTTTTCAGCCGCATCCTGGACTTCAATGACCGCACCACCTGCGTTTTGTTTGGTGACGGGGCCGGGGCCGTGGTGCTGGAAGCCTCCGAGACGCCGGGCATCCTGTCGAGCGACCTGCACGCCGATGGCAAACATGTGGGCATTCTCTGTGTGCCGGGCAATGTATCGGGTGGCCAGGTGCTGGGGGATCCGCTCCTCAAGATGGATGGGCAGGCGGTTTTCAAGCTGGCGGTGGGCGTGCTGGAAAAGGCCGCCCATGCCGCACTGGCCAAGGCCGGGCTGACCGAGGCCGATATCGACTGGCTGATTCCGCACCAGGCCAACATCCGCATCATGCAGGGCACGGCCCGCAAGCTGAAGCTGCCCATGGACAAGGTGGTGGTCACCGTGGACCGGCATGGCAACACGTCTGCGGCATCCATTCCGCTGGCGCTCGACCATGCCGTGCGCTCCGGCCAGGTCCAAAAGTGTGAGACCCTGCTGCTGGAGGGGGTGGGTGGTGGCTTTACCTGGGGCGCTGTGCTCCTGAAGTTGTAGCTATCAATCCAATATGGACAGGCGGTAGCGCCCAATTTCTCTCAAATTTTTGGATTTTTTCATGACGTCTTTTGCATTTGTCTTTCCTGGACAAGGCTCCCAGTCCGTAGGCATGCTCGATGGGTGGGGCGATCACCCTGTGGTGGCGCAGACCCTGCAAGAAGCATCGGATGCCCTGGGTGAAGATGTGGGTGCCCTGATCAAGGAGGGTACCAAGGAGGCGCTGGCCTTGACCACCAACACCCAGCCCGTGATGCTGGTGGCGGGTGTGGCGGCCTGGCGTGTCTGGCGTGCCGAGGGGGGCGCGGCCCCGGTGGCGGTGGCCGGGCATTCGCTGGGCGAGTATTCGGCCCTGGTGGCGGCCGACGTGCTGACGCTGGCGCAGGCTGCTCCTCTGGTGCGGCTGCGCGCTGCGGCCATGCAAGAAGCGGTGCCGGTGGGTACTGGCGCCATGGCTGCCATCCTGGGCATGGACGCCTCCAAAGTTATCGCCGGTTGTGCCGAGGCGCTGGCATCTTTCGGGTCCGGCACCACTGAGGTGGTCGAGGCCGTCAATTTCAATGACCCGATCCAGACGGTGATTGCCGGAACCAAGGCGGGTGTGGACAAGGCCTGTGAAGTTCTCAAGGCGGCCGGTGCCAAGCGCGCGCTGCTGCTGCCGGTGTCGGCGCCTTTCCACTCCAGCCTGATGAAGCCCGCAGCTGAAAAGCTGCGCGTGGCGTTGGCCGGTGTGGCACTGGCCGCGCCCCAGATTCCAGTGCTCAACAACGTGGACGTGGCGGTGCAGCAGGACGCAGACGCCATTCGCGACGCGCTCTACCGCCAAGCCTTCGGCCCGGTGCGCTGGGTCGAATGCGTGCAAGCGCTGAAGGGCCGTGGCGTGACGCACATTGTTGAATGTGGCCCCGGCAAGGTGCTGGCGGGCCTGACCAAGCGCATCGACCCCGAACTGGTCGGCGCTGCATTGTTTGACTCGGCCACCCTGGCCGAAACCCGGGAGTTGTTGGCATGACGGAATCGACCCAGACGGTAGCCCAGGCAGCGCAAGTAGCGCTGGTAACCGGCGCATCGCGCGGCATTGGCGCGGCGATTGCCTTGGAGTTGGCTGTGCGTGGCTACCAGGTGGTGGGCACGGCCACCACCGATGAGGGGGCTGCGCGGATCAGCCAGGCACTGGCGGCCTACCCGGGCTGCCGGGGTGCCAACCTGAATGTGAACGATGTGGCGGCGGTTGAGGCCCTGATGGACTCCATCGTCAAACAGCAAGGCGGCCTGCATGTGCTGGTGAACAACGCCGGCATCACGCGTGACACCCTGGCCATGCGCATGAAGGATGACGACTGGGATGCGGTGATGGACACCAATCTCAAGGCCGTGTTCCGCACAAGCCGTGCTGCTATCCGTCCGATGATGAAGCAGCGTTTTGGGCGCATCATCAGCATCACCAGCGTGGTGGGTGCATCGGGCAATCCGGGCCAGGCCAACTACGCCGCCGCCAAGGCGGGTGTGGCCGGCATGACGCGCGCACTGGCCCGTGAGCTGGGCAGCCGCAGCATCACCGTGAACTGCGTGGCGCCTGGTTTCATCGAGACCGACATGACGTCCGTGCTGCCCGAAGATCAACAAAAAGCGCTCAATGCGCAGATCCCGCTGGGCCACATGGGCAAGCCAGCGGACGTCGCGCATGCGGTGGCTTACCTGGCTTCGCGCGAGGCTGGCTATGTGACGGGGCAGGAGTTGCACGTCAATGGCGGCATGTACATGTAATTAAGACAAGTTAACGCCGGTTCATCCGGACGGCGGGTCGTTTAGGGGCTTCTCCTTAAGCGGCTAGAATCGCGGATTCATTCACAACCCCCAGAGGGAAACCATGAGCGATATCGAAGCACGCGTCAAAAAAATCATTGCCGAACAACTCGGTGTGGAAGAGTCCCAAGTCACCAATGAAAAGGCCTTCGTGGCAGACCTCGGTGCCGACTCGCTCGACACAGTGGAACTGGTGATGGCTCTGGAAGACGAGTTCGGCATCGAGATCCCGGACGAAGACGCCGAGAAGATCACCACGGTGCAAAACGCCATCGACTACGCCAATACCCACCAGAAGGCCTGAGTGGCGCCCTGCGCCTGACTCAAGCGATCAGCAGAAGGTTTTTACGCATGAGCCGTCGTCGCGTTGTCGTGACCGGCCTGGGTTGCGTCAGCCCCGTGGGTAACACGGTGGCCGATTCCTGGGCCAACCTCCTTGCCGGAAAATCCGGCATTGATCTCATCACCAAGTTCGACGCGTCGAACTTCGCCTGCAAGATTGCAGGGGAGGTCAAAGGTCTTGACCTGGAGTCGTACATCAGCGCCAAGGATGCGCGCGCGATGGACACCTTCATCCACTTCGGCATTGCCGCCGCTGCGCAGGCCGTGCAAGACGCTGGCCTGCCCACGGGCGAGGCGCTCAGCGACGAGTTCGCGACGCGCATTGCCTGCGTGATCGGCTCGGGCATTGGCGGCCTCCCGCTGATCGAAGACACCCATGCGGAACTGGTCAGCCGTGGGCCTCGGCGTATCACGCCGTTTTTTGTGCCCGCGTCCATCATCAATATGGTGGCTGGCCATGTGTCCATGCGCTTCGGCTTCAAGGGGCCGAATCTGGCTGTGGTGACTGCCTGTACAACGGGCTTGCACTGCATCGGAGAAGCGGGTCGCATGATCGAATACGGGGATGCGGATGTGGTGGTGGCCGGTGGCACGGAGTCCACGGTGTCGCCGCTGGGCATTGGTGGCTTTGCCGCCATGCGTGCCCTGTCCACCCGCAATGACGACCCCCAAACTGCCTCCCGCCCCTGGGACAAGGACCGCGACGGTTTTGTGCTGGGTGAGGGCGCTGGCGTGATGGTGCTGGAAGAGTACGAACACGCCAAGGCCCGTGGCGCCAAGATTTATGCCGAACTCAGCGGCTTTGGCATGAGTGCGGATGCGGGTCACATGACGGCCCCCAACATGGACGGCCCTCGCCGTGCCATGCTCAGCGCTTTGCGCAACGCAGGCATCAATGCCGACCAGGTGGATTACCTGAATGCGCACGGCACGTCCACTCCACTGGGCGATATCAACGAAACCAACGCCATCAAGGCGGCCTTGGGCGCACATGCCTACAAGACCGTTGTCAGCTCGACCAAATCCATGACGGGCCATCTGCTCGGTGGTGCAGGCGGGATTGAAAGTGTTTTCACCGTGTTGGCCCTGTACGAGCAGAAGGTTCCACCCACCATCAACCTGTTCAACCAGGACCCCGAGTGTGATCTGGACTACTGCGCCAACACGGCGCGGGATATGAAGATCGACGTGGCCGTCAAGAACAACTTCGGTTTTGGTGGCACCAACGGTACGCTGGTTTTCAAGCGCATCTGATCCTGCAGACTGCGTTTTCCATCGTGGCAAGGATGCCCGTGGACGCCATCGGCCCAGCACACCCAATGCCCGCCCCCTGTTCTGCAGGGTGGTGGGCTATCGCCTGCTGTGGCGTGGTTTCGGTTTGACCTGAATGCCATGATCCAGCTCACACGGCGCGCTCCTGCGGTGCTCTACCCCTTGCGACGCAGCCTGGTCTTGGGTGCCGTGTTGATGGGCTTGTTGTTTGTGGGGGCGGCGGCGCTGTGGGCCTGGCTTGCGCAAGGTGCGACGCTGTCCTGGGTGTCTGTAAGCACTGCCGGTGGCCTTTGGCTGGTGGCAGCTGCAGGTGCGGTGCATTTCTGGCGCCAGCAGTTCGTGGGATCCCTGCGCTGGGACGGGCAGAGCTGGGTTCTGGAAAGCGATGGGCCTGAAAAAATATTCCGGGCACTTTCTGCGCCGCCCGAAGTCCTTCTTGACCTGCAGGCCCATCTTTGGGTGTGTGTCTCTCCCTGGGGGCATCACCGCACCTGGCTTTGGCTGGAGCGTGCGAGCCAGCCCGAGCGCTGGCTGGACATGCGCCGTGCGGTATATTCGCGCGCCGTACCGGGCGCTGACAACCCTGAAGCAAACGCCCCGGCCACGGCCGTGGGGCGTGAATCCTGAGTATCCATGACTGTAATTTCGCCTTCCCCCTCCGAAGACAGCGATCTCCACTTGGTGGAGCGCACGGTAGCGGGCGATCAGCGCGCCTATGAGTTACTGGTCATCAAGTACCAGCGCCGCATCGAGCGCCTGATAGGGCGCATGGTGCGCGACACCGATCTTGTCCAGGACATTGCCCAGGAGACCTTTATTCGGGCCTACCGGGCGCTGCACCAGTTCCGTGGGGATGCGCAGTTCTACACCTGGCTGTACCGCATTGCCGTCAATACCGCCAAAAAGGCGCTGATGGACATGAAGCGCAACCCGGTCATTTCAGAAAACGCCTTCCGGGGCGGCGAGGACGAGGATGAAACTTCCCGCCTCGGACATGAACTAACCAGCGACGAAACCCCCGAGACCGTACTGGCCGCCCAAGAGATTGCGCAGGTGGTGAACGCGGCCATGGAGGCGTTGCCCGATGACTTGCGCCAGGCGGTGACGCTGCGCGAGATCGAGGGTTTGAGTTACGAAGAGATCGCGACGGCCATGGGATGCCCCATCGGCACGGTGCGGTCCCGGATTTTTCGGGCGCGTGAGGCCATCTCGGCCAAAGTGCGCCCTCTGCTTGAGAACCAGTCGGGCAAACGGTGGTGAGGTGATGGAATGAACAAGGCTGAAACAGGTATCAATGGACTGGCGGGCGGCTCCGTGGACCAAGGGGTGGACCATCGGGAGCGGCTGTCTGCACTGGCCGATGGCCAGCTTCAGGGCGACGAACTGAGTGCCGCATTCGCCTACGCGGCAGAAGACGAGGACGGGGCCAAGACCTGGCAGCTGTACCACCTGGTGGGTGATGTGTTGCGCTCGGCAGACTTGGCGCAGCCTGCCAATCCGGCATTCATGGCCCGTTTGCGTGAACAACTGGCCCAGGAGGCGCTGCCTGAGCGTCCCCATGCCCCGGTTCCCGTGACAGTGGTTGCGGCCGGACTGCCCGAGGCTGCCAATGCGTCCGTGTTCCGCTGGAAGATGGTGGCGGGCTTTGCTTCCCTGGCTGCGGTGGCAGCGATAGGTTGGACATCCCTGGCCAGTTTGCAAGGAGCTGGCGCTGGCGCCCAGTTGGCCGCTGTGCCCGAACGCAGCAGCCCGGCCCCAGTGGCTCCCGTGGTGGCCGTGGCCGACGCTGATGGTCAGCAGGTGATGCTGCGGGATCCCCGTCTGGATGAATTGCTCGCGGCCCACAAGCAGTTTGGCAGCACATCGGCACTGCAGATGCCAGCGGGTTTTCTGCGTAATGCCACCTTTGAAACCCCTGGCCGTTGAATTGGGAATAGGGATGCCTGCTCCAGGCGGTGAGATCGCGTAATGAACACATTGGGAGTGTTGGAGACTGTTGGAATTCTTCGCAACCGGTGGCTGATGTGGTGTGGGGCGGTGGTTGTGTGGGGCCTGGTGGCGTCGGCAGCCCTGGCCGCAGGCCCTGGCGGGGGCAGTCCTGCTGCGTCTTCCTCGGAGGCACTATCTGTCCCGGTCGAGCGTGATGCGGCGCAGTGGATTGAGCGCATGCACAGTGCGCCCTGCCGCAAATCCTACGCCGGGGTATTCGTGGTGATGTCGGCCAACGGAGCCATGTCCAGCTCGCGCATCTGGCACGCCTGCGATGGGCTCCAGCAGATGGAGCGGGTGGAGTCGCTGAGCGGCACACCGCGCACTGTTTTTCGGCGCAACGATGAAGTGCGTACTTTTTTGCCACAAGCGCGTGTGGTGCGTACGGATCGGCGCGATGCAGCCGGGCTTTTCCCGCGCGTGCCAGTGGTCAGTGGCACCTCCACGGCCCAGTTTTATACCTCTCAGCTGATGGGCCAGGAGCGGGTGGCGGGGTTGGTGTCCGATGTGGTGTGGTTCAAACCCCTGGACGCCCTGCGCTTTGGCTATCGTCTGTGGGTGGAGAGGGACACCGGGCTGGTGGTGAAGCTGCAAACCCTGGCCTTGGACGGGCGGGTCCTGGAGCAGGCTGCCTTTTCGGAGCTTGATTTGAATGCGTCGGTGCGGGTGGAGCAGCTCTCCCGCTTGATGGATTCAACAACGGGCTACAAGGTGGTCGCCCCAGCCGTCGTGAAGACGACAGCCCAGGCCGAGGGCTGGGCACTGCGGCAGCCGGTGGCGGGCTTCGTGCCTGTCAGTTGCCACCGGCGCGCAGTTTCTGGTGCTGACGATGCGCAAACTGTGTTGCAGTGCCTGTACTCCGATGGACTGGCGTCTGTGTCCTTGTTCCTGGAGTCTTTTGACCCGCAGCGCCACCCGGCGCAATCCCAGGTGTCGGGCATGGGCGCAACGCAGCTCCTGGCGCAGCGGGTGTTGCCGGATACCTGGTTGACGGCTGTCGGCGAGGTCCCCTTGCAGACGCTGCGCCTTTTTGCCGGACAACTGGAACGCGTCCGCTGAGCGCGTCCATCCTCTCGGGGTGGCGAACGCCCCTTCCTGGCTAGGTTGACTGATGGTGTGGAGAAGAACCCGGATCATTGCCGGGAACCATTTCGCGGCACACTCTTCACAGTCACACCAAGTTGATAGACAGCATTTGCGCAATTCACGAAAGGTCGAAGATGCCGAAGTTCGATAGAAGTAAGCTGCGCTCTGTGGCGCTCGCGTGCATGTTTGCCGGAGTGGCCGGCGCCGTAGCGCTGCCCCAGGCGGCGTGGGCCCAGCCAGCGGCCGTGATCCGGGGGTTGCCGGACTTCACGGATCTGGTGGACCAGGTGGGACCGTCGGTGGTGAATATCCGCACGGTCGAAAAAGCGTCCTCCCGTGCCGGTGCCAATGGCATGGACGAGGAGATGCTGGAGTTCTTCCGGCGTTTTGGTGTGCCTATCCCCAACCAGCCCCGCCAGCAGCGCCCCCAGAGGCCGCAGCAGGAAGAGGAGCAGCAGCCACGGGGTGTCGGCTCCGGGTTCATCCTGACGGCAGACGGTTTTGTCATGACCAACGCCCATGTGGTGGACGGGGCCGATGAAGTCATCGTGACGCTCCCGGACAAGCGAGAGTTCAAGGCCAAGATTGTTGGTGCAGACAAGCGCACGGACGTGGCGGTGGTCAAGATCGAAGCCACGGGTCTGCCTGCGGTGAAGGTGGGGGATGTGAGCCGCCTGCGCGTGGGGGAATGGGTGATGGCGATTGGCTCCCCTTTTGGGCTGGAGAACACCGTCACGGCGGGCATCGTTAGTGCCAAGCAGCGCGACACGGGTGACTACCTGCCGTTCATCCAGACCGATGTGGCGATCAACCCCGGCAATTCGGGCGGCCCGCTCATCAACATGCGTGGCGAGGTGGTGGGCATCAACAGCCAGATCTATTCCCGCTCAGGTGGCTTCATGGGCATCTCGTTTGCCATCCCCATGGATGAAGCCATGCGGGTGAGCGAGCAGTTGCGTGCATCGGGGCGTGTGACGCGTGGGCGCATTGGCGTGCAGATTGGCGCGGTCACCAAAGATGTGGCCGAGTCCATTGGCCTGGGCAAGGCGCAAGGTGCACTGGTCACCGGTGTTGAGGGTGGGTCGCCCGCCGACAAGGCCGGTGTCGAGGCTGGTGACATCATCACGCGTTTTGACGGGAAGCCCATCGAAAAGGTAGCGGACCTGCCGCGCCTGGTGGGCAATACCAAGCCCGGAAGCAAGAGCACGGTGACGGTGTTCCGCCGGGGGGCAACGCGTGATCTCGGTATCACCATCGCAGAAATCGAACCAGACAAGCCTGCTACCAAGGTGGCCGAGCGTGAGGAAAAGCCCAAGGTCTCCGCAGCCGCGCAACAGTTGGGGCTGTCGGTGGCGGAACTGACGGACGCGCAGAAGAAGGAGTTCAAGCTCAAGGGTGGCGTGGTGGTGGCCGCTGCCACCGACGCTGCAGCCCGTGCGGGACTGCGCGAAGGGGACATCATTCTGTCGGTCGCCAACACCGAAATTTCGGGCGTCAAGGAGTTCGAGTCTGTGCTCGCCAGGGCCGACAAGAGCAAGTCCATCAACGTGCTGTACCGGCGCGGTGAGTGGGCCCAGTACGCCCTGATCCGGTCTGGGCGCTGACGCGGCGCTGTTGGAAGAGGGGCGGCCCCACACAGGGCTGATTCCCCTCTTCTTTGAGCGGGACTTTGGGCGACCGATTTCTTTTTTGGCTTTTTTGCGTCGCCCTCGGAGGATGACTAGATGTTAGCTTTTGCTAACTTTCGGGAGGCCTATCAACCATATTCGATAGAATAGAGGCTTCCGTTAAACGCTTATCTGCATATTGACTGGCGTCGGGTTCACGATGCGGGATGGTTTGGTGCAATGCACAGCTGATCCACAGCTCACCCACAAGTTGTCCAGCGTTGTTGTTGTGCCAACTGTGAATAAACTGTGTATAAAATCCCTGTTGCAGACCGGCAACTCCCCCTCGGTGCAGTCGGGCGGGCTTTTCCAAGCGGCCTTTTTGCCTACAATGAAGCTCCAACTATCGCAGTTGCCAATGATTGTTGGTTCAGGGCGCGTCGCCACTCGACGCGCCCTTTTTTCTTGTGGGCGCCGTTTTAATTCAATCACTTGACGCTTTCCGTTGATGAATCACATCAGAAATTTTTCCATCATTGCGCACATCGACCATGGCAAGTCGACGCTGGCCGACCGCTTGATCCAGCGGTGTGGCGGGCTGGCGGAGCGCGAGATGGAGGCCCAGGTCCTGGACTCGATGGACATCGAAAAAGAGCGTGGGATAACCATCAAGGCGCAGACCGCTGCGCTGCAGTACAAGGCGCGCGATGGTCAGATCTACAACCTCAATCTGATCGACACGCCCGGCCATGTGGACTTCTCCTACGAGGTCTCTCGTTCATTGTCTGCATGTGAAGGCGCACTGCTTGTCGTCGATGCATCGCAGGGCGTAGAAGCGCAGACCGTGGCCAATTGCTACACCGCGCTGGATCTGGGTGTGGAAGTGGTGCCCGTGCTCAACAAGATGGATTTGCCTAACGCCGATCCGGACAACGCGAAGGCGGAGGTCGAGGATGTCATCGGCATTGATGCGACCGACGCCATCCCTTGCTCGGCAAAGACTGGCATGGGCATCGACGAGATCCTCGAAGCCATCGTAGCCAAGGTGCCTGCGCCGCGTGGCAATGCCGATGGTCCGCTGCGCGCGATGATCATCGACAGCTGGTTCGACAGCTACGTGGGCGTGGTGATGCTGGTGCGCGTGGTCGATGGCCGTTTGCTGAAAGGCGAACGCATCAAGATGATGGCCAGTGGTGCGGTGTACAACGCGGACAACCTTGGTGTGTTCACGCCTGCCAACGAGCCGCGCAATTCGCTCGACGCAGGGCAGGTGGGCTACATCATCGCTGGCATCAAGGAACTGCAGGCCGCCAAGGTGGGCGACACGATCACGCTCGAAAAGAAGTTGCCCAACAATGCAGGCCCTGCCACCGAGGCGCTGCCCGGCTTCAAGGAAATCCAGCCCCAGGTGTTTGCCGGCCTGTACCCGACCGAGGCGAGCGAATACGACTCGCTGCGCGATGCGCTCGAAAAACTCAAGCTCAATGACGCCTCTTTGCATTACGAGCCTGAAGTCAGCCAGGCGCTGGGTTTCGGTTTCCGCTGCGGCTTCCTGGGCCTGCTGCACATGGAAATCGTGCAGGAGCGCCTGGAGCGCGAGTTTGACCAGGACCTCATCACGACCGCACCCAGCGTGGTCTACCAGGTGGTCAAGGCCGATGGAGAAGTGATCATGGTCGAGAACCCCTCCAAGATGCCCGACCAGGGGAGACTGGAGGAAATCCGCGAGCCCATCGTCACGGTGCATCTGTACATGCCCCAGGACTACGTGGGCCCGGTGATGACACTGGCCAACCAGAAGCGTGGTGTGCAGATGAACATGGCGTACCACGGTCGTCAGGTGATGCTCACCTACGAAATGCCACTCGGCGAAATCGTGCTCGACTTCTTCGACAAGCTCAAATCGGTGTCGCGCGGCTATGCCTCCATGGACTACGAGTTCAAGGAATACCGCGCGTCCGACGTGGTGAAGGTGGACATTCTTCTGAACGGCGAAAAGGTGGATGCACTGTCCATCATCGTGCACCGTTCGCAATCCCAGTACCGGGGGCGCGCCGTAGTTGCCAAGATGCGCGAGATCATCAGCCGCCAGATGTATGACGTGGCCATCCAGGCAGCGATCGGCGCCAACATCATCGCGCGCGAGACCATCAAGGCCTTGCGCAAGAACGTGCTGGCCAAGTGCTACGGCGGGGATATCTCTCGAAAGCGCAAGTTGCTCGAAAAGCAGAAGGCGGGCAAGAAGCGGATGAAGCAGATCGGTTCGGTCGAGGTGCCCCAGGAGGCGTTTCTGGCCATTTTGCAGGTGGAAGATTGATGCAGTTCATGCAAATTCTCACGTCTTTGGTGCTGGCCGTGTTTGCTGGTTATGTCGGCGCCTGGTACTTTGGCGCTATCGAGGGCAACTTTGCACTGCTGCTTTTTTTGGCCACGGTGATCACCGGCGCGTACTGGCTGGCGGAGCGGTTCTACTTCTTGCCGACACGGCGCCGTGCGGCGCAAGCGATAGAGGATGCTGCCGTGGCGCGCCGCGCCGAGCTGGACCGCATGGGCATCCAGAAGATCGATGTGGATGTGCAGGAGGCCAAAGGCCAGATCCTCATGCAGCCCTGGTGGCTGGACTGGACCGCAGGCCTTTTCCCGGTGATTGTTGCGGTGTTTTTCCTGCGCTCCTTTTTGTTTGAGCCGTTCAAGATTCCGTCCGGATCCATGATTCCGACCTTGCTGGTGGGCGACCTGATCTTGGTGAACAAGTTCACCTACGGTCTGCGCCTTCCGGTCATCAACACGAAGATCACCGAGGGCAACAAGCCCGTGCGTGGCGACGTGCTGGTGTTCCGTTATCCACCGCAGCCCAGCATGGATTACATCAAGCGTGTGGTCGGTGTGCCTGGCGACGAAATCGCCTACATCAACAAGCGCCTCACGATCAATGGCAGGGCGATTGATACAAAAGCGATTCCCGACTTTTTCGAAGAAGACGCGATGCGCTACTTCAAGCAGTTCGAGGAAACGCTGGGCGACAAGCCCCACCGCTTGCTGAACAACCCCGATGTGCCCGCTTTTGTGCAAGGCGCCAGCAATTTTGCCTATCGCGAAAACTGCCGCTACAGTGTGGAAGGTGTCGCTTGCAAGGTCCCCGAAGGCCACTATTTCATGATGGGCGACAACCGCGACAACTCGCTGGACTCCCGCTACTGGGGGTTTGTTCCAGAGGGCAATATCGTGGGCAAGGCTTTTTTTGTCTGGATGAATTTCGGTAATCTCAAGCGTATCGGTGCATTTCACTGATAAGCACAGCCGCTGTACAGCACATAGTGAGGGGGTAATTTATGACAGTGAATCGCACCGCAAGCCGCTCCCGCCAGCGCGGGTTGTCTTTTTTTGGATTGGTTTTTGTTGGCGTGATTGCAGTGGCTGTGTTTGCCATTGGTGGCCAATCCGTGCCTATCTTCCTTGAGTACAACGCAGCGAAAAAGGCCATTGAAAAGGCCAAGGTGGAGAGTTCCGTGGCCGGTGTGCGGGCTGCTTTTGACCGCGCTGCGGCGATCGATGACATTTCCTCCATCAAGGGATCGGACCTGGACGTGACCAAACGCGGCGACAAGGTCGTGGTGTCGTTCAAATACGCCCGCGAGATCCCTCTGGCGGGGCCGGCCTACCTGGTCTACCGCTTTCAAGCGCAGACCAACTAGGTGCAGCCCGGTCTTGTCGCGCTGCAGGCTCGCCTGCAGCATGTTTTTTCTGATCCTTCGCTGCTCCAGCGTGCCACCACGCACCGCAGTTTTTCCGCGGACCACAACGAGCGGCTCGAATTTCTGGGTGACTCCGTCCTGAATCTGGCGGTTGCCAGCCTGCTGTACCAGCGGCTGTCGGCCTTGCCTGAGGGCGATCTGTCCCGGGTGCGCGCCAACCTCGTCAAACAGGACACCTTGCACCAGCTGGCCCTGCGGCTGAAAGTCTCCGAGGTGCTGCGCCTGGGCGAGGGAGAGGCCAAGTCAGGCGGGCAGCAACGCCCCTCCATCCTGGCCGATGCCCTCGAAGCACTGATTGGTGCGGTGTACCTCGATGCGGGGTACACCCACGCCGAGGCGCTGGTACACCGCCTGTTTGAAGGGGTGGAAATCAACCCCCAGATGCAGGCGGCGTCCAAGGATGCCAAAACCGCGTTGCAGGAGTGGCTCCAGGGCCGCAAAATGAAGCTGCCGCAGTACCGGGTGGTGGCGACCGTGGGCGCGGCCCACCGCCAGACCTTTGATGTCGAGTGCGATATTCCCGAATTGGGCCTGACCGAACGTGGCATCGGTGGCTCGCGCCGGGCGGGCGAGCAGGCGGCCGCCGCCGCCATGCTGGCCACATTGAAAGCAAAGAATTTATGAATGATGCTACTAAAAATGTAGCTGGTGACGAGGGTGCAGAAAGCGCCCCCGTGCAAAACGATCTGGAGGCCATGTTGGCCGCCGCTGCAGTGCCTGCCGCTGTGCCCGGCCAGCGCTGCGGCGTGATTGCCATTGTGGGCAAGCCCAATGTGGGCAAGTCCACCCTGCTCAATGCCCTGGTGGGGCAGAAGATCAGCATCACCTCGCGCAAGGCACAGACCACGCGCCACCGCATCACCGGCATCCGTACGCGCGAGCAGACCCAGTTCGTCTTTGTCGATACGCCGGGATTCCAGACCCGCCATGCCACGGCGCTCAACAAGTCGCTCAACAAGACCGTGATGGGCGCGATCGGCGACGTGGACCTGATCCTCTTCGTCGTCGAGGCGGGCAACTTCACGCTGGCCGATGCCAAGGTGCTGTCGCTTTTCAAGCCCGGCATTCCCACCTTGTTGCTGGCCAACAAGCTCGACATGGTCAACCGCCGTGCCGAGCTGGCCCCCTGGCTCAAGAGCATGCAGGAGCGCCACCCGTTTGCCGAGTTCGTGCCCATGTCGGCCAAGAACAAGGGCGACATCGAGCGCCTCTTTGGCATCTGCGCCAAGTACCTGCCCGAGCAGGGCTGGTGGTATGCCGAGGACGAGCTGACCGACCGCAGCGAGAAGTTCCTGGCGTCCGAAACCGTGCGCGAAAAGCTGTTCCGCTTCACCGGCGATGAGCTGCCCTACACCTCGACCGTGGTCATCGACAAGTTCGACGAGGAAAAGAGCAAGCAGCACAAGCGCCTCGTGAAGATCGCCGCCACCATCGTGGTCGAGCGAGACAACCACAAGATGATGGTCATTGGCGACAAGGGCGAGCGCCTCAAGCGCATCGGCACCGAGGCCCGCCAGGAGCTGGAAAAGCTCATGGACGCCAAGGTGTTCCTCGAACTCTGGGTCAAGGTGCGCTCCGGCTGGGCGGACGACGAAGCGCGCGTGCGCTCCTTTGGCTACGAATGAGCCCTGCCCGGATGATCTGCCGGCTACCCGACGCGGTGGCTGGCTTTTTCTGATCTCTCTCGCACCACTTTCCAACCAGCACCGTGGCTGCCTCCAAGCGCATTGCCGATGAGCCCGCCTTCGTGCTGCACAGCTACGACTGGAGCGAGTCCAGCCTGATCCTGGAAGTCTTCTGCCGCCGCCAGGGGCGTGTGGCCCTGGTGGCCAAGGGGGCGAAGAAGCCCACCTCCAACTTTCGTCCCGTGCTGCTGCCGCTGCAGCCCCTGCTGCTGACCTACACCCTGGCGGGCGACGGCACGGCCGACATCCACACCCTCAAGGGCGCCGAGTGGGTGGGCGGCCATGTGATGCCCACGGGCGATGCGCTGCTCTCGGGCCTGTACCTCAATGAACTGCTGCTGCGCCTGCTGGCGCGGGCCGATGCGCACACCGCGCTGTTCGACGCCTACGCCGGTGTGGTGCGCGTGCTGGCCAGCGAACATGGTGACGCGCTGGAGCCCGTGCTGCGCAGCTTTGAATTGCTGCTGCTGCGTGAGATTGGCCTCCTGCCCAGCCTGGATGTGCAGACCATGACGCTGGAGCCGCTCAAGGCCGACGCCCGCTACACGCTGGTGGCCGAAGGTGGTTTGCGGATGGCCTCCAGCACCGACCGCGCGGCGTTGGCAGGCCGCCAGTGGATCGCCCTGCAGCGCGCGCTGGACGATGACTCCGCCAGCTACACCGCCACGCTGCGCGCCTGTGCCCCCGTCGCGGCGGAACTCAAACCCCAGCTGCGCACCGTGCTGCAATACCATTGCGGCAGTCCCATGCTGCGCACCCGCCAGCTCATGATCGATCTGCAGGCCCTATGAACCAGCCATCCAACGCTTCGCATCCGACCACTGCCCTGTCGGTCAACGTCAACAAGGTCGCGCTGCTGCGCAACACGCGCCACCTGGGCATTCCCAGCGTCACGCGCGCGGCCGAGCTATGCCTGCGGGCGGGTGCGCAGGGCATCACCGTGCATCCCCGGCCCGACGAGCGGCATATCCGCGCCCAGGACGTGTTCGAGCTGGCCGCCTTGATGAAGGCTTGGCCGGATCGCGAATACAACATCGAAGGCAACCCGTCGCAGAACCTCATGGACTTCATCCGCCAGGTGCGGCCCCACCAGGCCACCTTTGTGCCCGACAGCGAAGACCAGTTCACCAGCGACCACGGCTGGAGCTTTCCGCAGGATGCCGAGCACCTGGCGCCCCTGATCGCGGAGTGCAAGGCGCTGGGTGTGCGCGTGAGCCTGTTCATGGACCCGGTGCCCGAGCAGATGGCTGCCGCCAAGGCCGTGGGTGCCGACCGGGTGGAGCTGTACACCGAGCCTTACGCCGCCGCCTGGGGCACGCCGCAGCACGCCATCGAGCTGGAGCGCTACGCCGCCGCTGCCCAGGCTGCGCTGGACGCGGGCCTGGGCGTGAACGCAGGCCATGACCTCAACCGCGACAACCTGGCCGCCTTTGTGCGCGAGGTGCCCGGTGTGCTCGAAGTCTCGATTGGCCACGCCCTCATCGCCGACGCGCTGGAGCTGGGCTACACCGCCACGGTGTTGGCCTACCTGGAATGCATCCAGGCGGGGTTTGCAGGCGTGGTCAATAACTCCTGATTTGATAGCTGCTAAGGCATGATGGACGCGCGGTAGCAGCCATTTTTATTCAAAAATTCTCATGATCTACGGCATTGGCACCGACATCTGCGACGTGCGCCGCATTGCCGCCAGCCTGGAGCGCCACGGCGAACGTTTTGCCCAGAAGGTGCTGGCCGACGGCGAGCTGGCCACCTGGCGCGAGCGCAGCAGCCGCTGGCCTGACCGGGGCCTGCGTTACCTGGCCACGCGCTTTTCGGCCAAGGAAGCGTTCAGCAAAGCCATTGGCTTGGGGCTGCGCATGCCCATGACCTGGCGCCACTGCGAAGTGGCCAAGCTCCCCACCGGCCAGCCGGTGATCGTGCTGCACGGCGCGCTCAAAGAATGGTTCGATGCCCAAGGGCTGAAGGCGCACCTGAGCGTGACCGACGAGACCGACTACGCCGCCAGCTTCTGTGTGGTTGAGAAAATTTGAAGAAAATATGCCTCTACCGCGCGACTGGTATGCCGTGGTAGCTATTGTTTTGATAGTAATTTCTTAAAAGCACTGATGACTGAACACGCACCCCTGATCCTCGACGTGGCGGGCACCACACTCACCGACGTGGACCGCCGCCGCCTGGCCCACCCGCTGACCGGCGGCGTGATCCTGTTTGCCCGCAACTGGGAAAACCGCGCGCAGTTGCTGCAGCTCACCAGCAGCATCAAGGCCGTGCGTGACGACCTGCTCATCTGCGTGGACCACGAAGGCGGCCGTGTGCAGCGCTTCCGCACCGACGGCTTCACCCACCTGCCGCCCATGCGCGCCCTGGGCGAGATGTGGATGGACGACGGCCAAGGCGCCAAGGCCGTGCCCGGCAGCGGCGCCTTGCGCGCCACCAATGCCGCCACGGCGGCGGGCTATGTGCTGGGGGCCGAGCTGCGGGCCTGTGGTGTCGATTTCTCGTTCACCCCGGTTCTCGATCTCGATTGGGGCGAAAGTGGTGTGATCGGCGACCGGGCCTTCCACCGCGACCCGCGCGTGGTGGCGCTGCTGGCCAAGAGCCTGATGCACGGCCTGCTGCAGGCGGGTTTGGCCAACTGCGGCAAACACTTCCCCGGCCAC
The DNA here is from genome assembly GCF_054950075.1 of Acidovorax sp. Q11. NCBI lineage: Bacteria > Pseudomonadati > Pseudomonadota > Betaproteobacteria > Burkholderiales > Comamonadaceae > Acidovorax > Acidovorax sp. Q11. The sequence continues at coordinate 182,596 of NZ_JBUDZG010000005.1, read as the reverse complement.
GGATTCGTGAAGGCCGACTCGCACACTGAAGTGCCCGTGGACAAGCGCAGCCTCAAGGCCATTCTGGCCGACGACGCGGCGCCATACCCCTGGCTCAGCAGCACGCTCACCAGCGTGATGCCCGCCCACGTGATCTATCCCAAGGTCGATAGCCGCCCCGCAGGCTTCTCGCGGCGCTGGCTGCAGGACATCCTGCGCCGCCAGATGCGTTTTGACGGCGCCATCTTCAGCGACGACCTCAGCATGGAAGGCGCCCGCCGCCTGGACGGCCAGGTGGTCAGCTACACCGACGCCGGCATTGCGGCGCTGGAGGCGGGCTGCGACCTGGTGCTGCTGTGCAACCAGAGCCTGGGCGACGGCCAGGCGGTGGATGAACTCATCGATGGCCTGGAAAAGGCCCGCAAGCAGGGCCGCTGGCAGCCCAGCGTAGACAGCGAATCGCGCCGCCTGGCGCTGCTGCCCGAAACCCTGCCCCAGCCCTGGGACGAGCTGATGTACCAGCCGGCCTACCTGCAGGCGCTGGATCTGCTGCCCTGAGGGGCTGTTTCCAATCCCCCGCGAGGAGGTCGAAGCCAGGCGTTCAGGGTTGCCCTGAACCGCCCTGCGGCGCTGGTGCTGGCGCGGAGGTTTGGGGCGAGGGTGGTTGTGCTGCACCGGGCATTGTTGCCGGGTCTGCAGGTTCTGGCGGCGCTGCTGCAGCGGGCGCCAGCGGTGTTGCCGGCGCAGGCACGCCCTGGAAGCGCCGCACCACCCGCTGGAACACCAGCGAATTCGGGATCTGCAGCCAGGCCACATGCTCGGCCGTGGCGCCTTGGTCTTCCAGCGTGGTGTAGAGCAGGTTGATGTCCACCACACGGCCCTTGGCGCCGGGCTTTTCGGCGGTGTCAAGCACCTCGATGTAGTCGCCGATGCGGAATGGCCGCACCGTGAAGATCAGCAGTGCGCAGAACAGGTTGGACAACACGCTCCAGGCGGCAAAAAACGCCACCGCGCCCACGGTGGCAAACCCGGTGAACGCGGTCCAGAGCACTGTGGCCGAAACCCCCATGCGCTCCAGCACCAGCAGCAGCGCGCTGGCCACGATGATCCAGCGGATCAGCCCGTTGAGGGGTACGACCAGCTCGTCTGGCACCTGGTAGTGGCTGCTGGCGCGGCGCACGATGCGGCGCAGCACGCGTTGCAGCAGCCAGGCCACAAAGAGGATGAGCAGGATCTGCGTGCCGGGGATGATGACCTCCAGCCAGTCCTGCACCCAGTCGGGCAGACGGGTTTTCAGCAGCTGCATGCGGGACGCCACGGTGCGCGCGCTGCGCTCGGTGGCATCAAACGAGAAGGCGGAAAAGAAACTCAATTGCGCAGTTGCTCCACGGTGTCCATCTGCATTTCAAAACTGAAGAAGCGGTTGCGGCCCTGTGCCTTGGCGGCGTAGAGGGCCTGGTCAGCGCGCATGATCATGCTCTCGGAATTGGTGCTGTCGTCGGGCACGCAGGTGGTGATGCCGCCGGACAGCGTGAGGATGTCGCCCAGGGGCGAATTGGCGTGTGCGATGGCCCGCACCTTGAGCAGCTGTCCTAGGGCGCGTGCGAAGGTCATAGCGCCCGATCGGGGTGTGTTGGGCAGGATGAGGGCGAACTCTTCGCCTCCGTATCGCGAGGCCACGTCCCGGGGGCGCACACACACCTCGCGCAGCAGGCGGCCCACCTCCTTCAGGCAGGAGTCGCCTTGCACATGGCCGCTGGCGTCGTTGAAAAGCTTGAAGTGGTCCAGGTCGCACAGCATCAGCGTGAGCGGCGTGCCGTCCCGGCGGGCCGCCAGGATCTCGTTGTGCAGGATACGGTCAAATCCCCGGCGGTTGACCAAGCCGGTGAGGGCGTCGATCTCCACCATCTCATTGAGCCGCTGGTTGGCGGCATGCAACTCGGCCGACATCAGCACCAGCCTGCGGCGCATGTCCAGCAGACGCCGCATGGCGCGCAGCTTGGCCATCAGCACGATGGGCTTGACGGGTTTGACGAGGTAGTCGTCGCCCCCCACCTCAATGCCGCGCCACACGTCCAGCTCGTTGTCCAGGCCCGACAAGAAGATGATGGGCGTCCAGTCGCCCGCTTCGCTCTCGCGCATCTGCTGGGCCACCCAGTAGCCGTCCTGGCCGGGCAGCTTGATGTCGAGCAGCACCAGGTCCGGGCGGTGGGTCTTGAAGAGGTGCAGCGCCGCCTGTCCCTCGGGCGCCTCGAAGATGCTGGACACGCCTGCGCGCCGCAGCTCGGCCACCAGCGCTGCGCGCACAGAGCCCTGGTCTTCGACCACCAGCACCGAGAACGCACTGCCCGAGGGCAGGGGCTCGACGGGGGGTTGTGTGGCTGGGTAGGGGGCGTTGCTGGAGCTGAAAGGCACAGGGGTCTCCTTGGGCGCCGTCAAACGGCGCAGTCTCGGGCTCCCGGAGTGCATGGCCCCGGGGCCTCGCTCGGGCTCAGGACTCGCGGCGCAGCGCCGGGAACAGGATCACGTCGCGGATGCTTGGGCTGTCGGTCAGCAGCATCATGAGGCGGTCAATGCCAATGCCGCAACCCCCGGTGGGGGGCATGCCGTATTCCAGAGCGCGCACAAAGTCGTGGTCGTAGAACATGGCCTCGTCGTCGCCGCTGTCCTTGGCAGCCACCTGGGCGTGGAACCGGGCGGCCTGGTCTTCGGCATCGTTCAGCTCGCTGAAGCCGTTGCCGAACTCGCGGCCCGTGATGTACAGCTCAAAGCGCTCGGTCACCTCGGGGCGCGTATCGTTGGCGCGGGCCAGCGGGCTGATTTCGGTGGGGTGCTCCATGATGAAGGTGGGCTGCCACAGCTTGTCTTCCACAGTCTCTTCAAAGTAGAACACCTGCAGGCTGGCCAGAGAGCGAGTGGAGAGTTTGTCCTTCTCCTCCGTCATGCCCAGCTTCTTGAGGGCGCTGATGAGCCAGGCCGCATCGTCCACATGGGCGCCAGCTTCGGTGTACTGGAAGATCGCTTCGCGGATGGTCAGGCGCGCAAACGGCTGGCTCAGGTCCACGGCGCGCCCACCGTAGCTCAGCTGCAGCGAGCCTGTGGCCTTCAGGGCCACCTCGCGGATCAGCGTCTCGGTGAAGTCCATCAGGTCCAGGTAGTTCCAGTACGCCGCGTAGAACTCCATCATGGTGAACTCGGGGTTGTGGCGCACCGAAATGCCTTCGTTGCGGTAGCTGCGGTTGATTTCGAACACGCGCTCGAAGCCGCCCACGATCAGGCGCTTCAGGTACAACTCCGGGGCGATGCGCAGGTACATCTCCTGCTCCAGCGCGTTGTGGTGCGTCACGAACGGCTTGGCGTTGGCGCCGCCCGGGATCGGGTGCAGCATGGGCGTTTCGACCTCCAGGAAGCCGTGGCTCACCATGAACTCGCGCAGCCCGCTCACAGCCTTGCTGCGCGCCATGAAGCGCTTGCGCGCCTGCTCGTCGGTGATCAGGTCCACATAGCGCTGGCGGTACTTCTGCTCCTGGTCGGCCATGCCGTGGAACTTGTCGGGCAGCGGGCGCAGGCTCTTGGTCAGCAGGCGCAGGCCGGTCACCTTGATCGACAGCTCGCCCGTCTTGGTCTTCATGAGGGTGCCCTCAGCACCCACGATGTCACCCAGGTCCCAGTGCTTGAAGGCGGCGTACAGCTCTTCGCCCACCGCATCGCGGGTGACGTACAGCTGGATGCGGCCGCCGACCTCGCCCAGGGATCCATCCTGAATCGTGGCAAAACTGGCCTTGCCCATCACGCGCTTGAGCATCATGCGGCCGGCCACGCTGACGGTGACGGGTGTGGCTTCCAGTGTTTCGTTGGCCGTCTCGCCGTGGTCCTGGTGCAGCTGGGCCGCCTTGTGGGCGGGTTTGAAGTTGTTGGGGAAGGCCACGCCGCCGCCATTGGCTTGCACTTCGCGCAAGGCGCGGAGCTTTTCGCGGCGCTCGGCGATGAGCTGGTTGTCGTCCTGGGAGGAGGGGGCGAGGTTCTGGTCTGACATAGGGGCCGTCGGTGCGGTGGCGTGAATTGGGGCCGGGCCCCGCAAGGGCTGGGTTCGGCCAAACCCCTAATTTTATCGGCTATGTGCCGTCTTTTGGCGCCATGTCCCTGCGCGAGCGTCCGCACCACAGTGCGCGAGTGGTTTGCGCGATGATTTTCAGGTCGCCCCAAAGGGTGTGCGCGCGGGCGTACTGGGCCGCGTACTGCAACTTGATGGGCAGAATCTCTTGCACGTACGTCTGCTCGGGGTCGCTGCTCTGGCCCAGCACCGTGCTCTCGTCGCGGAACTCGATGGAGGCCAGGTCGGTGATGCCCGGCCGCACGCTCAGCACTATGTCCCGCACCGCCTCGGGGTACATCGCCACATAGCGGGCCACCTCGGGCCGCGGGCCCACGATGCTCATGTCTCCCACCAGCACGTTGATGAACTGCGGCAGTTCATCGAGCTTGGTGCGCCGCAGCCAGTGGCCCGCGCGGGTGATGCGGGCGTCCGCGCCCACGGTGATGACGGGGCCCGCCGCATCGGCACCGGCCCGCATGGTGCGGAACTTGTAGATGCGAAACGGCTGACCCGCGCGGCCGACGCGGGTTTGCCGAAAGAAAGTGCCGCCAGGCGAGTCGAGCCGGACCAACAGCGCCACAGCCACCAGCACCGGCGCCAGCAGCACCAGAGCCAGCGTGGAGAAAGCCAGGTCGAACAGGCGTTTGGGCATGGGGTCGGTCAGCCCAGAACCTCGTGCAGCGCTGCGATCACGCGGTCTTGTTCCGCATCGGTCATGGCGGTGAACAGGGGGATGCTGATCATCGACCGGTAGGCCGCGTCGGCGTCGGGGAACATCGCTGGTGTGAGCTGGTAGCGGTCGCGCCAGTACGGGTGCCGGTGCAGGGGCACGTAGTGAACGCTGGTGCCGATGCCCCGGTCCGACAGGGCCTGGATAACGTCGCCGCGGCCCAGGCGTGCGCCTTGGCGCAATCTGATGACATAAAGATGCCAGGCGTGCGTGTCACCAGCGGGCGCTTCGGTAGGCAAGACCAGCGGCAACGCGGCCAATTGCTGGTGGTACCGCGCCGCCAGGTATTGGCGCCGCTGCAAAAAGCCTGGCAGCCGCGCGAGCTGCTCCACGCCCATGGCGGCCGCGATGTCCGTCATGTTGTACTTGAAGCCCGGGGCGACCACCTCGTAGTACCAGGCGGGTGTTTTCGATGTGAAGCGATCAAACGCATCGCGGCTCATGCCGTGCAGGCGCATCACGCGCATGCGCTGGGCGATGGCCGGATCGCGCGTGACCGCCATGCCGCCCTCACCCGTGGTGATGGTCTTGTTGGCGTAGAAGCTGAACACGGTCACATCTGACTGCAACTGCCCCACCAAGTGACCCTGCCACGTAGTAGGCAGGGCGTGGGCTGCGTCTTCTACCACCTTGAGCCCGTACTCCTTCGCGATGGCAAGGATCTCGCCCATCTCGCAGGCCAGCCCGCCGTAGTGCACCGGCATGATGGCCATGGTACGCGGCGTGATGGCGGCGCGGATCTTGGCGGGGTCGATGTTCAGCGTCACCGGGTCCACGTCCACCAGCACCGGGTCGGCGCCCAGGTAGCGCACGACCTCGACCGTGGCCGTGAAGGTCAGGGTCGGGGCGATCACTTCGTCGCCGGGGCCGATGCCCAGGGCTTCCAGGGCCAGGTGCAGGCCCGCGGTGGCGGAGTTCACCGCAATCCCCTGCAGCCCATGGCCGCCCAGGTACTGCACGAACGCCTGCTCGAACTCCCTAGTCTTGGGCCCTGTCGTCACCCATCCCGAGCGCATGGCTGCGGTGGTCGCCTCGATCTCGGCGGGCCCGATGTCTGGCCTGGCGAAAGGGATGAAACTGGGCGGCGAAGAAGGGGTGGATGGGTGGGACATGGGGGCTCGGTGGGCGATCAATGGGGCAGGCCTGGTCAGAGCACGGCGCGGCCGATGGGGTGGTATTCAAGGCCCAGGGCCTTCATCTCGGCAGGCTCGAAAAGATTGCGGCCGTCGAAGATGACGGGTGCGCGCAGCGTGGCCGCGATGTGGTCGAAGTCGGGGCTGCGAAACTCTTTCCATTCCGTCACGATGATGAGCGCCGTGGCGCCGTCCAGCGCTGCATTGGCGCTGGCCGCAAAGTGCAGGCCTTGGCGGTCGCCCAGCATCTTGCGCGCCTGCGCAATGGCCACCGGGTCGTACGCGCAGACCTCGGCCCCCCGCTCCAGCAGGTCGTGGATCACGGTGAGGCTCGGTGCCTCGCGCATGTCGTCCGTGCCCGGCTTGAAGGCCAGGCCCCACAGCGCGAATCGCAGGCCGCTCAGGTCGGGGCCGAAGCGCGCGAGCACCTTGCGCACCAGCACCCCTTTTTGCCGGTCGTTGACGGCCTTCACGCCTTCGAGCACCTGCAAATGTTGCCCATGGTCGGACGCGGTCTTGAGCAGCGCGCTCACATCCTTGGGGAAGCATGAGCCGCCATAGCCGGCCCCGGCGTACAGAAAATGCGTGCCGATGCGCGGGTCCATGCCCATGCCGTTGCGCACGTGTTCGATGTCGACGCCCAGCGTTTCCGAGAGCAGGGCCAGTTCGTTCATGAAGCTGATGCGGGTGGCCAGCATCGCGTTGGCCGCGTACTTGGTGAACTCCGCACTGCGCACGTCCATTACCACGAACCGATCGCGGTTGCGCATGAAGGGCGCATACAGCGTGTGCAGGCGGCTGGCGGCCTCGGGGTCGCTGGTGCCGACGATCACGCGGTCGGGCCGCATGAAGTCCTGCACGGCAGAGCCTTCTTTCAAGAATTCCGGGTTCGACGCGATGGAATAGGCGGGCTGCGTGGCGCGCTGGGCCAGCACCGCATCCATGGCCTGGCGCACCTTGTCGGCGGTGCCCACGGGCACGGTGCTCTTGGTGACCACCAGCTTGTACTGGTCAATGTGCTGCGCCACGCCCCGAGCGGCGGCCAGCACGTGCTGCAGGTCGGCCGACCCGTCTTCACCGGGCGGCGTGCCCACGGCGATCATCTGAACCACCCCGTGCGCCACGGCCTGGGCCATGTCGGTGGTGAACTTGAGCCGCCCCGCGTGCGCATTGCGCACCACGATGTCGGTCAGGCCCGGCTCATGGATGGGGATGTGCCCCTCGCGCAGCGCACCGATGCGGTCGGCATCGTGGTCCATGCACACGACGTGGTTGCCCATCTCTGCAAGGCATGCGCCGGTGACGAGGCCTACGTACCCTGTGCCAATGACAGTGATCTTCATATGCGGTGCAGCGCCCTGTGTGCGGCATGCGCGGGGCGATGGATGTGTGCGGTAGTGTTCATCAAGGTTTGGCCGCCCAGGTCAGGCGGTGGGTACGCAGCGGGTGCATCAGTTGCGACGCCGGTGCAATCATCCACGCCGGCAGCCGCCGCGCGACGGGCGGTGCCAGCGTGAGCCGGCGAGACTGCAGGTGCGCCCCGGGGAACAGGGCTTGCAGCTCCTGCAACGGAACACGCCGGACGTCGGGGTTGCGGGGATTGTCCACCACAAAGTCGTACACCAGCACACCCCCGCCCGGTGCCACCCAGCGCCACAGGGTCTGCGCCATTTCGCGGCGGAAGGCAGCATCGAGCAGTGAACTGAACAGCGTGAACGCGAGCACCGCATCCTGGCTGGCGGGCGGCACATTGGCGCGGCACGCATCTCCCTCCAGCAGGGTGACCGCACCGGGCAGAAGATTCCGCGCCAGTGCCGCACGCTCGGGCAGAAGTTCGATGCCGGTCAGATGGCCCGGGGTCGCGCCCAGGCGGATGAGGTCCTGCAGGTTGCCACCGCTGCCGCAGCCGACTTCCAGCATGCGCCGGTTCCCCAGATTCGTCCAGCCATGGCCCGCCCAGGCGCGCACCGTGGCGCGCAGGCGCTCCTGCTGGGCCTGCAACGCGGCCGCATTGCCATACAGGCTGTAGCGGGCCTCGTCGGCGGCTGCATCGCGCCGCGCATAGCGGTCTTTGACGGCCTGGGGTTCGGGCATCGTCATCGGGTGATCCGTGCAAAGTCGGCCGACGGTGTGCGCGACCGCACGATATCCCACAGGCCCCGCCAGGTCCCGAGGCCGTAGCCCACATGGAAAGCCGCAATCGCCGCTGGCAGGCGCGGCAGCAGTGCCCAGTCGCCCGCAGCCCGGGCTGCTGCCACGGACGCGGCCAGCAGATAGCTGCCGTACGCCAGAGCCAGCCCCGCCAAGGGCAGCGCCGTCCAGGGCAGCAGGGCCGTGGTGGCAACCACCACCGCCACGAAGATGGCTGGCACGAGCTGGCGCAGGGCCCCCGGCTGGCCGTGCTTGCGCATGACGAAGGGGCGCCAGTAGCCGTACTGCCGCTGCTGCGAGAACAGGTGCTGCAGCGAGTTGCGCGGATGGTAGGTGGAGCGGATCAGCTGGCTCTGCCAGATGCGCGCGCCGGCCAGCCGCAGCCGCAGGTTGTGCTCATCGTCCTGGTTGCGCACCAGGGCTTCATCGAAGAGGCCATAGCGCTCGAACACGCTGCGCGGCCAGCAGCCCAGGTACACGGTGTCCACCTCGCCTTCGAACTGCACGTCGCGCGACCGCGCGCCGCCCACCACCCACCGGCACTGGAAGGCCGCCGCCACCGCTGCGCCCGTGCGGCCGGTGCCGCGGGCCACCCAGGGCCCGCCCACGTTGTCGGCGCCCGTGCGCGACAGGGCTGCTATGCACTGGGCAAGGTAGTCGGGCGCGAACTGGCTGTGCACGTCCAGGCGCGCAATGATGGCTCCGCGGGCCCGGGCGATGCAGGCGTTCAGGCCGGTGGAGACGATGCACCCGGGGTTGTCCACCAGCATCAGCCGAGGGTCGCCGGCGCAGCGCTCCTGCAGCCGCTGCCGGGTGCCGTCGTCGCTGTCGCCGTCGGCCACGAGCACCTCCATGCGCCAGCCTTCGGGCAGCACCTGGCTGATGGCCGAGTCGCAGAAGGCATCGATGTGCTGCCGCTCATTGCGGCAGGGCACGATGACGCTGATGAGCAGCGGGTTCAAATCACGGTCCTCTGGCATGTTCACCGGTAAGTTCACTGTGCGTCTGCCAGTTGCTGGTAGAGCGCATGCATGCGGTTCATCTGGGCGGCGCGGTCGCCATCTTGGGCGATGCGCGCCGCATTGTGCTCACCCACCTGGCGCGCTGTGTCGTCGTCGGTCACCAGGATGCGCAAGGTGCCTGCCAGCGCCGTGGCATCGTCCGCCGGCACCAGCCATTGCGCAGCGAGCCAGTGCCGGTTGGCCTGCAGGTCGCTGGCAACCACGGCCAGGCCGCAGGCCATGCTCTCGAGCACCGCGACCGATGTGGCGTCGCTGTCGGGTACCGAGATGGAGACCTTGCAGTCGCCCAGCACCTGCGCCATGCCCGCGTCGTCCAGCCGGCCGTGCAGGTGCACGCAATGCTGCAGCGCCGCGGCCTGCACCTGCTGGTGCAGGGCCGGCTCCAGGCTGCCGCCGCCGAGCAGGTGCAGGTGCAGGTCGTGGTCCTGCAGCCCGGCACGCAGGCGGGCAAAGGCGTCGATGATGGTGGCGATGCGGTAGTTGGGCTCCCAGGCGCGCAGGCTGATCAGATGCGTGGCGGGCTTGCTGTGCCAGGGCATGGGGCGAAAGCGGTTCAGGTCCACGCCCCAGTGGATCTCTTCGGCGGGGCAGGCGGGGCCGAACCGCGCCACGGCATCCATCAGGCTGGCCGAGTCCCCGGTGATGAGGTCCGCCTGCCGCAGCGTCCAGCCCGTGAGCCAGCGCATCCACGGGCTCTTGAGCGGCGTGACCAGCAGGTCGGTGCCCCAGGCCGTCATCACTAGCGGGTGTTTGCCGCAGCGCGCTGCCAAGTAGCCGTACGACGTGATGTAGTGGGCGTGCACGATGTCGGGTGCCAGCTCGCGCACGTGGCGCTGCGTTTCGCGGACGCGAAAAAGCCAATCGGTGGAGCGATGCACCGGCCGCAGCGTGCGGACCTCCACGCCGGGTATCTCCGCAGGCCGGGCCGTGATCAGCGATACGCGCCAACCGCGCTGCAGCATCTCGCGCGCCCAGCGCTGGACGTGCGGGCTGGTGGCATCGCCGAGCAGGCACAGGTGTCGTGGCGTTCGCGTAGGCTGCGTCATCTCAGTCATGGGCGGTATGCGGACTGGCCGGCGAAAGCGGCCCTGCCCACGATTCATAGTGCGGCACCAGCTCGGGGAACTGCGCCAGCAACTGCGCGTCCCGCGCGCGGACATCGCCGACCTGTCGCGCGGGCGCTCCCGCCATGATGGCGAAGTCCGGCACCTCGCCGCGCACCTGCGCAAAGGCGCACACTACCACCCCCTTGCCCAGGCGCGATCCCGCCTCGATCAGGCTGTGCGGACCGATGAAGGTGTAGGCGCCGATCTGTACCGGGGCGCTGATGTAGCCAGGCTTGGTGGCGCCTTCGTGCGTGGCATAGCCCCGGCCCAGCAGGCGGATTGCTCGGTGGGAGCTGTGGGTCACGATGCTCACGAAGTTGGTGATCTGCACACCTTCGCCGATCTGCAGGCCGCCGGCGGCGTCGATGAAGTTGAACTGCCCGATGAACACATGGTCCGCCAGTTGCAGGCCTTCGGCGCCTTCGATGCAGGTGCTGGGCGCGATGCGCGTGTGGGCCCGCAGGCGGCCCGCCGCATCGCGTTCGCCGAACACCATGCGGTAGAAAAGTGCCTGCCAGAGGCTGCGACGCCAGCGGTTAAGCAGCGCTCTCATGGGGGATGTCCTTCCAGTGCGCCAGGGCCCAGACATAGTAGACAAAGTAGGCCAGCATGCTGGCAGAAATGCCCCATCCTGCGCCGGTGAGGCCGCCCAGGTACAGCCCGGGCACGAGGCCTGCAAAGAACAGGCATTGTCCGACGAGCGCCAGGCGCAACGCCCAGGCCTGCGCTTTCCAGGCCATGGTCACCACCGCCAGCGGGGACGCGATGAAGTGCAGGGCAATGTACGGCGCCATGGCGCAGGCGAGTTCGCCGGTCTGCGCCCATTGGTCGCCAAAGGCCAGGGAGAAGATATACGGGCCCCCCACCAGCAGGACGGCTGCGAGGGGCAGCGCGATGGCCGCCAGCCCCAGCACCGCACGCCGCACGATGGTGCGCGCTTCTGCGCTGCCCCTGGCTTGCAGCAGGCGCGGGTACAGGGTTTGCGACAACGCACCGCCCACCAGCGTGGCCGGCGCCTTGAGGTAGCGCAGCGCTAGCGCCCAGACCCCGGCCGCTGCGTCGCCGGTGAGGGCGGCCACCAGCACCAGCGTGAGCGTTTCCTGCAGTGCGCCCAGGAAGGCGTGGGGCGTGTTGAGCAGCGGAAAGTCCCGGTGCCGCCGGGCAGCCGCCGCCAAGGCAGCCCGCGGCCTGCGCCACAGCCCTGCCCAGCCACCGGCCGGGGCGGGGCGGGCCAGCAGGCAGGCAGCGGCGAGCGCGGTGGTGGCTGCGCCCAGCATCAGCCCCAGCGGGCCTATCTTCAGCAGGCCCAGCAGCAGCTGCACGATGGCGCCGCCCCCTTGCTGCACGAGCCGGGCCAGTGCCAGCAGCCCGAACATCTGCGACCGCGTGGCCCACATCGTGAGCCACTGCACGGTGCCTGCCGCTGCCACGGCTAGCGGCAGGCTCCACGCCAATGGCATGCCTTGCCACAAAGCCAGCACGGCACCCGCCGCGGCGGATGCCGCCGTGACGGCCAGGAGGATGCGCGCACACAACGCCATGAGTTCGGCAGCGCCCTCGTCGCTGGTCTCCAGCGGCAGCGCAAACTCGTACCGCGCGCAGGCCACCACGGCGATGTTGGTGGACACCGCCCAGAGCAGCGCAAACTGCCCGTACGCCTCGGGGCTGTACACGCGCGTGAGCGCCGGGCCCAGCAGCAGCGGAATGGCGTGGGCCGCAACGCTGCCCGTGAGGAGGGTCAGCGTGCCCCGCACAAGCCCTGGCTTCATGGCGCTTCCGCGGCTTCGGGCTGGTAGCCCGGCACCAACTGCCGCAGCAATGCGGTCATGGCGCCGTGGTCCCCCGCCTGGGCGGCCTGGCGCAAAGCCTGCAGCGAGGCCTGCAGTTCGTCCCATGGCCGGTACTCCTCGCGCGCCCGCAGGATGCGGGGGTGGGCCGTGGGCAGTGGGTTATCGCCGATCAGGAGTTCTTCATACAGCTTTTCACCGGGGCGCAGGCCGGTGAACACGATCTCGATGTCGCCCGCCGGGTGCCGTGCATCGCGCACCGTCAGGCCCGACAGCGCCACCATGCGCTGCGCCAGGTCCAGGATCTGCAGGGGCTCGCCCATGTCGAGCAGGAACACATCGCCCCCTTCGGCCATGGCACCCGCCTGCAGCACCAGTTGGGCGGCCTCGGCGATGGTCATGAAGTAGCGCGTGACCTCCGGGTGGGTCACCGTGACCGGGCCGCCCATGGCGATCTGGTTGCGAAACAGCGGGATCACGCTGCCGCTGGAGCCCAGCACGTTGCCAAAGCGCACCATCGAAAAGCGTGTGGTGCATTTCCAGGGGCCGTCCGCAGCATCGGCTCCGAACGGTGTGCGTGGCGACGCAGCCACGGCCTGCAGCACCATCTCCGCCACGCGCTTGGTGGCGCCCATGATGTTGGTGGGCCGCACGGCCTTGTCGGTGGAAATCAGCACGAAATGGCTGGCACCGTGCTCCAGCGCCACCCCCACCATGACCAGCGTGCCGAAGACATTGTTCAAAATGCCTTCGCCTGCATTGGCCTCCACCATGGGCACGTGCTTGTACGCGGCGGCATGGTAGATGGACGCGGGCCGGTACTGGCGGCAGATGTCGGCCATGCGCTCCTGCTGCGTCACGTTGGCCAGCAGGGGGGCCAGCTCGCAGGTGTGTTCGCCCTGCTGCGCCAGCGCCTGCAGCTCGTGGTGGATGGTGTAGAGCGCAAATTCGCTGTGGTCCACCAGCAGCAGCTGCCGGGGGCGCTCGCGCACGATCTGCCGGCACAGTTCGCTGCCGATGCTGCCGCCTGCACCGGTAACCAGCACCACCGTGCCCTGCAGGTTGCGGCCCAGCAGTCCGGGGTCGGGGGCCACGGGCTCGCGGCCCAGCAGGTCTTCGATCTCCAGCTCCTGGAAGTCGGTGACCGTGACGCGCCCGCTGGCCAGGTCCGACAGGCCTGGCAGGGTGCGGATGCGCACGGGCAGGTCCCGCATGCCTTCGATGATCTCGCGGCGGCGCTGCCGCGTGGTGCTGGGCAGTGCAAGCAGGACGTCGGTGATGTCGAGCCGGCGCACCACGTCGGCGAGTGCACGCGGCGAGTGCACGCGCACGCCGTTGATGCTGCGGCCGATCTTGCCGGCGTCGTCGTCCACAAAGCCCTTGAGTAGGTACTGGCGCATGTTGCCCAGGCCGGCCGCCGTCTGAGCCCCCGCACTGCCAGCACCGTAGATCAACAGGCGATACGAAGCGTGGTGGCTGCGGCCCGCCAGGGCCAGCCAGCCCAGGGCGCGGCTGGCGCCCACAAGTAGCATGAATAGCAGCGGCTGCAGGATGCCCACGCTGCGCGGCACGCCCTCCCATTGCGCTGCAAGCAGGCATGCCAGCAGCAGGGCACCGTAGATCGCGACCGCCCGCCCTGTAGTGATGAGTGCGGTGATGCCGGTGTAACGGAAGATCGCGCGGTACAACCCCAGCTTAGCGAAGATGGGGAAGGCGAGCGCTGGCGCCAGCGCGTAGGCCAGCCACTGCATGCCCTGCGGCCAATGGGGAGTCTCCAGCCTCAGCGTGAAGGCTAGCCACATCGCAGCGAGACCCAGGCACACATCCATGGCCACGACTACCAGTCGTTTGGCTGCGCGGGACCAGCCCAAGATGCGGTTCAGCATGGACGTGGAGGCGGGGTCGCCGAAGGGGGGGAGCTCTTCATGGCGTGGGCGCAATCCCCGTCCTCTCCAACACATCCCCCACCAACTCCAGCCGTACTAGCGGATTCTCGAGCTCCATCAAACGCTGCTTGAGTTCCAGCGGTACGGGCAACAGCTCGCACCAGCGGTTGGACACCCAGCCGCAATCGTCCAGTTGCGCGTCGGTGGGTGCAATGGCGTTGGGCGTTTCGGGATCGCGTTGCCGGAGTGTGTGCAGCACCTGCGCCAGTGCGGTGGCTGCCTTCTTGAGGTCGCCGGGGACGGGTACCGGGAGGTCGGGGTCTACGTGATCCACATCGGCGGTCCACAGGCCGTGGGGCAGGTGATGGCGCTGGGTGATGCGGAAACGTTGGCTGGCGCGGCACAGCAATGTGATCAGGCCTGGCTGGCGGTGGTCCAGCTGTTCGATGATCGCCAGGGTGCCGACGTCGCTGAAGCGCTCTTCGGGCGCACCCGCCTGGCGCACTTCGTGGCCGTGGGTGAGGGAGACCACGCCAAACGGCGCACCTGCCTGGTGGCACTTGCGCACCATGTCCAGGTAGCGCACCTCGAACACACGCAGCGCCAGCACGCCGCCCGGGAACAGCACGGAGTTCAGGGGGAAAAGTGGCAGGGATGACAGTGTGAGGGCTTGGGACATGAGCGGGGTGAGGCGCTTTGGCCCGCTATCATCCCACGGCGCAACCCGCTTTCAGTCCTGCCCTTGTTTTTCGTTCCCTCCGCCCCTTTTTCCACCCATGCTCTTTCAGATCGCTTCTTTCCTGCTCGACGTTGTTGGTGGCTTGCTCACGGGAGCCTGTCTGCTGCGGCTGTACATGCAGTGGCAACGTGTTCCGTTCGCCAACCCGGTGGGGGGGGTGGTATTTGCCCTGACAGACTGGCTGATCATGCCGCTGCGCCGAGTGATTCCGCCGGTGGGGCGCTGGGATGTGTCGAGCCTGGTGGCTGCTGCATTGCTGCAGCTGGTGCAGTACTCCCTGCTGACTTTGTTGCTCGGGGCCGCTTCTGCATGGGCCTGGTTGCCGTGGCTGGCCCTGTTTGGCCTGGCGCGGGTGGCGGTGTCGGGGCTGATTGGCCTTTTAATCGTCTACGCCGTGATGTCCTGGGTGCAGGCGCGTTCGCCGCTGTCCGACGTGATTGCCCGGTTGTGCGAGCCAGTCCTGAGGCCATTTCGCCGGATCATTCCCCTGGTGGGGGGCATCGACCTGTCGCCCCTGGCCGTGCTGGTGCTGCTGCAGGTGGTCATGATTGTGCTGGGCCATTTGCAGGCCAGCGTCATGCGTTGAGCCGGAAGAGCTACTCAAAAACGGCCCCTGCGCGCAATGGGTAAGCCTGAGTAGCTATCAAAAAAAGAGCGACCGCGCCAGATAGGCGTGGCCGCTCACTCTGCATCTGCGGGCTTGTAGTTACATCACCGCATCCGCGGGCAGGCGCTGTAGCATGGCCAGGCTGCTGGCCACGGTGTTGCGCAGTTCGCGGCGGTCGCAAATGAAGTCCACGGCGCCCTTGGTCTGCAGGAATTCGGCGCGCTGGAAGCCCTCGGGCAGCGTCACGCGCACAGTCGATTCGATCACGCGCGGACCGGCAAAGCCGATCAGGGCCTTGGGCTCGGCGATCACGATGTCGCCGACGAAGGCAAAACCAGCAGAGACGCCGCCCATGGTCGGGTCGGTCAGCACGCTGACATAGGGCAGGCCCTTCTTGGCCAGGCGGGTGAGAGCGGCATTGGTCTTGGCCATCTGCATGAGCGACAGCAGGCCTTCCTGCATACGGGCACCGCCGGTGGCGGTGAAGCAGATGAAAGGCACCTTCTGCTCGATGGCGGTTTCCACGCCACGCACGAAGCGCTCGCCCACCACGGAGCCCATGGAGCCGCCCATGAAATCAAACTCGAAGCAGGCCGCCACCACGTTGATACTCTTGACCGCGCCACCCATGACGATGAGCGCATCGGTCTCGCCAGTGTTCTCCAGGGCTTCCTTCAGGCGCTCGGGGTACTTGCGGCTGTCCTTGAACTTGAGGGCGTCGACCGGCAGCACTTCCTGGCCGATTTCATAGCGGCCTTCGGCGTCGAGGAAGGAGTCCAGGCGCGCACGGGCACCGATGCGGTGGTGGTGGCTGCAGTGGGGGCAGACGTTCTGGTTGTGCTCCAGGTCGGCCTTGTAGAGCACTGTCTCGCAGCTTGGGCACTTGATCCACAGGCCCTCTGGCACCTGGCGGCGCTCGGTGGGGTCGGTTTGCTGGATCTTGGAGGGCAGAAGTTTTTCGAGCCAGGACATGGTGTTCTCCTCTTCGGTGGCTCGGCCTGTGGGGGCGCTTGAAGCGCCAGGGGCAGGCCGGGTGGAATCTGTGGCGCTCCGCACCGGGTGGGGTGCGGGCGCGCCGGGCTGCATTATGCGTCCAGGTGTCTAGGCGTCCAAAGCCTTGCGAATGCCGCGCAGGAAGTCGATGGTCAGGGGCACCACCTTGGCATGCTCCTGGTCTTCGATCAGCTGGATGATGCGGCTGCCGATGACCACGGCATCCGCCACCTTGCCAATCGCCTGGGCCGTGGCTGCGTCGCGGATGCCGAAGCCCACGCCCACGGGGATGGTCACATGCTGGCGAATACGGGGCAGCATCTGCTCCACGGCCGAGGTGTCGAGTGCGCCCGAGCCGGTCACGCCCTTGAGCGACACGTAGTACACATAGCCGCTGGCCACGCGCGCCACCTGGGCCATGCGCTCATCCGTGCTGGTGGGCGCCAGCAGGAAGATCAGGTCCATGTTGTGCGCGCGCAGGCTGGCGGCAAACTGCTCGCACTCCTCCGGCGGGTAGTCCACGATGAGCACACCATCGACCCCGGCTTCGGCGCTGTTACGCACAAAGGCGCCCTCACCATGGACTTGGTCGTAGCGCTCCACCGGGTTCGCGTAGCCCATCAGCACCACGGGGGTGGTGGTGTTGCGCTTGCGGAACTCGCGCACATGGTCCAGCACCTGCACCATGCCTACACCCAGGCTCAGGGCCTTTTCGCCGGCCTTCTGGATCACGGGGCCGTCGGCCATGGGGTCGGAGAAGGGCACGCCCAGCTCGATCACATCGGCACCGGCCTCCACCATGCCGTGCATGAGGGCGGGCGTGATGTCGGCAAACGGAAAACCGGCCGTGACGTAAGGAATCAGTGCCTTGCGGCCCTGGGCTTTCAGCTGTTCGAAAGTGGTGTCTATGCGGCTCATGGCTTGGAGTCTCCGGGGCCGCCCTTGACGGTCAGGCCGCGCATGGAGGGGCGGTCGTAGAAATCTTCACCCGACAGGTCGGCCACGGTGCCGATGTCCTTGTCGCCCCGGCCCGAGAGGTTCACCAGGATCGCCTGGTCGGGCCGCATGGTGGGCGCGAGCTTGAGGGCGTAGGCGAAGGCGTGGCTGGATTCCAGCGCCGGGATGATGCCTTCGGTGCGGCACAGGTGGTGAAAGGCCGACAGCGCTTCCTGGTCGGTGATGCCCACGTACTCGGCGCGGCCGATCTCCTGCAACCAGGCGTGCTCGGGGCCCACGCCGGGGTAGTCCAGGCCCGCGCTGATGCTGTGTGTTTCGGTGATCTGACCATTGGCGTCCTGCAGGATGAAGGTGCGGTTGCCGTGCAGCACGCCCGAGCTGCCGCGTTGCAGCGATGCCGAGTGCTTGCCGCTGTCCAGGCCCTCACCGGCCGCCTCCACGCCGATCAGGCGCGTCTTCTCGAACGGGATGTAGGGGTGGAAGATGCCCATGGCGTTGCTGCCGCCGCCCACGCAGGCGATCACGGCGTCGGGCTGCTCGGCCGCGATCTTCTGCTCTGCCAGCATGGCGGGCATTTGTTCGATGGATTCCTTGCCGATCACGCTCTGGAAGTCTCGCACCATCATCGGGTAGGGGTGCGGGCCTGCCACTGTGCCGATGATGTAGAAGGTGTTGTCCACGTTGGCCACCCAGTCGCGCATGGCTTCGTTGAGCGCGTCTTTCAGCGTCTTGCTGCCCGATTCGACGGGCACCACGGTGGCGCCCAGCAGCTTCATGCGGAAGACGTTGGGGCTCTGGCGCTTGACGTCCTCGGAGCCCATGTAGACCACACATTCGAGGCCGTAGCGCGCGCAGATGGTGGCCGTGGCCACGCCGTGTTGGCCGGCGCCTGTCTCGGCGATCACGCGGGGCTTGCCCATGCGCTTGGCCAGCATGGCCTGGCCGATCACGTTGTTGATCTTGTGGGCGCCGGTGTGGTTGAGGTCTTCGCGCTTGAGGTAGATCTGCGCGCCACCCAGCTCGCGGCTGGTGCGGGCTGCGTGATAGACCGGCGAGGGGCGGCCCACGAAGTGCTTGAGTTCGTACGCGAATTCGGCCAGGAAATCCGGGTCGTTCTGGTAGCGGGCGTAGGCGTCGCGCAGTTCCTGGATCGCGTGGGTGAGGGTTTCGCTGACGAAGCTGCCGCCGTAGGGGCCGAAGTGGCCTGAAGCATCAGGTTGCTGATAGGAATTCATGAGGGTTCTTTGCAAGTTGGACATCGGCCGCGCGCACGGCGGCGATGAAGCGCTCGATCTTTCCGGCGTCCTTGATGCCCTTCAGGGGCTGACCATCGGGACTGTTCGGGTCCGTGGCCTCGACGCCGGAGCTGACATCAACCGCCAGCGTTTTGCAACGCGGGCGGACTTGCAAAATGCCATCGGTCACGTTTGCAGGCGTGAGTCCACCAGACAAAACGAGGTGAGAGCTGACGCTTGGTGGAAGGAGTGACCAATTGAATGCCTTGCCGCCGCCGCCATAACCTTCGACATGGGCGTCGAGCAGGATGGCCTGGGCGTGAGAATAATCGTTCGCGTATTTTACGAGGTCGAATCGGGCGGCACCATCACCCAGGGGAATGCGTGCTGCGCGCAAGTAGGGCCTGGCGCCCTGGCTGGTGGCTGCCAAGCAGTCTTCGGGCGATTCATCACCATGAAATTGGATGGTTGCGCCTGCTACTAAAGCGCTTGCAGCTATCACATTTGTAGCGGTCTCGTTCACACAGAGCAGCACCGGGGTCACAAACGGAGGCAGGCGTTTGGCCAGCTGGGCTGCGCGCGCCGGAGTGACCGCACGGGGGCTCGGGGCATAGAGCACAAAGCCGATCGCGTCGGCACCTGCGGCCACGGCTGCATCCACGTCCTCCTCGCGGGTCAGGCCGCAGATCTTGATGCGGGTGCGGGCGGGGGGGGGGGGGCAATGTCTTGGGCTTTCATGGCAGCCAATCATACGCAGCCGTGCGCTGGGGCAGGCCCCAGCGGGCTTCGTAGACCGGGCCCTGAAAATACAGCCCGTCGGGCGAAAACGTTGGTGCGGCCGCGTCGCGTGACTGGGCGGCCAGCACCTGAGCCATCCATTCGGGCGACTGGTCTCCCCGGCCCACGGCAATCAGGCAGCCCATGATGTTGCGGATCATGTGGTGCAGAAAAGCGTTGGCTTCGAACTCAAAGCGCCAGTAACAGGGGCTCCAGCCCAGTTCCGGGTGGGGGGCGCTCAGGCCCCGGCGGGTGATGTCGATGCGATGCAGCGTCTTGATGGGCGACTTGGCCTGGCAGGCAGAGGCGCGAAAGGACGTGAAGTCGTGCTCTCCCAGCAGAATGTCGGCCGCCTGCCGCATGGCGTTGTGGTCCAGCGGGTGGAACACCCAGCCCACGCGCCCGGCATCCACGCTCGGCCGCACAGGCGATTGCAAGAGCACGTAGGCATAGCGACGCGCCACGGCGCTGGCGCGGGCGTGGAAATCCGATGGGACGGGCTGCGCCCACTGAACGGCTATGTCGGCCGGGAGAAAGGTGTTGGTGCCCCGCACCCAAGACGATGCAGGCCGCTGAAGCGGAGTGTCAAAGTGCACCACCTGCATCAGTCCATGCACCCCCGCATCGGTGCGGCCAGCACACAGGGTGCCCACGGGGTGCGTGGCAAAGCGGCCCAGGGCCGCTTCGAGTTTGTCCTGAACCGTGTTGCCCGACAGCTGGCTTTGCCAGCCACTGTAGGCCTGGCCGTTGTAGCTCACACCCAGTGCCACCCGCGTCATGGGGTGGTCTGGGGACGGGGTGGGTGGGGTTGTGCGTGCCTGAGAGGGCAGCATCAGCCCAGTTCGGCCAGCATGCGCTGGGCGCGGGTCTTGAGTGCGCCGCTGGATTCCGCAACCACCTCTTCAATCAGCGTGCGGGCACCGTCGGTATCGCCAATGGCGTTGAACTCTTCTGCCAGTGCCAGTTTGGTGGCCAAGGGGTCGTCCTGCGCTGCAGCGGAGCCGTCGTCCGAGGAGTCGGCCACCGGGGCTGGCGCCTTGGCTGCGGGGGCGGCCATGGGCTTGGTGGGGGCGTTCAAGTCCAGAGACAGCTCGCCCAGGTCGAATTCCATGGGGCCAGAGTCCTTGGCGTCACCCGTCAGCGGAATGGGGCCGGAAGGGGCCATGCTCAGATCGTCAGCGCTGGGGAAGTCCAGGTCGGCCACCGGAGGGGGCGCCATGGGGCTGGGCGACGTGTCGGGGCTGTTCCATGCGGCGGGAGGTTCTGCGGACGGTGGGGGTAGATCCAGTTCGGGGCGCAGTGTGGGGGGCTCATCCGCGTCCGATGGCGTGTTGCCACGGGCGCCGGTGGCAGCGGCCGCCGCCGCAGCAAATCCGCCGGGGGCAGCGGGAGGTGCGTCGGTCAACGCGTCATCGGGCAGATCCAGGTCGAGATCTAGGTCCAGGTCGGGTGGCAAGGCTGCAGCAGGGCTGCCCGCGCCGGTGAATGTGCTGGGGAAGCCGCCAGGGGGCAGCGACGGCGACTCGTCTTCGCCCATGCCGGGGCGGCCGCCAGGTTGGTACAGGCGGTTGTCGGGTTCCAGGTCGCGACCCAGTTCGGCGATGCGTGCCCAGTCCGGGCCCTCGCCCTGGGTCAGCTTGAAGACCTCGCCGGCCACGGCCTCCAGGGCCTTGCGGTCCTGGCGTTTGGCGTAGATTTCACCCAGCTTGACGTGCACGGAAACACGGCCCGGGTTGTGGCGGACAGCTTCTTTGAGAATTTCTTCGGCCTGCAGGTCACGGCCATAGGCCAGGTAGACATCGGCCTCGGCCACGGGGTCCACATCACCGCCGGCGTCCAGCTGGCTCGGCGAATAGGCCATGGACGAGCCGGTGGTCATGTCGCTGTTGGCCGTGTCCACGCGCTGGCCGCCACTGGCGCCAAAGAAGGAGTCGGGCTGGATGCGGCTTTCCAGGAAAGAGCTGTCCACGCCGTTGTTCTGGCGGCGACGCTGGACGACGCGATAGGCGCCATACCCCAGCAGGCCTGCCAGCAAGATACCGCCACCGATCGGCAGCAGTGGATCGTCCATCAGACCGGCCAGGAAGCTAGGCTCTTCGACCGGTGCGGGGGCCGGGGCTGGCACGGGTGCCGGCGCCGGGGCTGGAGCCGGTGCAGGGGCAGATGCTTCGGCTGCAGGTGCCGAAGCTGCCGCTTCGGCGGGCACAGACGCTTCTGCAGGGGCGCTGGCTGCGGCTGCAGATGCCGATGCTGGTGCCTCTGGGGCGGGCGGGGCTGTCGGCGTGGCGGGTACGGCGGGTGCTTGCACAGCTACGCCTGCGGGGGCACTGGCAGCGCCAGCAGCTGCAGGGGCCGCGCTGCCACCCGTGGCGGACGAGGCTGCGCCCAGCTTGTTCAGGTCGGTGATGTTCTTGGACAGCTCGGCCATCCGGGTGGCGGCTTCGCCCGCCTGTTTGTCCTTGGCGACCTGCTCTTCTGCGGCCTTTTGTCCCTTTACGGAGCCCTTGGAGAGCGTGAGCTTGTCGGGTGCCGCCGTGGCGGGTTTTTTGTCTTCCACCCGGGTTTGTACAGAGCCAGAGGCCGAGCGTTGTGCGGCAGCCACTTCAGTGGATGGGGCCGCGCCAGCGAGCTTGCGGCGGAAATCGTTGAAGTCACGTGCCTGTGCTGCGAGGATCTGGCGTGCCTCGGGGGCTGTGGTGGACTGGGCTGCGGCCTCGTCGGGCATTTGCAGCACAGCGCCCGCCTTGATGCGATTGACGTTGCCCTGGATGAACGCGTCGGGGTTGGCGCGCATCATGGCGACCAGCATTTGGTCCAATGACACGCCTGCGGGCTTGTAGCTATTGGCGATGCGGCCGGCCGTATCGCCAGCCTGGACGGTGACGCCATCCGTGGGGGTGGGGCGTGGTGGGGCTGCAGGGCGGGGCGCAGCCGGTGCGGCGGCGGATTCGGTGGGTCTTGGGGCGGCTGGTGCGCGCACGGCAGGCGAGGCTTGCACTGCGGGAGCGGAAATCTGGGGCGAGGCTGTAACCGCAGGCGCAGGGCGGCGCAGGGCTGGCGGGTCGAACAGCATGGTGTAGCTGCGCACCAGGCGGCCGGTGCCCCAATTGGCATCCAGCACCAGATCCAGGAAGGGTTCGTTCACTGGGCGATCACTGGTCAGGCGCAACACTGCCGTGCCGTCGGGGCGGCGCTGCAGCTGGATCTGCAGGTTGTTCATGGCCTGGGTGTATTCCATGCCCTGGGCGCGGAACACTTCGGGGGCGGCGGCAGTGGCGCGCAGCGTGTCGGCTTCGGCCGGGGTGATCTGGGGCAGGTCGATTTCTGCGCGCAGGGGTTCGCCCAGGGCCGATTGCACGGTGATACGGCCCAGTGCCAGGGCTGATGCATCGCTGGCGTAAAAACCAGAGCAAGCCACGGCCGCAGCCGCCAGGACAGAGAATTTCCAACGATGCATGTTTGCCAACAACTGATGAGGATTTTGTGCGGCTCGGACGAGCGGTGCTTTTTTTGTCATGGTCTGGTCCCGCCCCGGCGCGTGAAAATATGTAAAAAGCACCATAGCATCAATGTTTTGCACTGACAAGCTGAGGTGGCGCCGAAGCTTTGAGAGGGGTGCCGGGGCCCCAACTTGGGGCATCCGGTT
This sequence comes from Acidovorax sp. Q11, assembly GCF_054950075.1. NCBI lineage: Bacteria > Pseudomonadati > Pseudomonadota > Betaproteobacteria > Burkholderiales > Comamonadaceae > Acidovorax > Acidovorax sp. Q11. The sequence goes on along the minus strand of NZ_JBUDZG010000005.1, from coordinate 159,752 downwards.
GTTGCCAATTGCCAACGTCCCGTAACGGAGTGTGTCTGGTGTCTGGACGTAAAAAAGCGCGCACACGGGGGTATGCGCGCTTTGGGAAGAGGGCCATTTGGCCCTGGAATCACGCGTCCAGCAGGATGCGCAGCATGCGGCGCAGCGGCTCGGCAGCGCCCCACAGCAGCTGGTCGCCGATGGTGAAGGCGCCCACGTATTCAGGGCCCATGGCCAGCTTGCGGATGCGGCCCACGGGGATGGTCATGGTGCCGGTCACAGCCACGGGGGTCAGGTCCTGGATGGTCGCTTCACGGGTGTTGGGCACCACCTTCACCCATTCGTTGTCGGCGGCGATCATGGCTTCGATGTCGGCCACGGGCACGTCCTTCTTGAGTTTGAAGGTCAGTGCCTGGCTGTGGCAGCGCATGGCGCCCACGCGCACGCAGAAGCCGTCCACGGGGATGGCGGCGGTGCTGAAACCTTCGCCCTGGCCCAGGATCTTGTTGGTCTCGGCCATGCCTTTCCATTCTTCCTTGGACATGCCGTTGCCCAGGTCCTTGTCGATCCAGGGGATCAGGCTGCCGCCCAGCGGCACACCGAAGTTGGCGGTCTCGGCACCGGTCAGGGCACGTTGCTTGGCGATCACCTTGCGGTCGATTTCCAGGATGGCGCTCTTGGGATCATGGAGCAGGTCCGCGACTTCGGCGTTCAGCGTGCCGTACTGGGTGAGCAGCTCACGCATGTGCTGGGCGCCGCCGCCGCTGGCGGCTTGGTAGGTCTGGGTGCTCATCCACTCGACCAGGCCCGCCTTGTACAGCGCACCCACGCCCATCAGCATGCAGCTCACGGTGCAGTTGCCGCCGATCCAGTCCTTGCCGCCGTTGGCGAGCGCGTTCTTGATGACCGGCATGTTCACCGGGTCAAGCACGATGACCGCGTTCTTCTCCATGCGCAGGGAGGAGGCTGCGTCGATCCAGTGGCCGTTCCAGCCCGCAGCGCGCAGCTTGGGGTACACCTCGTTGGTGTAGTCGCCGCCCTGGGCGGTGATGATGATTTCGCAGCGCTTGAGGGCCTCGATGTTGAACGCGTCCTGCAGGGCAGTCTCGTTCTTGGCCTGGGCAGGGGCCTTGCCGCCTGTGTTCGAGGTGGAGAAGAACATGGGTTCGATCAGATCGAAGTCCTTCTCTTGTTCCATGCGGTCCATCAGGACCGAGCCGACCATGCCACGCCAGCCGACCAACCCTACCAACTTGCTCATTTCAACGCCCCTTTTCAGTGTAAGAAACAGTGCCCGACCGGGACTGACTTTTGCCCCGGCTCGTCTGGGCCAGGGAGGGCGCACGACGATACCGGAGCTGGGTCAGCCCTTAATGGTCGTGGTTTTGGTGGTGATTGCGCGCACAGCCACGCCTGCCAGGGCGGCAGTAGCGGTGTTCAGGTCGAACGGGCGGGCGGCAAACATAAGGCGGGATTGTAGCGGATCGGGCCCCATCACCGTGTTTTGAGCGCTTTTTGCCCAGATTTACCGGGCCTGGCGATGCTTTCAGGACACAGCTGGATGGGTGCGCCCATGAAAAAGCGCCGCATTGCGGCGCTTTTTGGGGAAGGGGCAGGCCCGGCAGGCCTGCATCCACCGGATCACTGGGCGGCCAGCGCCTTCACCACGGCATCACCCATCTGCGCCGTGCCCACCTTGGTAGTGCCTTCGCTGTAGATGTCGGGCGTGCGCAGGCCCTGGGCCAGCACCTTCTGCACGGCGGCTTCGATGCGCTGGGCTGCGGCTTCCTGGTTCAAGCTGAAGCGCAGCATCATCGCGGCCGAGAGGATGGTGGCCAGCGGGTTGGCCACGCCCTTGCCCGCGATGTCGGGGGCGCTGCCGTGGCTGGGCTCGTACAGGCCCTGGTTGCTGCTGTTCAGGCTGGCCGAAGGCAGCATGCCGATGGAGCCGGTGAGCATGGAGGCTTCGTCCGACAGGATGTCGCCGAACATGTTGCCCGTGACCACCACGTCAAACGCCTTGGGCGCCTTGACCAGTTGCATGGCGGCGTTGTCCACGTACATGTGCTGCAGTTCGACGTCAGGATATTCCTTGTGCACGTCGGTGACCACGTCCTTCCAGAACTGGAAGGTTTCGAGCACGTTGGCCTTGTCCACGCTGGTGACCTTCTTGTTGCGCTTGCGCGCGGCCTGGAAGGCGACGTGGGCGATGCGCTCGATCTCGGGGCGGCTGTAGCGCATGGTGTCAAACGCTTCTTCGGCACCGGGGAAGTGGCCGTCGGTGGCCACACGGCGGCCGCGCGGCTGGCCGAAGTAGATGTCGCCGGTCAGCTCGCGGATGATGAGGATGTCCAGGCCCGCAATCAGCTCGGGCTTGAGGCTGGATGCACCCACCAGCTGCTCGTAGCAGATGGCGGGGCGGAAGTTGGCGAACAGGCCCAGGTTCTTGCGCAGGCCCAGGATGGCCTGCTCGGGGCGCAGGGGGCGGTCGAGCTTGTCGTACTTCCAGTCGCCCACGGCGCCGAACAGGATGGCGTCAGCTTCCTTGGCGAGCTTGAGCGTGGACTCGGGCAGCGGGTGGCCGTGGGCTTCGTAGGCGGCGCCGCCGACCAGGGCGGATTCCATCTCGAACTTCAGGTCGAGCGCCTTCAGGACCTTGACGGCCTCAGCGACGATTTCGGTGCCAATGCCGTCACCCGGCAGAACTGCGATTTTCATTGGTTTGCTTCTGTTTTGATAGCTGCTTGGGCAATATGGTTGCGCGCAAACGGCCATTTTGATGGGTATTGGGGGGCTCAGGACACCATGGTGTGCGCCAGCCAGGGCTTGGTGGCCAGGCGCTCTGCTTCAAAAGCGCGGATCTTGTCGGACTGGCGCAGGGTCAGGCCGATGTCATCAAAGCCGTTGAGCAGGCAGTATTTGCGGAAGGCGATCACGTCGAACGGGATTTCCTCGCCCTGCGGGCGCACGACCACCTGGCGTTCCAGGTCAATGGTGAGCTGGTAGCCGGGGAAGGCCGCCACTTCGTCGAACAGCTGGGCCACGGTGGCCTCGGGCAGCACGATGGGCAAGAGGCCGTTCTTGAAGCAGTTGTTGAAGAAGATGTCGGCAAAGCTGGGCGCGATCACGGCGCGAAAGCCGAATTGGTCCAGCGCCCAGGGGGCGTGTTCGCGGCTGGATCCGCAGCCAAAGTTCTTGCGCGCGATCAGGATGCTGGCGCCTTTGTAGCGCGGCAGGTTCAGCACGAAGTCGGGGTTGGGCTTGCGCTGGCTTTCGGGGATGCCGGGCTCGCCCTTGTCCAGGTAGCGCCACTCGTCAAACAGGTTGGGGCCAAAGCCCGTCTTCTTGATCGACTTGAGGAATTGCTTGGGGATGATCGCGTCGGTATCGACGTTCTCGCGGTCCATCGGGGCCACCAGGCCCTTGAGTAAGGTGAATTTCTGCATGGGTGCCTTGTTACTTGTTGGCGGCGCGTTCGAGCGCGCCCCCCGCGCGTTGAACGTCCTGGCCCACGCCCTTGACGGTGTTGCATCCGGCCAGCAGCAGGGCGGCAGACAGTGCGATGAGGGTTGCGGCAATTTTCTTCATGGCGTGCTCCTTCAGGCGAATTGGCGAATGTCCACAAAATGGCCGTGCACGGCAGCAGCAGCGGCCATGGCGGGGCTGACGAGATGGGTGCGGCCACCAGCGCCCTGGCGGCCTTCGAAGTTGCGGTTGCTGGTGCTGGCACAGCGCTCGCCGGGCTCCAGGCGGTCGGCGTTCATGGCCAGGCACATGCTGCAGCCGGGCTCGCGCCACTCAAAGCCTGCAGCCTTGAAGATCTGGTCCAGACCCTCGCGCTCGGCCTGCTCTTTGACGAGGCCCGAGCCGGGCACCACCATGGCCAGCTTCACATTGCTGGCCACCTTGCGGCCCAGGTTTTTCACCACGGCGGCGGCTTCGCGCATGTCTTCGATGCGGCTGTTGGTGCACGAGCCGATGAACACCTTGTCGATGGTGATGTCGTTGATGGCCTTGCCGGGCTGCAGGTCCATGTAGGTCAACGCACGCTCGATGGCGCCGCGCTTGTTGGCGTCTTTTTCCTTGTCCGGATCGGGCACGCGGGCGTCGATGCCCAGCACCATTTCGGGTGAGGTGCCCCAGGTCACTTGCGGCTGGATCTCGGCCGCGTCGAGCTTGACCACGGTGTCGAACTGCGCGTCGGCGTCAGAGTGCAGCGTCTTCCAGTACGCCACGGCCTGGTCCCATTCCACGCCGGTGGGTGAAAGGGGGCGGCCCTTGACGTATTCAATGGTCTTCTCATCCACCGCCACCAGGCCTGCGCGCGCGCCGCCTTCGATGGCCATGTTGCATACGGTCATGCGGCCTTCCATGCTCATGGCGCGGAAGACGGAGCCTGCAAATTCGATGGTGTAGCCCGTGCCGCCCGCCGTGCCGATCTTGCCGATGATGGCCAGCACCACATCCTTGGGGGTCACGCCCTTGGCGAGCGTGCCGTCCACCTGCACCAGCATGTTCTTGGCCTTCTTGGCCAGCAGGGTCTGGGTGGCCATCACGTGTTCGACCTCGGAGGTGCCGATGCCGTGGGCCAGTGCACCGAAAGCGCCGTGCGTGCTGGTATGGCTGTCGCCGCACACCACGGTCATGCCGGGCAGGGTGGCGCCGTTTTCAGGGCCGATCACGTGCACGATGCCCTGGCGCTTGTGCATGAAGGGGAAAAACGCGGCGGGCGAGATCGTCGCCATGTTGTCGTTCAGCGTGGTGATCTGCTCTTTGCTGATGGGGTCGGTGATGCCGTCGTAGCCGTTTTCCCAGCCCGTGGTGGGCGTGTTGTGGTCGGCCGTGCCCACGATGGAACTCATGCGCCAGACCTTGCGGCCCGCCTCGCGCAGGCCTTCAAAAGCCTGCGGGCTGGTGACTTCGTGCACCAGGTGGCGGTCGATGTAGAGGATGGAGGTGCCGTCCTCTTCGGTGTGGACGACATGCTCGTCCCAGATCTTGTCGTACAGGGTGCGTCCCATGGCGTGGCTTTCTACTTTCAGGTGGGGGATTGGATTTTAGTGTCGGGGGCTTGGTTCACTGGCGCCAGGTCGGGCCGTGGCGCGAGGTGTTCCACCAGCAGGCGCGCCGTGATCGGCAGGGCCTCAAAGTCGCGGGCCACCACCCGCAGTTCGCGGTGGGCCCAGGCGTCGGTCAGCGGGATGGCCTGCAGCTGGCCCACGCCGCGCATGAGCGCAAAGGCCCGGTCGGGCAGCAGGCCCACGCCCAGGCCGTTGTCGATCATGCGGCACATGGCATCGAGCCCCGTGACCTGGATGCGCTGGCGCAGCGGGCGCCCGGCAGCGGCGGCGGCGGCGCGCATGGCCAGGCTGATGCTGCTGTTGGCATGCAGGCCCACAATGTCCCAGTCCAGCACTTCTTCAAAATTGATAGCTTCCTGAGCAGACAGGGCGTGCCCAGAGGGCACTACAAGCATCAAACGGTCGGACCGGTAGGGGCGGCTTTGCAGGGCGGGGCTGCCCCCCGCGCTGGCCATGCCGATGTTGCAGATACCCAGGTCGGCCGCGCCTTCCTGCACGGCGTGCAGCACGTCGCTGGAGAGGTGCTCCTGCAGGTCGATCTTGATCTGGCTGTGCTCGCGGGCAAACGCGCCCAGGTCTTCGGGCAAAAACTGGAAGATCGCCGAGATGTTGGCGTGCATGCGCACATGGCCGCGCACGCCGTCGGCGTATTCGCTCAGCTCTCCTTGCATGCGCTCAAGGCCAAACAGCACGGTGCGCGCGTGGTGCAGCAGGCTCTCGCCTGCGGGGGTGAGCGTCACGCCCCGGCTGTGGCGGTACAGCAGGGCTGTGTCCACGGCGGTTTCCAGGTCCGACAGGCGCTTGCTGACGGCCGATGCGGCAATGAATTCGCGCTCGGCCGCGCGGCCGATGCTGCCGAGCTCGCACACCGCCACAAACAGTTGCAGCGAGGTGAGGTCGGTACGGCGCGCAAAACTGCGCTCGGAGCTTTTCATGGGGCGTTTGTCTTCTCGAAATGAGAAGGATAGTTATTTTCTCCCCATTATTCGTTGTTCGCCATCGCCATGCGCGATGGCTGGGTTGCCCGTCTGCGGTTTGCCCGCTGCGCAGGGGCGGGTTCGTTCACACCTTCTCAGGCCACGCAGGTGCTGCCGTGCTCTGGCACCGCCGCATTCCAGCGCAGTTCGTGCGCGATGCGCTGGCGCAGGTGGTCGGCGGCGCCCATTTCGCCATGCACCACATACACCTGGTCGGGTGCATGGCCCATGCTGCGCAGCCAGGCGATGAGCTGGTTGCCGTCGGCGTGGGCCGAGGCGGACGACAGCCGCACCACTTCGGCGCGCACGGCCACGTCCTGGCCGTGGATGCGGATGGTCTTTTCGCCCTCGGCCAAGCGCGCGCCGCGCGTGCCTGGCGCCTGGTGGCCGGTCAGGATGACCATGTTGCGGTGGTCGCCCGCGTGCAGCGCCAGGTGGTGCAGCACGCGTCCCCCGGTGGCCATGCCGCTGGCCGACAGGATGACCATGGGGCCATGCAGCCGGGCCAGGCTCTTGGATTGTTCGGGCGTCTGGACCATGGTGGCGCCATGCTCCAGCGCCTGCACCTCGCGGCCGTTCAGGCGGTGCTCCTGCATGTGGTGCTGGAACAGGCCTGTGGTGCTCACGGCCATGGGGCTGTCCAGAAACACCTTGAGCGAGGCAGGCACCACGCCTTGCGCCTTGAGCAGGCCAATGGCGTGCAGCACAACCTGGGCACGGCCCACGGCAAACACCGGCACCACGGCCGTGCCGCCGCGCGCGGCCAGCCGCTGCAGGGCAGGGCCCAGTTCATCCAGCAGGCCTTCGGGCGGGTGTTCGCGGTCGCCGTAGGTGGATTCGATCAGCACCGTGTCGGCCGGGGGCGGGGCATCGGGCGGGTTCATCAGCAGGTCGTCGGGTCGCCCCAGGTCGCCCGAGAACAGGATGCGCCGCCCGCCCACCTCCAGCAGCACGCTGGCCGCGCCCAGGATGTGGCCTGCCGGAGAGAACGTGACGCGCCAGCCGGGCAGGGGCTCGAAGGCCTTGTGGAAGGCATGGGTCTGGAACTGCTTGAGGCAGTGCAGCGCATCCAGCCGGGTGTACAGCGGCAGGGCCGGGCTGTGGCTGCTGAGCTGGTGGCGGTTGAGGAAGGCGGCATCCTCCTCCTGCAGGTGCCCGCTGTCGGGCAGCAGGATGGTGCACAGGTCACGCGTGCCCGGCGTGCAGTGGATGGCATGGGTATAGCCGTCGCGCGCCAGCAGGGGCAGGTAGCCGCTGTGGTCCAGGTGGGCGTGGGTGAGCACCACGGCGTCGATCTGGTGGGGCGTGACGGGCAGGGGCTGCCAGTTGCGCAGGCGCAGCTGCTTGTAGCCCTGGAACAGGCCGCAGTCCACCAGCAGGCTCTTGCCGTTGTGGCGCACCAGGTACTTGGAGCCGGTGACCGTGCCCGAGCCGCCCAGAAAGGTGATGTTGACGTTCATGCCGATGCCCCTTGTCCCGTTGTTGCCTTTTCCCGGATGGCGGCCCCCAAAGACCGCTTGGCGGGCTTTCATGCTACGGCGCAGGGGGGTTGGGGGCTACCGCTGGCGGGTGGATTCTTGCCTCAGATCAAGAAATTGCCGCTGGCAATGTTTTTCTGTTGCAAATCCTCCGGCGGTACTACAGTGGGCAGCCCATCTCCTGATGCCCCGTTTTGGCGGGACCTTCATCCAACAGGTTGAGGTATGCAGCCCCGGTTTTCCTGTCACGCCCATGGCGCCTTGCTGGCAATTGTTTTGCTGGCCGGCGGGTGGCAGGCGCGCGCGCAGCCGCTGGACGACCCGCCCGAATGGGCCGACGAACCCCCTGTGCTGTCGCGCTGGCTGGAGGAGGGCTACGAGGCCGAAGTGCGGCGCCAGCCGCACCGTGCCGCGCAGCGGTACTGCGATGCCGCGCGCTATGGCAGTGTGGAAGCTCAATATCGCCTGGGCCGCCTGCTGATGCGGGGGCGCGATGTGGTGCCTGACCCGGCGGCAGCCGCCACCTTGTTGGCGCTGGCTGCGCAGCGGGGGCATGAGAAGGCGCGCAGCCTGGCTGAAGGCCTGGCGCCGGGCGACCAGATGCCAGACTGCCTCACCACGGGCGAGGCGCCCCGGCTGGAAGTGCGCGATTCTGCCCAGGAGGTCGTGCCCCACGAGGTGGTGGACCGCTATGTCAGCAACCTGCCCGATGACAAACGCCGCCACGCTGAACTGGTGCAGCGGCTCGCCCCCCGCTTTGAGGTGGACCCGCGCTTGGCGCTGGCCATCGTGCGGTCGGAATCCAACTTCCAGGCCCGGGCGCTGTCGCCCAAGAACGCACAGGGGCTGATGCAGCTGATCCCCGAGACGGCAGAGCGTTTTGGCGTGCGCGACGTGTGGAACCCCGAGCAGAACGTGCGTGGCGGGCTGACCTACCTGCGCTGGCTGCTGGACCGTTTTGGGGGGGACGTGGCACTGGCATCGGCCGCTTACAACGCGGGTGAGAAAGCGGTGGAGCGCCATGGCGGCGTGCCGCCCTACAGCGAGACGCGCGAGTACGTGCGCCGCATCCTGGGGTTCTACCGTGCGCCCCAGCACGAGCGGCCGGGCAAGGCCACGGGGCTGGCCTTGCCGCCCGCAGCGCGCATGAAAAAACCGCCCGGGCCGTGAGGCCGAGGGCGGTTTCTTGGAGGCGGCTGCGCAGCCGCGTCAGCTGAAGAAGTTCTTCAACCGGTCCGTCCAGCTCTCGCCGCTGGGCGAGTGGCGGGCACCGCCCTTTTTGAGCGAATCTTCCAGCTCGCGCAGCAGCTTGCGCTGGTGTTCGGTCAGCTTGACCGGTGTTTCCACCGCGATGTGGCAGTACAGGTCGCCCGGGTAGCTGGCGCGCACGCCTTTGATGCCCTTGCCGCGCAGGCGGAACTGCTTGCCGGCCTGCGTGCCTTCGGGGATGTCGATGGCCGCCTTGCCCGCGAGCGTGGGCACTTCGATCTCGCCACCCAGTGCGGCCGTGATGAAGCTCACCGGCACCTGGCAGTGCAGGTCGTCGCCATCGCGCTCGAAGATGTCGTGCTTCTTCAGTCGGATCTCGATGTACAGGTCGCCCGGCGGGCCGCCGTTGGTACCCGGCTCGCCATTGCCGGTGGAGCGGATGCGCATGCCGTCGTCGATGCCTGCAGGGATCTTCACTTCCAGCGTTTTTTGCTTCTTGAGCTTGCCCTGGCCGTGGCAAGTGGTGCAAGGCTCGGGAATGATCTTGCCCGTGCCGCGGCAGTGCGGGCAGGTCTGCTGCACGCTGAAGAAGCCCTGGCGCATCTGCACCGTGCCCGCGCCCTGGCAGGTGCCGCAGGTCTTGGCGCTGGTACCGGGCTTGGCACCGCTGCCGTGGCAGGTGTCACAGCTCTCCCACGACGGAATGCGGATCTGCGCGTCCTTGCCGCGTGCGGCTTCTTCCAGCGTGATCTCCATGGCGTAGCTGAGGTCGCTGCCCCGGTACACCTGGCGGCCACCGGCACCGCGCCCACGTCCGCCCTGCTGGCCAAACATGTCGCCGAAGATGTCGCCGAAGGCCTCTGCAAAACCGCCAAAGCCTTCTGCCCCTGCGCCGCCGGGGCCGCGCATGTTGGGGTCCACCCCGGCGTGGCCGTACTGGTCGTAGGCAGCGCGCTTTTGCGGGTCGGAGAGCATCTCGTAGGCTTCCTTGGCCTCCTTGAACTTCTCTTCGGCAGGCTTGGCTGCATCCCCCTGGTTGCGGTCAGGGTGGTGCTTCATCGCCAGCTTGCGATAGGCTTTCTTGATTTCTTCGTCCGAGGCGTTTTTCGGAACGCCCAGGATTTCGTAAAAGTCTCGTTTGGACATAGTGATTCAGAACCCGGTTGGAACAGGAACGCCGCGCAGCCCCTGTGGGCATTGCGCGGCGGCTCGGGTCAACGGGGGCTCGCTCAGCCCTTCTTGACTTCCTTCACTTCGGCATCGACAACGTTGTCGTCGTCAGCGGGCTTGGCCGAAGAAGCGGAGGCCGAGGCACCTGCCGCGTCGGCGCCACCGGCGGCCTGGGCGGCTTTTGCAGCCTGGGACTCGGCGTACATCTTCTCGCCCAGCTTCTGGCTGGCGGCCATCAGGGCCGTGGTCTTCTCGTCGATGGAGGCCTTGTCCTCGCCCTTGAGGGCGTCTTCCAGGGCCTTCACGGCGGCCGTGATCGCGTCCTTTTCGCCAGCGTCGAGCTTGTCGCCATGCTCGGCCAGGCTCTTGTTCACGCTGTGCACGGCAGCTTCACCCTGGTTCTTGGCCTGCACCAGTTCCAGCTTCTTCTTGTCGTCCGCAGCGTTCAGCTCGGCGTCCTTCACCATCTTCTGGATTTCTTCTTCCGACAGGCCGGAGCTGGCCTTGATGGTGATCTTGTTTTCCTTGCCGGTGCCCTTGTCCTTGGCGCCCACGTGCAGGATACCGTTGGCGTCAATGTCGAACGACACTTCGATCTGCGGCACGCCGCGCGCTGCGGGCGGGATGCCTTCCAGGTTGAACTCGCCCAGCAGCTTGTTGCCCGAGGCCATCTCGCGCTCACCCTGGAACACCTTGATCGTCACGGCGGGCTGGTTGTCGTCGGCTGTCGAGAAGGTCTGCGCGAACTTCGTCGGGATCGTGGTGTTCTTGGTGATCATCTTGGTCATGACGCCGCCCAGGGTCTCGATGCCCAGAGACAGGGGGGTCACATCCAGCAGCAGCACGTCCTTGCGGTCGCCCGACAGCACCTGGCCCTGGATGGCTGCACCCACGGCCACGGCTTCGTCAGGGTTCACGTCCTTGCGGGGGTCCTTGCCGAAGAATTCCTTGACCTTCTCCTGCACCTTGGGCATGCGGGTCATGCCGCCGACCAGGATCACGTCATGGATGTCGGACACCGACACGCCAGCGTCCTTGATGGCCGTGCGGCAAGGAGCGATGGTGCGCTCGATCAGCTCTTCCACCAGTTGTTCCAGCTTGGCGCGGGTCAGCTTGATGTTCAGGTGCTTGGGGCCCGATGCGTCTGCCGTGATGTAGGGCAGGTTGATGTCGGTCGAGGCCGAGTTCGACAGTTCGATCTTGGCCTTTTCGGCGGCTTCCTTCAGGCGCTGCAGGGCCAGCACGTCATTCTTGAGGTTGACGCCCGACTCCTTCTTGAACTCGTCAATGATGAAGTCGATGATGCGCTGGTCGAAGTCTTCGCCGCCCAGGAAGGTGTCGCCGTTGGTCGACAGCACTTCGAACTGCTTTTCGCCGTCCACGTCGGCGATTTCGATGATGGACACGTCAAACGTGCCGCCACCCAGGTCATACACAGCGATCTTGCGGTCGCCCTTTTCCTGCTTGTCCAGGCCAAAGGCCAAGGCTGCAGCGGTGGGCTCGTTGATGATGCGCTTGACGTCCAGGCCCGCAATGCGGCCAGCGTCCTTGGTGGCCTGGCGCTGTGCGTCATTGAAGTAGGCTGGCACGGTGATGACGGCTTCCGTCACGGGCTCGCCCAGGTAGTCTTCAGCCGTCTTCTTCATCTTGCGCAGAATGTCAGCAGACACTTGCTGGGCTGACAGCTTGTTGCCGCGCACTTCGATCCATGCGTCGCCGTTGTCGGCGGCCACGATCTTGTAGGGCATCAGGTCGATGTCCTTTTGCACTTCTTTTTCGGTGAACTTGCGGCCGATCAGGCGCTTGACGGCGTACAGCGTGTTCTTGGGGTTGGTCACTGCCTGGCGCTTGGCCGAGGCGCCGACGAGGATCTCGCCGTCTTCCTGGTAGGCCACGATGGAGGGCGTGGTGCGTGCACCTTCGCTGTTTTCGATCACGCGGGTCGTGTTGCCCTCCATGATGGAGACGCAGCTGTTGGTCGTACCCAGGTCAATGCCGATGATTCTTCCCATGATTTTTCTCCGAATGCTTGAATGGTTTGGATGGCTAGTAACTTGTGGATAACTTGGTGTGGTTCAAGTCTTCCGGGTCGATTTTTTTGAGGCTTACTTGGGAGCCGTCACCGTGACCAGGGCCGGACGCAGCACGCGCTCGGCGATCACATAGCCCTTTTGCAGCACAGCCACCACGGTGTTGGCTTCCTGCTCGGCAGGCACCACGCTGATGGCCTGGTGCTGGTGCGGATCGAACTTGGCGCCAGCGGCAGGGTTGATGGCAATCACCTTGTTGCGCTCCAGTGCCGACGTCAGCTGGCGCAGGGTGGCGTCGGCGCCTTCGCGCAGCTGCTGGGGCGTGGCTTCCTTGATGGCCAGGGCGGCATCCAGGCTGTCGGCCACGGGCAGCAGGCTCTCGGCAAAACTCTCGATACCGAATTTACGGGCCTTGGAAACCTCGTCTTCGGCGCGGCGGCGGGCGTTCTCGGCCTCGGCCTTGGCGCGCAGGAACTGGTCGGCCAGATCGGCGCTTTTGGCCTTCAGCTCGGCCAGCTCGCCTTGCAGGCGAGCCAGCTCGTCAGAGGCGTGGGCAGCCATGGCGGCTTCGACTTCTTCGGGGGCGGGGGCGCTCTGGGGCGGGGTGGTTTGGCTGTGGTCTGACATGTCTTGGTCTGAAGGTGAGTGAAGCGGTACGCGCGGGATTTGGGGGCATGCCGCCACAAATCAAGGTCTGCACCAGGGGTTTGTGCTTTTGGGCCCTGCGCGCAGTGCACCGTGGTGGTAAGCAAGTCGGTCCAACCCCGGTTTTTGCAAGAGTTGAACGCCCCCTTAGGCACCACCAGGCGCCTTTTTTCGGACGCCTTTGGCGCGAGCCCAAGGGCTGCCAGAAAACGCTGAGTGTACAAGCGGTGGCGGCCGGGCTATAATCGCAGGCTTTCCCTTGCCACACCACTTCTAGACGCGGTGGGTGGTCTTACCCAAAAGGAGTCTGCATGCGTCATTACGAAATCATTTTGTTGATCCATCCGGATCAAAGCGAACAAGTTCCAGCGATGCTGGAGCGCTACAAGGGCATGATCACCGCTGGCGGTGGCAAGGTGCACCGCGTGGAAGACTGGGGCCGCCGTCAACTGGCATACCTGATCAACAAGCTGGCCAAGGCCCACTACCTGTGCGTGAACATCGAAGCCGACCAAGCTGTGATGGCTGAACTGGAGCATGCCTTCAAGTTCAACGACGCCGTGCTGCGCCACCTGACGGTTCAGAAGAAGAAGGCCGACACGGGCCCATCTTCCATGATGAAGACCGTCGAGCGCGAAGAAGCCCGCAAGGCCAGCCAAGCTGAGTACGCAGCTGCCGGTGGCGAGCGCGGCGAGCGCTGATCCATCCCTGTTGGAGTGGAGAACCGCGTAGTCTTGACCGCCTGTATCGCAGAGACTGAACCCCTGCGCTACACGCCCGCCGGATTGCCTGCCATCACCCTGCGGCTCGAACATGAGTCGCAGCAAACCGAGGCAGAACATCCCCGCGCAGTCAGGGCCGCCATCAAAGCCATGGCCTTCGGGGCGATGGCTGAGCGTCTGGCAAGGCAGAACGTCGGAAGTCTCTGGACTTTCCACGGATTTCTGGCCAACCCGCGCAATGGCAAGACCGCAGTGCTGCACATCCAGGATATTCAACAAAATTAATTTTCAAGGGGTCCGCAATGGCCACGTTCAAGAAGTTCAACAAAGACAAGCGCCCAAAGCGCAACACCCAGTCCCTGCTGTTCAAGCGCAAGCGCTTCTGCCGCTTCACGGTGACGGGCGTTGAAGAAATCGACTACAAGGATGTCGATACGCTGCGCGATTTCATCGCCGAAAACGGCAAGATCATCCCCGCACGCCTGACCGGCACGCGCGCCATCTTCCAGCGTCAGCTGAACACCGCCATCAAGCGCGCCCGCTTCCTGGCCCTGGTGCCTTACAGCGACCAGCACAAGATCTAAGGAGCACAACCCATGCAAATCATCCTGCTCGACAAGGTTGTGAACCTCGGCAACCTCGGTGAAATCGTCAAGGTCAAAGACGGCTACGCCCGCAACTTCCTGATCCCTTCGGGCCGCGCCCGCCGCGCCACCGAAGCTGCCAAGGCAGAGTTCGAAGCCAAGCGCGCTGAACTGGAAAAGGCTGCTGCCGCCAAGCTGGCAGAAGCCCAAGCCCAAGGTGAAAAGCTGGGTGGCACGACCATCAAGCTGACGCAAAAGGCTGGCGTGGACGGCCGTCTGTTTGGTTCTGTGACCAACCACGACATCGCCGAAGAGCTGAACAAGCAAGGCTACAAGGTTGCCAAGTCGCAAATCCGCCTGCCCAATGGCCCTATCAAGGTCGTGAGCGACAGCGCTGTGAGCGTGGCTCTGCACACCGACGTGGTGGTGGAAGTCAACGTGTCGGTCTACGGCGAAACCGCCTGATCGCCAGCGCGTAGATAATCTCTGCGCGACTCGCCGCGAAAGCCGCCTCTGGGCGGCTTTCGCGCTTTTGACCCAGCCCATTTGTACAGGGTTGCCCACCGGTCATCCACAGATTGTCCCAAGGCTTATCCATTCCGGCTGCTGCCCCCGGGCCAAGGGGTAACCGGTTTCTAGACCTGTCCCGGAGAAATCCATGTCCGCTGTTTTCCCTCCGCTCGACGAACAGGGTTCGCTGCCATCTGCCAGCGACGACCAGGAAATCGCCAAGCTGCGCACGCCGCCGCACTCTATCGAGGCCGAGTCCAGTGTGCTGGGTGGCCTGCTGCTGGACAACAATGCCTGGGACCGGGTGGGAGACCTGCTCAAGGAGGGCGATTTCTACCGCTACGAACACCAAGCCATCTACGCGGCCATCGGCGCGCTGATCAATGCCAGCAAGCCTGCCGACGTGATCACGGTGTTCGAGCAGCTCAAGAACCAGGGCAAAGCCCAGGAGATGGGTGGGCTCACCTACCTGAACAACCTGGCGCAGTATGTTCCGAGCGCCACGAACATACGCCGCTACGCCGAGATCGTGCGCGAGCGGGCCATCCTGCGCAAGCTGGTCACGGCCAGCGACGAAATCTCCACCAATGCCTTCAACCCGCAGGGCAAGACGGTGGAGCGGATCCTGGACGAGGCCGAGGCGAAGATCTTTGCTATCGGCGAAGAGGGCTCGCGCAACAAGCAAGGCTTCCAGTCGCTCGACAACCTGGTGATCGACCTGCTCGACAAGGTGCAGGAGATGGCCGACAACCCGGCCGACGTGACCGGCGTGCCCACTGGTTTTGCCGACCTGGATCGCATGACTTCGGGCCTGCAGGCAGGCGACATGATCGTGCTGGCCGCCCGCCCGTCCATGGGCAAAACCTCGTTTGCTGTGAATATCGCCGAACACGTTGCGCTCAACGAAGGCCTGCCAGTTGCGATCTTCTCGATGGAAATGGGTGCCGCCCAGCTGGCGGTGCGTATCGTGGGCTCGATCGGCCGGGTGAACCAGGGCAATCTGCGTACCGGCAAGCTCACCGACGATGAGTGGCCGCGACTGACCGAGGCCATCGAGCGGCTGCGCACCGTCTCATTGCACATCGACGAGACGCCCGGGCTGTCCCCGGGGGAGCTGCGCGCGAATGCACGCCGCCTGGCACGCCAATGTGGCAAGCTGGGCTTGATTGTGGTGGACTACTTGCAGCTCATGAGCGGCTCGGGTTCGGCGGCAAGTTCGGACAACCGTGCGACCGAGCTGGGCGAGATATCCCGGGGCCTCAAGATGCTGGCCAAGGAACTGCAGTGCCCCGTGATCGCGCTCTCCCAGCTCAACCGCTCGGTGGAGCAGCGCACCGACAAGCGCCCCATGATGTCCGACCTGCGCGAGTCGGGCGCCATCGAGCAGGACGCGGACATCATCATGTTCATCTACCGCGATGACTACTACAACAAGGACAGCAAGGAGCCGAACGTGGCTGAGGTCATCATCGGCAAGCAGCGTAACGGCCCGACCGGCACCGTGAAGCTGTTCTTCCAGAAGAACCAGACGCGCTTCGAAAACCTGGCCATGGGCGGTGGTGATGACTACTGACGTGCGGTGTTGACGCTCCAATGAAAAAGGCCCCTGCCATCGGCAGGGGCCTTTGCATTTTCAGTGCGAGATCAGAGCACTTCGCTCGCAAAGTCCGCCAGGCGCGAGCGCTCACCACGCGCCAGTGTGATGTGCCCGCTGTGTGGCCATCCCTTGAAGCGGTCCACGGCATACGTCAGGCCCGAGGAGCCCTCGGTCAGGTACGGTGTGTCGATCTGCGCCAGATTGCCCATGCAGATGATCTTGGTGCCCGGGCCCGCGCGGGTGATCAGTGTCTTCATCTGCTTGGGCGTCAGGTTCTGCGCCTCGTCGATGATCACGTACTTGTTCAGGAAGGTGCGCCCGCGCATGAAGTTCATGCTCTTGATCTTGATGCGGCTGCGGATCAGCTCGTTGGTAGCCGCACGCCCCCACTCGCCCGCATTGCCGCCGTCGCCTTTGGCCAGGAATTCGAGATTGTCGTCCAGCGCGCCCATCCAGGGGCCCATCTTTTCTTCTTCGGTGCCGGGCAAGAAGCCAATGTCCTCGCCCACGCTCACGGTGGCGCGGGTCATGATGATCTCGGTGTAGCGGCGGTCGTCCAGCACCTGGGTCAGGCCTGCGGCCAGGGCCAGCAAGGTTTTGCCGGTGCCAGCCGTGCCGGTCAGGGTCACGAAGTCGATCTCGGGGTCCATGAGCAAGTTCATGGCGTAGTTCTGCTCGCGGTTGCGCGTGGTCACGCCCCACACAGCATTCTTGGTGGAGCCATAGTCCTTGAGCGTCTGCAGCACCGCAGTCTTTTCGCGGATCTCGCTCACGCGCGCAAACAGGCTGGGCTCGCCGGGAGCCTCGAAGTACACAAACTGGTTGATCATCAGCTGCGGCACGATGGGCCCGCCGATGCGGTAGTAGGTGTGGGCGCCGCTCTGCCAGCTCTCCACGTTCTTGCCGCTCTTGGCCCAGAAGTCAGGGGGCAGGGCGAGCACGCCAGCGTAGAGCAGGTCGCCGTCTTCCAGCGTCTTGTCGTTCTGGTAGTCCTCGGCGTTAAGGCCCAGGGCGCGCGCCTTGACCCGCATGTTGATGTCCTTGGACACCAGCACCACCTCGCGCGGTGCATGCAGCTTGCGCAGGGCTTCCACCACGCCCAGGATCTGGTTGTCGGCCTTGCCGGGGGGCAGGCTGGTGGGCAGGCTGTAATCCAGTGGTACCGTCTGGAAGAACAGGTGGCCACCCGCAGCACGCTGGCCTGTGGAGTCGAGCTTGAGGCCCTTGGCCATGTCGGCGCCCTGGGCAGCAGCCAGCGCATCCAGGGTGCGGCTGGCTTGGCGGCCATTGCGGGCCACTTCGGTCATGCCCTTCTTGTGGCCGTCCAGTTCTTCCAGCACGATCATTGGCAGGAAGATGTCGTGCTCTTCAAAGCGGAACAGGCTGGTGGGGTCGTGCAGCAGCACATTGGTGTCCAGCACGAAGAGCTTGGTCGGGCCCTGTGGTGCGGCCTTTTTGCCCCGGGGCGCAGCGGTAGGGGCTGCAGCGCTGGGGCTTGCTGCCACGCTGGTCGTGCGTGCCTTGCGGGTGCCGGTAGCGCGGGCGACGGGGGGGGCCGGGGTGCCCGTGGGCTCGGGGGCGCGGACCTGGGTTTCGACCTGGATCAGCGGGGCTGCGACCAAGGCTGCAGGCGCTGCAGGTGCAGCGCTGGCTGTTTTGCGTCCTGTGCGGGTGGCCGAAGCTGCGCGCACGGGTGCGGCAACGGGCTCGTTGGCCGAGGTTTGTGACACCCGTGGACGGGCCGTGACTTCAAAGGCTTCTGGCGCGAGGAGTGCAGCGCGCCGGCTGGGGGCGGGGGGCAGGGGCATGGTGGCAGGGCCTCGGTCGGTAAATGAAGAAAGACGGGTCAGAAAGCAAAAAGCCGCCTGGAGGCCGAGGCGGCTTTTTGGGGAGGGGCAAACGTCGCGATAACCAGGGGCATAAATCCATTATGCCCACTCTGGATGTCTTGCCGAGGCAAAACCGATGGGGTGTCGCGCCGATGCTCCAGGGGCGTGATCCAGGTGCGCAGGTGGCAGAGGATCAGGCGGCCTTTTTCAGGGCCTTGATGGATTTGACGGTCTTGAGGACTTCGTCCACATGGCCGGGCACCTTGAGGCCGCGCCATTCCTGAACCAGCAGGCCGTCAGGACCGATCAGGAAGGTGCTGCGCTCGATGCCCTTGACCTTCTTGCCGTACATGATCTTGTTCTTGACCACGCCGAACATGTGGCACATCTTCTCTTCGGTGTCGGCGATCAGCTCGAACGGCAGTTCCAGCTTTTCCTTGAAATCGTCGTGCGACTTCATGTTGTCGCGCGACACGCCGAACACGGCAGCGCCCGCCTTCACGAAATCCTTGTACTTGTCGCGAAACTGCATGGCCTCCGTGGTGCAGCCAGGCGTGTTGTCCTTGGGATAGAAGTACAGAACCAGAATCTGGCCAAGGTGGGAGGTGTTGGAAACCTTGATTCCACCGGTCGCGTTGGCTTCAAATTCAGGGAGGGGTTTGTTGACAACGATCGCCATATCACTTCAATCTCTCAGGATGTAGTCGTTGGTAAGCCGGGGGAGTGGGGTGTGTTATTGCTCTTGGTGGTGCCCCCGACCGCAACCGGTGATTTTACCCCGAAATCGATTGCCAGCCAAATGTAAGACTGTGTGTCTTGCCCCTTCTGGCGGGCACTTTGGCAAGGGTTTGCATAGGTGCGCCCCGCCTGTTGGAAGGGGCTGCAGGCAGGCTTTCAGGTTTCCAGAATCAGCGCTGCCACCACATTCCGGCCTTCTCCGGCCAGGATGTTGTAGGTGCGGCAGGCTGCGGCCGTGTCCATGGTCTCCAGTCCCAGCCGCCGCGCCATCAGCGGGGCCAGCCAGGCGGGGGGCGGAAAACGGTTGCGGGTTCCGCTGCCGAGGATCACCAACTCGGCCTCCAGGGTGGCCAGTTGCACGAAGTGGTCCGGGGTCAGGTCCTCGAAGCGCGTGCAGGGCCAGGCCTGGCGCAGCCCGCCGGAGCCGAGGATGACGCTGTGGGTGATCTTCTCTGCGTCCACGCCGATCCAGCCGGGGCCGTAGCCGCTGATGGTCTGTGCGTTCGAGCGGTCAGGCTGAAATTTCATGGAGGTCGGAGTGGCAGGCGGGGCGGTGGGCAGGGCGTGGCCAGAGGCGCTTGCGCCAGGGGAGGGCGCCGGTTCTGTGGTCAAATTATAGGTTTCGCCAAAGTACCCGTTGCTTTGGCCGCCCCCTGACCCCACCGCACCACCGTCAGCGCATGAAAACCGTCCAAAAATCCGCCAAGCTTGCCAACGTCTGCTACGACATCCGGGGGCCAATCATGGACGCGGCCAAGAAGATGGAGGAAGACGGGCACAAGATCATCAAGCTCAACATTGGCAACCTTGCCGTGTTCGGCTTCGATGCGCCCGAGGAAATCCAGCTCGACATGATCCGCAACCTGCCCAACTCCGCAGGCTACTCGGACAGCAAGGGCATTTTTGCCGCGCGCAAGGCCGTGATGCACGAGACCCAGAAGCAGGGCATCAAGGGCGTGGCGCTGGACGATATCTATCTGGGCAATGGCGCCAGCGAACTCATCGTGATGGCCACGAACGCGCTGCTGGACACGGGCGACGAGCTGCTGCTGCCCTCGCCCGATTACCCGTTGTGGACGGCGGCGGCCAGCCTGTCGGGCGGCACGCCCGTGCACTACCTGTGCGACGAGGCCAATGGCTGGATGCCCGACCTGGATGACATCCGGGCCAAGATCACGCCCCGTACCAAGGGCATCGTGGTCATCAACCCCAACAACCCCACGGGCGCGCTGTACTCGGACGCGCTGCTCAAGGGCATCGTAGCCATTGCGCGCGAGCACGGCCTGGTGATCTTCGCCGACGAGGTGTACGACAAGGTGCTGTACGACGGCGCCAAGCACACGGCGATTGGCTCGCTGAGCGAGGATGTGCTCACACTCACCTTCAACTCGCTGTCCAAAAGTTATCGCTCCTGCGGCTACCGCGCGGGCTGGCTGGTGGTGTCGGGCGACAAGAAGCCCGCCAAGGACTACATCGAGGGCTTGAACATGCTCTCGAACATGCGCCTTTGCGCCAACGTGCCCGGCCAGTGGGCCGTGCAGACCGCGCTGGGCGGCTACCAGAGCATCAACGAGCTGGTGGGCGAGGGCGGCCGCCTGCGCAAGCAGCGCGACCTGGCCTATGAACTGATCACCGCCATCCCGGGCGTGAGCTGCGTGAAGCCGCAGGCGGCGCTCTACATGTTTCCGCGCCTCGACCCGGCTGTGTACCCCATCGAGGACGATCAGCAGTTCTTCCTGGAACTGCTGCAGGAGACCAAGGTGATGCTGGTGCAGGGCACGGGCTTCAACTGGGCCGCACCCGACCACTTCCGTATCGTGTTCCTGCCCCACGAAGACGACCTGCGCGATGCCATTGGGCGCGTGGCGCGTTTCCTGGAACAGTACCGCAAGCGCTGCGGCACCGATCTGCGACGCGTCGGCTAATACTCATTTTTTGATAGCTGCTAGCGCTTGCTGGACAGGCGCAAACACCATTTTGACTGGTAAATCTTCCATGAAACCCATCCAAGTAGGCCTTCTGGGCATCGGCACCGTCGGCAGCGGCGTGTTCAACGTGCTCGCACGCAACCAGGACGAAATCAGCCGCCGCGCGGGCCGTGGCATCGAGATCACCATGGTGGCCGACCTGGACGTGGAGCGCGCCAAGGCCGTGGTGGGGGATGGCATCCAGGTCGTCAACGACGCCCGCACCATCATCGCCAACCCCGACATCGACATCGTCATCGAGCTGATCGGCGGCTACGGCATTGCACGCGCGCTGGTGCTAGAAGCCATTGCGGCGGGCAAGCATGTCGTCACCGCCAACAAGGCGCTGCTGGCCGTGCACGGCACCGAGATCTTCGCGGCCGCATCGGCCAAGGGTGTGATGGTGGCCTTCGAAGCCGCCGTGGCCGGTGGCATCCCCATCATCAAGGCACTGCGCGAGGGCCTCACGGCCAACCGCATCCAGTGGCTTGCCGGCATCATCAACGGCACCACCAACTTCATCCTGTCCGAGATGCGCAGCAAGGGCCTGGACTTCGATGTGGTGCTGAAGGAAGCGCAGCGCCTGGGCTACGCCGAAGCCGACCCCACCTTCGACATCGAAGGCGTGGACGCCGCCCACAAGGTCACGCTGATGAGCGCCATCGCCTTCGGCATCCCGGTGCAGTTCGACAAGGCCTATGTCGAGGGCATCACCAAGCTGGGTGCGGCCGACATCAAGTACGCCGAGCAACTGGGCTACCGCATCAAGCTGCTGGGCATCACCAAGCGCGCGGACAAGGGCATCGAGCTGCGCGTGCACCCGAGCCTGGTGCCCTCCAAGCGGCTGATCGCCAACGTCGAGGGCGCCATGAACGCCGTGGTGGTGCAGGGCGATGCCGTGGGCACCACGCTGTACTACGGCAAGGGCGCGGGCAGCGAGCCCACCGCCAGCGCCGTGATCGCCGACCTGGTGGACATCGCCCGCCTGCACACCGCCGATCCTGAGCACCGCGTGCCCCACCTCGCCTTCCAGGCCAACACGCTCGCCGACGCCATGGGCACGCTGCCTGTGCTGCCCATGAGCGAAGTGGTCACCAGCTACTACCTGCGCTTGCGCGTCGCTGACCAGGCGGGCGTGCTCGCCAAGGTCACGGGCCTGCTGGCCGAGGCGGGTGTGAGCATCGACGCGGTGCTGCAGCGCGAGGCCGACGAAGTGGGCGGCGAAGGATCGACGCAAACGGACCTGATCATCCTGACCCACGACACCCGCGAAGGCACCATGGACGCCGTGATCGCCCAGATGCAGGCCCTGCCCACGGTGCTGGCCCCCATCACGCGCATCCGCAAGGAAGAGCTGAACTGACCCTGCGCTACACAGGGCCCCAACGCGCCATGATGCCGCCCCGCCATGCCCACCCTGGTTGCCGCCCTCACGTTGTCGGCGCTGCTCAAGATGGTGCATGTCGATCTGCCGCGCTGGCACCTGGCGTTCTGGTTCGGCCTGCTGGTCATGCTGGCCCTGTTCGGGTCCATGTCACGCGGGCAGGCCATCCTCAATGGCGTGGGCAGTTTTCTGGCAGCCTGGCTGTACTTTGTGCTGCTGGAGCGCACGGACAATTGCGAGGACAAGCCACTGCACTGGCTGATCCTGATCGGCGGCTTCCTGCTGCTGATCGCCTCACGTTTTTACCTTGATATCCGCGTGTACGGCATCAGTCTTTGAGCGACACCGACGGGAACCCCCTCATGAAATACCTCAGCACACGCGGCCACGCAGACCGCAAACAGTTCTGCGACATCCTGCTTGAAGGCCTGGCGCCCGATGGTGGCCTGTACCTGCCCGAGCACTACCCGCAGATCAGCGACGCCACGCTCACCCAGCTGCGCAAGGCCTACCACGAGCAGGGCTACGCCGAGCTGGCGTTCCGTATCCTGTCGCTGTACATCGACGACATCCCTGCCGCCGACCTCAAGGCCCTGTGCGCCAAGACGTACACCGCCGAAGTCTTTGGCACGGGCGAGATCGTGCCCCTGCGCCACCTCGAAGACGGCCTGTGGCTCGAAGCCTTGTCCAACGGCCCCACACTGGCCTTCAAGGACATGGCCATGCAGCTGCTGGGCAACCTGTTCGAATACGAACTGGGCCGCCGTGGCGAGCAGCTCAACATCCTGGGCGCCACCAGCGGCGACACCGGCAGCGCGGCCGAATACGCCATGCGTGGCAAGGCGGGCGTGCGTGTCTTCATGACCAGCCCGCACGGCCGCATGAGCGCCTTCCAGCAGGCGCAGATGTTCAGCCTGCAGGACGAAAACATCCACAACATCGCCATCGAAGGCGTGTTCGACGACTGCCAGGACATCGTCAAGGCTGTGAGCAACGACCACGCCTTCAAGCACAAGTACAAGATTGGCACCGTCAACTCCATCAACTGGGCGCGGCTCTTGGCGCAGGTGGTGTACTACTTCGCAGGCTACATCCAGGCCACCGAGACCAACAACCAGAAGGTCAGCTTCACGGTGCCCTCGGGCAACTTTGGCAACATCTGCGCAGGCCATGTGGCGCGCATGATGGGCCTGCCCATTGCCAAGCTGGTGGTGGCCACGAACGAGAACGACGTGCTCGACGAGTTCTTCCGCACCGGCGTGTACCGTGTGCGTGGCAGCGCCGACACGCACGAGACATCGAGCCCCTCGATGGACATCAGCAAGGCCAGCAACTTCGAGCGCTTCATTTTTGACCTGCTGGGCCGCAATGGCCAGCGCACCAAGGCCTTGTTCAGCGCCGCGCTGCAAACCTATGGCCGCTTCGACCTGAGCGCCGAGCCGCTGTTTGCCGATGCGGCGGGCAAGTACGGCTTTGAAAGCGGCAAGAGCACCCATGCCGACCGCCTGGCCACCATCAAGGACACCTACGGGCGCCACGGTGTCACCATCGACACCCACACTGCCGACGGCGTGAAGGTGGCCCGCGAGCACCACAGCGACGCCAAGGTGCCCATGATCGTGCTGGAGACCGCGCTGCCCATCAAGTTTGCCGAGACCATCGTCGAAGCCCTGGGCCATGCGCCCGAGCGGCCCGCCAAGTTTGCGGGCATCGAAGACCTGCCCAAGCGCGTGCACGTGATGCCCGCCGATGTGGAACAGGTCAAGGCCTACATCGAGCGCCACTGCGCCCCGGCTGCACAGGGCTGACGCCAGGCCCTCTGGCCGCGCCTGCCTGCACTGCAGGGGCGGTCAAGGGCGTTGAATTTGAAGTAAAAAACGCCCCTGGCGCGCGTCTGGTAAGCGCTAGTAGCTATAAATAGTGTAGCTAACCAAGGAGCACTGGATGAAGGTTGTCGGTTTTGCCGGGTTCTCCGGCAGTGGCAAGACCACGCTGGTCGAGCAGCTGATCCCCGAGCTGCGGCTGCGTGGACTGCGTGTGTCGGTGGTCAAGCATGCCCACCACAGTTTCGACATCGACCACCCGGGCAAAGACACCTACCGCCACCGCGAGGCGGGGGCCTTCGAGGTGGTGGCTGCATCCGACAAGCGCCTGATGCTGGTGCGCGAGTTCGAGCAGTCCGCCACGCTCAGCGTGCACCACCTGCTGGCCGAGCTGTACCAGGGCGTGGACTGGGTGCTGGTGGAAGGTTTCAAGGACAGCGACCTGCTCAAGGTCGAAGTGTGGCGTGCACCCGAACCCGGCCAGGTGGCCAAGTCCGTGCGCTACCCCGAGGATGACTTTGTGGTCGCCGTGGCCACCGACGCCCCCGGGAGCCTGCCCGTGCCCACCCAGTTGCCATTGCTGGACCTCAATGCCCCCGCGCAGGTCGTGGACTGGCTGATCCAGTACGAAAACCGCTTCGAATACAACTGCGAGCTGTACGGGGCGGGGCTGGCATGAACCGCCCCCACAAACCCCTGAAACCACTGGACGAGGCGCTGGCCGAGTTGCTGGCCCACGCCGCGCCGCTGCAGGGCGTGGACACGGTCGCCACGTTTGACGCCGACGGCCGCGTGCTGGCGCGGGACTGCGTCTCGGCCCTGCAGGTGCCGCCGCAAGACAACAGCTCCATGGACGGCTATGCCGTGCGCTGCGCCGATGTGGCGGCCACGGGCGTGGTCCTGTCCGTATCGCAGCGCATCGCGGCGGGCAGTGCCGGAGAGCCGCTCGCGCCAGGCACTGCTGCCCGCATCTTCACGGGCGCGCCCGTGCCCACAGGCGCCGATGCCATCCTGATGCAGGAGGACTGCGAAGCCCAGCCAGCCGCAGACGGGGAACAAGGTCTGGGCCAGGTGCGTATCAACGCCGTGCCCCCGCCGGGCCAGTGGATTCGCCGCGCGGGCGAAGACATCACACGCGGCGCCGTGGTGCTGGCGGCGGGCACGCGCATGTCGCCTGCCGAACTGGGCCTGGCCGCGAGCATTGGCCTGCACCAGGTGCAGGTCGCACGCCGCCCGCGCGTGGCGCTGTTCTCCACGGGCGACGAACTCGTCATGCCCGGCGAGGTGCCGCCCGAGCAGATGCGCCCCGGCGCCATCTACAACAGCAACCGTTTCTTTCTGCGCGCCATGCTGCAGCGCCTGGGCTGCGAGGTGACGGACTTCGGCATCGTGCCCGACCGGCGGGATGCCACCATCGCCGCCTTGCACGACGCGAGTGCTGCGCAGGACCTGATCCTGACCAGCGGCGGCGTGAGCGTGGGCGAGGAAGACCACATCAAGCCCGCCGTGGAGTCGTTGGGCACGCTGGACCTGTGGCAGATCGCCATGAAGCCTGGCAAGCCCTTTGCTTATGGCCGCATTGGGGCGGCGCATTTCATGGGCCTGCCCGGCAACCCGGTGTCGAGCTTTCTGACCTTCGCGCTGCTGGTGCGGCCCTTTGTGCTGCGGCTGCAGGGCTTGCGCGATGTGGCACCCCAATCCGTGGCCGTGCGGGCAGATTTCAACTGGCCCAAGGCCGACAAGCGCCGTGAATTCTTGCGCGTGCGCCACAACGCGGCGGGTGGGCTGGACCTGTTTGGCAACCAGAGCTCGGGCGTGCTGACTTCGGCGGCCTGGGGCGATGGCGTGGTGGACAACCCTGCAGGCCAGACCATCGCTGTGGGCGATACCGTGCACTACATCGCCTTCTCGGAGCTTTTGGCATGAACGTTAACCCCCACGCTTCCCACTTCGTGTGGTCGCTGCCCCCCGAGGGGGCTGCTTTTCATCTTGGGGCGGCCCGGCGATGAACAGGATCACCGTCCGCTATTTCGCCTCCATCCGCGAGGCCATCGGCCAAGGCAGCGAGCCGGTCGAAACGAATGCCACCACCCTGAGCGCCCTGCGCGACGAGCTGATCGCACGCGGCGGAGCCCATGCCAGCAGCCTCGCCCGTGGCAGGGCCGTGCGCATGGCGCTCAACCAAACCTTGAGCGATGAATCCGCCACCCTGGCCGATGGGGCCGAGGTGGCGTTTTTTCCACCCGTTACCGGGGGCTGAGTCCGGCCTGGGCCTGAAGGCGTTGTCCCAACGCCTCGGAGGCGGCCATCATCGGCGCGCGCAACTCGTTGCACATCTCGCCTGCATGGGCCAGCACGGCCTTCAGCGGTGCCGGGTTGGGCTCGGCAAAGCAGACCTCGATCCAGGGCAGCAGGGCCTGCCACACGCGGCGGGCCTCACCCAGGTTGCCTGCGCGCAGCAAGGCCATCAGTTCCACAAAGCGGGGCGTCTGCCAGTGCGCGCTGGCCGAGATCGCGCCCGCGCCGCCCAGCGCCAGGGTGTGGAAAATCTGCGCGTCCTCGCCCGTCAGCACCTGCAGGCGGCCGTCGCTGATCAGGGCCTGCGTCTTGGCGGGGTTGCCGCCGCAGTCCTTGATGGCCTCTATGTGCGGATGCGCCGCCAGCGCCAGCAGCGTTTCGGTACTGAGCGTGGCGCCTGTGCGGTAGGGAATGTCGTAGATGAGCACGGGCGCCGTGCCGGCGTCGGCCAGGGTGCGGAACCAGTGCAGAAGGCCCTCCTGCGAGGGGCGGATGTAGTGCGGGGCAGAGACCAGCAGGCCCGCAACGGGGTAGCGTGCCAGGGCCTGCACCTGCTCCAGCACCTGGCCCTGGTGGTAGCCCGACACGCCCATCACCACGGGCAGGCCCTGGGCGGCCGTGAGCACCGTTTCCAGCACCTGCAACTGCTCCGCCTTGTCCAGCGCAGCGGCTTCGCCCGTGGAGCCGCAGGCGACAAAGCCTGAAACGCCCTGGGCGCGCAGCCGGGTGGTGAGGGCGGCGAGAGCCGGGTGGTCCACGGCACCGTCCTTGAACGGCGTGACCAGGGCGATCCAGAGCCCGCTGAACAGCGGCTGGTGGGAGGGCGTGGTGGCGGTAGCAGACATGCAAAACATCCTTTCAGGGTTCGACCAGGGGAAGAACCGTCCGGAAGGAATGCGCGCGGAATGCCGGGGAGGGAAAAGAGAAAAAAGAAGGGAATTTCTCTGCCAGGTGGTTCCGTCGCTCATCCGGACGGAACCACAGCTCCGGTCAGATGAGCTCTGGTTTTTTGGCTTTGCCCACGCATTGCAATGCCGCCGCAGTTGCGGCAGTCATGGCAAAGAAGGTGTGTGTGGGCATGGGGGCAGTATAGCCAAGCGTTGGATCAAGGGCCTGCCACTGGCTGCGGTGTGGGCGCGACCAGTTCCGGGCACGGCCAGTTGAGCAGCTCGGCCAGGCGGGTGGTGATCCAGGTGGCCTCGGCCACCGACACGCCCGATTCGGCTGTGCACAGCCCGGCGTGGATACGCCGCAGGATCTCGGCCTCCGACGGGGCCTGCACGTGGTAGAGCGTCTGTGCATGCTCGACCAAGTGGCCCGCCAGGTCTTCGCACAGCTCGTAGCGCGTGCGCACGCCGTTCGCCTTTTCGGTGAGGCGCCCCCGGGCGTCGGTGTACACCGCCATGAACGAGGGCGGCACGTGGATCTGGTTGTCGTCGTCCATGGGCACCCCTCAGTCAGGGGTGAACAGGCGCTCGAACTTGGCCTGGTCTGAGGCCAGCTCAAAGCTCACGAGCTGGCCCATCTTCATGTCCGACAGTCGGCAGGCAGCAAACAATGTGGTCTTGCCGGCCAGTTCCATCACCTCCAGGTCGATGATGGCGTAGGGGTAGGGGACAAAAACCTGGTGCTCAAAAACGTCCTTGTGCGTGTTGCGGGGCGAGGGGTAGAGCTTGTACAGGTCGGTCTGAATCGTTTGTGTGGCCATGGTCGTTGGTGCGAGCCTGTTCAAAGGGGGCGGCAGTGCGGGTACAGTGCGGGCGAATCGTACAGTTACTCCAAGCATCCCATGGCAAGACCAAAAAGTGAATGGCCCAACAAGGTCCTGGCCCTGATCCAGGGCGGCAACCTGCCCGCTGCCATCGCGCAGATCAAGGTGGCGCCCTCGGTGTCCGACGTGACACGCCTGCAGACCATGCTGGCCAAGCTGCCGCCCACCCCAGCGCTCGCCCAGCTGAACAAGTTCGTGGAAGAAGAGCGCGCCCTGCTGGCCGCGCCGCGCCTGCACCGATCGCCATGAGCGCGCCGCCTGCCCGATTGATTACCCAACTGACCGATTGCCCGAAAGCCCTGTCGCCATGACCGTGCCCCGCGTTTCCATCCAGACCGAAGACTTCGACCTGTCCGCCGAGGTGGCGGCGCTGCGCCGCGAAAACAAGGGCGTGGGTGCGGTGTGCAGCTTTGTGGGCACGGTGCGCGACCGCAATGAAGGGGACCAGGTGGCGTCCATGGAGCTGGAGCATTACCCCGGCATGACCGAAAAATCCATCGAGGCCATGGTGGACGAAGCCTTCCGGCGCTTCGACATCTTCGGCGCCCGCGTCATCCACCGCGTGGGGCTGCTGCAGCCGCTCGACCAGATCGTGCTGGTGGCGGTGACCAGCGCCCACCGGGGCCAGAGCTTCCAGGCCTGCGAGTTCTTGATGGACTACCTCAAGACCCAGGCGCCGTTCTGGAAGAAGGAAGAAACGGCCCAGGGCGCCCGCTGGGTCGATGCGAGGGTGAGCGATGACGCCGCACTGGCGCGCTGGGGCATCACGCTGGGCAACGCGGCCTGACGTGCGGGGCCCGATGGGGCGGAAATTTGAAAGAAATTGGCCGTCTCCGCGCTCTGGTAAAGCATTGATTGCTATAAAATTGATAGTAACAAGTGATTGTCTGGCGTGGCAAATCACTGATGCAGGTCAACGGCAGGCCATGGGGCGGGGTGGAGGACTGTCTTGAAATCAGGCACACCTCGCCTCAAATGTTCTGCAATTCGGAGGACATTCACCCATGCGTCTCGACAAATTCACCACCAAGTTCCAGGAAGCCCTGAGCGATGCCCAGAGCATTGCGCTGGGCCATGACAACGCCTACATCGAACCCGTGCATGTGCTGCTGGCCATGCTGCAGCAGGACGATGGCCCCAAGGCGCTGCTGCAGCGCGCGGGCGCCAACGTGCCCGGCCTGCTGACGGCGGCCGAGGCGGCTGTTAAGCGCCTGCCGCAGGTGCAGGGCAACGACCAGGTGCAGGGCGGCCCCGAGCTGGGCCGTGTGCTGCAAGCCACCGAGAAGGAGGCCATCAAACGTGGCGACCCGTTCATCGCGAGCGAGCTGTTCTTGCTGGCCGTGATCGACAGCAAGGGCGACGCCGCAAAAATAGCCAAGGACAACGGCCTCACGCGCAAGAGCCTGGAGGCCGCCATTGACGCCGTGCGCGGTGGCCAGAAGGTGGACAGCGCCGAGGCCGAGGGCCAGCGCGGCGCGTTGGCCAAATACTGCCTGGACCTGACTGAGCGCGCGCGCATCGGCAAGCTGGACCCGGTGATTGGCCGCGACGACGAGATCCGCCGCGCCATCCAGGTGCTGCAGCGCCGCACCAAAAACAACCCCGTGCTCATCGGCGAGCCCGGCGTGGGCAAGACGGCCATCGTCGAAGGCTTGGCCCAGCGCATCGTGGCGGGCGAGGTGCCCGAGTCGCTCAAGGGCAAGCGCGTGTTGTCGCTCGACATGGCAGCGCTGCTGGCGGGCGCCAAGTTCCGCGGCGAGTTCGAGGAACGCCTGAAAGCCGTGCTCAATGAGCTGGCCAAGGACGAGGGCCAGACCATTGTCTTTATCGACGAGCTGCACACCATGGTGGGCGCGGGCAAGGGCGAGGGCGCGATGGACGCGGGCAACATGCTCAAGCCCGCCCTGGCGCGCGGCGAGCTGCACTGCGTGGGCGCGACCACGCTGGACGAATACCGCAAGTACATCGAAAAGGACGCTGCGCTGGAGCGCCGTTTCCAGAAGATCCTGGTGGGCGAGCCCACGGTGGAAGCCACCATTGCCATCCTGCGTGGCCTGCAGGAAAAGTACGAAGTGCACCATGGCGTGGACATCACCGACCCGGCCATTGTGGCTGCGGCCGAGCTGAGCCACCGCTACATCACCGACCGCTTCCTGCCCGACAAGGCGATCGACCTGATCGACGAGGCAGCGTCCAAGATCAAGATCGAGATGGACTCCAAGCCCGAGGTGATGGACAAGCTCGACCGCCGCCTGATCCAGCTGCAGATCGAGCGCGAAGCCGTGCGGCGCGAGAAGGACGAGTCCTCTCAAAAACGTTTTGCGTTGATTGAAGAGGAGATCGGCAAGCTGCAAAAGGAAATCGCCGACTACGACGAAATCTGGCAATCCGAAAAGGCCCAGGCCCAGGGCAGCGCCCATGTGCGCGAGGCCATCGACAAGCTCAAGTTCCAGATCGAGGAGTTCACCCGCAAGGGCGACTTCAACAAGGTGGCCGAGCTGCAGTACGGCAAGCTGCCCGAGCTGGAAAAGCAGCTGAAAGAAGCGCAGGCGCAAGAGGCGGGCAAGGACGGCGCCCCTGCCACGCGCCGCCTGCTGCGCACACAAGTCGGTGCCGAAGAAATCGCCGAGGTGGTGAGCCGTGCCACGGGCATCCCCGTGGCCAAGATGATGCAGGGCGAGAAGGACAAGCTCTTGCAGATGGAAACCAAGCTGCACGAGCGTGTGGTGGGCCAGCAAGAGGCGATTGCTGCGGTGGCCAACGCCATCCGCCGCTCGCGCTCGGGCCTGTCCGACCCCAACCGGCCCACGGGCTCGTTCCTGTTCCTTGGCCCCACGGGCGTGGGCAAGACCGAGCTGTGCAAGGCGCTGGCGGGCTTCCTGTTTGACAGCGAGGACCACCTGATCCGCATCGACATGAGCGAGTTCATGGAGAAGCACTCCGTGGCCCGCCTGATCGGTGCGCCGCCCGGCTATGTGGGCTATGAAGAGGGCGGCTACCTGACCGAGGCCGTGCGCCGCAAGCCCTACAGCGTGCTGCTGCTCGACGAGGTGGAAAAGGCCCACCCCGACGTGTTCAACGTGCTCTTGCAAGTGCTGGACGACGGCCGCCTGACGGACGGCCAGGGCCGCACCGTGGACTTCAAGAACACGGTGATCGTGATGACGAGCAACATCGGCTCGCACCTGATCCAGGCCATGGTGGGACAGGACTCGCAGGACATCAAGGATGCGGTGTGGGGTGAACTCAAGAACCACTTCCGGCCTGAGTTCCTGAACCGTATCGACGAGACCGTGGTGTTCCATGCGCTGGATGCGCGGCACATCGCGTCCATCGCCAAGATCCAGTTGCAGCTGCTGCAATCCCGGTTGGCCAAGATGGATTTGGAGTTGCAGGTGTCCGATGCCGCCTTGGCAGAATTGGCCAAGGTGGGGTTCGATCCGGTGTTTGGTGCGCGGCCGCTCAAGCGGGCGATCCAGCAGCGCATCGAGAACCCGCTGTCCAAGCTGCTGCTGGAAGGGCGCTTCCCGCCCAAGAGCGTGATTCCAGTCACCGTGAACCCGGTGCTGGAGCCGGGCGTGTTCCAGTTCGGCGTGGCCCCGCAGGGGTAATGCGGGTGTGGGAAGCGGTGGTGGCGCACACTCGCGCTGCCATCCTTTTCCCAAATTGTGAAGGAGAGGTGTCGTTTGAATGATTTTGTTGCGGGCGTTGTGCGCCTGTTGCTGCGTGTAGTGGTCATTGCCATGGGGTTGGTGCTGTTTGCCAGCCTGCTGGTGGCCGCCCTGGTGCTGGCCCTGGTATGGATGCTGCGCGCAGGCTGGGCGCGCCTCACGGGGCGGCCAGTGACACCCTGGACCATGCGCATGGATCCGCGCACGGGTTTCAGCACCGTGTTCCGCTCTACCGAGCGGTGGTCTTCCGGCCGCCGTGGCGCCGCCGCACCGGCCGATGCCGGTGAAGAAGCCGCTGCGTCACGCCGGGGCGGCATCCTGCCGGGTGCGGCCCAGGTGACCGACGTGGAAGCGCGCGAAGTTCGTTGACGGGGCATGGCCCCCTGGGCCGCGCCCACTTCTTTGCGTAGGCGCCTGCCAGCAGTTTTTGACGGCGGTACACCCGCCTTGTGCGTGATGCGCCCATGGGGGTGTCTTCTATGATCCAGACATGACACCAGCCGATATTCACGCCCATTTCGATCTCCAACGCCAGGCGAGCCGCGCGCATGTGGATGTGCCACTGCTCGTGCGCCGAGAGCGGCTGTTGCGCATCGCCAAAATGCTCGATGAGCATGGCCCCGTGCTGGCTGCGGCGGTGCAGGCCGACTTTGGCATGCGTTCGCCGCGCCTGACCGAGGTGGCGGACTTCTTTGTGCTGCGCACCCTGTTGTCGCACACCCTGAGCCAACTCGCCCAATGGATGAAGCCCCGCAAGGTGCGCACCCCGCTGTACCTGCAGCCCGCCAGCGCGCATATCCAGCGCCAGCCGCTGGGCGTGGTGGGCGTGATATCGCCCTGGAACTACCCGGTGCAATTGGCACTGGCCCCCGCCATCACCGCGCTGGCGGCAGGCAACCGTGTGATGCTCAAGCCCAGCGAACTCACGCCCCACACCTCGGCCCAGCTGGCGGCCCTGGTGGCCCAGTTTTTCGCGCCCGACGAGTTCTGCGTGGTGCAGGGCGATGCCAACCTGTCGGCGCTGTTTGCCTCGTTGCCGTTTGACCATCTGGTGTTCACCGGCTCTACGGCGGTGGGGCGCAAGGTGGCGCAGGCGGCGGCACAGAACCTCACGCCCACCACGCTGGAGCTGGGCGGCAAGTCGCCCTGCATCATCGACGGCCACTGCGACATGCAGGACGCGGCGCTCAAGATTGCGCACGGCAAGCTGCTCAACGCCGGGCAGACCTGCATTGCGCCCGACTACGTGCTGCTGCCCCGGGGGCGCGAGGGCGAGTTTGCGCAGGCCTACCGCGCAGCGGTGACGCGCCTGTTCCCCACCATCGAGGGCAACGCCGACTACGCCTCCATCATCACGCCGCGCCACCATGCGCGCCTGCGCACCATGCTGCAGCAGGCACAGACGCAGGGGGCCGAGGTGCAAACCATCGACCCGGCTGCAGGCAAGCCCGTGGTGCACACCGTGGGCACGCTGGGCGATGGTGCCAGCCGCCAGATGCTGCCGACGCTGGTGTTTGGCGCCACCTCGCAGATGCAGCTCATGCAGGAGGAGATTTTTGGCCCCATCCTGCCGGTGATCTCTTACGAGCGGCTTGATGATGCCATTGCCCACATCAACGCCGGGCCGCGCCCGCTGGCGCTGTACTGGTTCGGGCAGAGCGAAACCGTGCGCGATGACGTGCTGCGCCGCACCGTGAGCGGCGGCGTGACGGTGAATGACACGCTGATGCACATCGCGCACGACAACCTGCCGTTTGGTGGTGTGGGCGACAGTGGCTGGGGCGCATACCACGGCGAGCAGGGCTTTCTACGCTTTTGCCACCAGAAGTCGGTGCTGGTGCAGTCGCGCTGGGCGATGGGCTCGCTGTTCTACCCGCCCTATGGCGCCCGGTTCGACCAGATCATGGGCTTGTTGCGCCGCTGGCTGTAGTCGCGGCCGGCTCGCTCTCGGGCCCCTCTTGTGCTGGCGCCGCTGCGGGCCCGCCGTCCGGCGGGGCCGGGGGGCGGGTGATGAGCTGCACGATGGCATCGCGCAGCTGGCCGGTGGACACCGGCTTGTGCAGCAGCAGTGCCGAGGTGGACTGCGCATCGCGCAGGCGCTGGGGCGATGTGTCGCCCGTCATGATGATGGCGGGCACGGGTGTGCCCAGGTAGGTGCGCAGCGCCTGCAGCACCTGCTTGCCCGTCTCCTCGTGGCGCAGGCGAAAGTCCGTGATGATGATGTCGGGGGTCACATCCTCCAGGGCCTCCAGCGCGTCGGCACTGGACTCGGCCGTGAGGCATTGGCAGCCCCAGCTTTGCAGCAGCGACTGCATGCCCAGGCGCACGGCCTCGTCATCGTCGATGGCCAGCACCTTCAGCCCGGCCAGGCTGCGGGCCGAGGGGGTGGGGCTGGCGTCGTCCTCCAGCGCGCCTTGCCAGCGGTCCAGCCACAGCCGAAAGACGGAGCCCCGACCGGGGTGTGAGCGCAGCTCCACCGAAGTCTTCATCTCGCGCGCCAGCCGCTGCACGATGGCCAGGCCCAGGCCCAGCCCTTTGCGCCGGTCGCGCTCGGGGTTGCCGAGCTGGTGGAACTCCTTGAAGATGTCCTCCCACTGGTGCACGGGAATGCCTGCCCCGGTGTCCCACACCTCCAGCGCCAGTCGTTTGCCACGTGTGCGGCAGGCGATGAGCACACCGCCCCGTGCGGTGTAGCGCAGGGCGTTGGAGATGAAGTTGTGCATCACCAGCCCCACCAGCGAGCGGTCTGCAAAGGCTGCGGCCGAGGTCTCGCGGGTGCGGTACACCAGCCCGGCCGTGTCGGCCTGCGCGCCAAATTCCTGTTCCAGCGCCGTCAGCAGCGGCTGCACGGCAAAGGCCTCTGGCCGCACCTTCACCACACCGGCCTCCAGCCGCGAGTAGTCCAGCAGCGTGGTGAGCATTTCGGCCGCCGCGCCCGAGGCCGCGTGCGCATGTTTGAGCACCGTGCGCTGGTGGTCGTTGAGCGGGCTGCGCTGCAGCGATTCGAGAAACAGGCCCATGGCGTGCAGGGGCTGGCGCAGGTCGTGGCTGGCAGCGGCCAGAAAGCGCGATTTGTCGCGGTCGGCCTGCTCGGCCGCCCCCTGCGCGGCCAGGGCGCGCTGGGATTCGGCGCGCAGCTCGTTCACCAGGCGCTCGTTTTCGAGCTTGAGTGCAATGCTGCGCCGTGTGGCCCGGTCGGCGGTGCGGGCCTGCAGGCAGGTCAGGGCGTAGTACACGCTGGTCAGGAACAGCGCCGGCCACATCACAGGCCCCCCGGCCAGCGCCACGGACACCATCACCCCGCCGATGGCGCTGGTGAGGTAGGTGACATAGGCCCGGTACAGCGGCGCCCCCAGGCCCAGCGCGCCGGACGAGACGGTGCTGATGATGCCGATGGCGTAGATCACGCTGTCGGACGTGCCCCAGTACAGCACCACGTAGCCCAGGCTGCCCCAGCTCAGCCCCATGGCGGCCATGCAGGCAATCAGCTTGCGCGCAGCCTGGGGCGCCGGGTCGGTAAAAGGGGAGATGCTGCGCAGCGTGAGGTAGACGCCCGCAATCACCAGCGCATGGGTGGATAGCCAGACGGTGGTGGCCTGCGTGTCGGCCACCCGGGCCATCACCCACAGGGTGCCCAGGGCGGTGGCCAGCGACGCCAGCAGCGTCATCGGAAAGTTCTGCCGCAGCAGGGCCACCTGCTCGCGCAGCACCTCGTCGCGCTCCCACACCGGCCAGCCCCAGCGGGTGGGGGGCTGCGCGCCTGGGGGCTCGGGCGTGGTCTCAGAGGGGGTCATGGAGCTGCGGTGTGGACAGGCCCAGGCGCTGCGCGGCCAGCAGCGCGGCGCTGCGGCTGTTCACGCCCAGCTGCGCAAAGATGGCGGCCACGTGCACGCGCACCGTGTTTTCGCTCAGGCCCAGGTCGCGGGCGATCACCTTGTTGGGTTTGCCGGTGCACAGCAGCGACAGCACATCCAGCTGGCGCGCCGTGAGCGAGGGCGCATCGGGCCCGCGTGTGGTGGCGCTGTTGCCGCTGTTGATGGGGAAGCAGGGCTGGCCCGACAGCGCGCAGGTGATGGCCTCCAGGATGTCTTCGGCGTTGGCCGACTTGGGCAGAAAACCATCGGCGCCCCGGGCCCGCGCCTCATAGACCGCATCGGGCGCCACGCTGGCGGACACCAGCACGATGCGGGCCTGGGGGCAGGCCTGGCGCACCAGGCGCAGGCCGTCCAGGCCACTCATGCCGGGCAGCTGGATGTCGAGCAGCACCAGGTCGATGTCGGCCTGCTGTAGCGCGCAGGCGTCGGCAATCGAGCCCGCCTCGGCAATCGCCCCCACGCTGGGGTGGTCCTGCACGATCAGGCGCAGCCCGGTGCGGAACAGGGCGTGGTCGTCCACCAGCAGGAGGCGGGCATTCGGACGGGCACTTTGGAGGGCACTCATTGGACAAGTATTGCGCACAACCGGGTGTTGCGGGCTAGTCCATTTGTGCGATGGACGCAGGCTAGGTCACTTTCTAGACTTTCCGTCAAGCATTGAAAAGCACTTTGGGTGCCCGCCGATGCGCAAACCTTCGTCGTCTCACTTCGTCTTCAAAGGGCTTCCCCATGACCACCACTGCGTTGATCCACGGCTCCACCCCTTCTGCAAATGCCCACCGGGGGGGCGAGCGGCGACCGGCCGCCCCTGCGGGCACCGGCCTGGGGGGCAATACGCTGGCACAGATCATGGAAGAGAACTGCTCGGACATGCTGGCCGCTGCAGGCGTGGTGATCGAACACCTCGATGCCCAGGCGGGGGCCTGGCAGTTCTCTGCCGACCAGGGGCAGACCTGGCGCGCCATCCGCACCGACCTGATCAACCGCCCGGGCAACCTGGGGCTGGCGCTGGACCGGGATGCGCGGCTGCGGGTGCTGCCCTTTGGTGGCCACCGGGTGACGGGCGCCCGGGTGGCTTTTCATGCCGTGCCGCGCAGCCATGGGCCGGGCAACGGCAGCTACCGCGCCTATGCCTCCGACGAGCGGGATGGGGATTCGCGCACGGTGACGCTGGTGCTCAGCCTGGCAGCCATCAATGGTGCGCCGCCGGTGGTGCATGTGCCGCGCCCGCGCAACAAGCGGGCGATGGTTCAGCGCGCGGCGGCCTCGGTGGGGGTGGGCGCTGCGCTGTCGGGCTCGATGGCCATGGCCTGAACAAAGCGGCAGAGCGGGGCCGGGTGCCCGGCCGTGCATGCCACAAAGACCGCATTTTGGGGAGCGAAGCCGAACGTTTGACGAGGGCAAAACAGGGGCCTCTGGAGGGCGAAAAACCGTTTGCGGCGACAATGCCGACCTTTCGCATTTTCATTCTCTGTTTTCGTTCGGTTTTTTCATGTCCAGTATCCAGGTTCGTCCCGCCACGCTTCGCGATGCAAAAGCCATCGCCCAGATCCACACCGTTTCCGCCCAAGAGGCTTACAAAGGGCTGGTGCCAGACGAGCAGTTGAAATCCATGTCGTCGGTCGAAAAGCGCCAGGCCTACTGGCGCGAGGCCATTGAGTATTGCGAGCCCCAGGTGCAGGTGGCGGTGGACGGCGAGAAGATCGTCGGCTTTGTGGGCTACGACCGCTCGCGCGATGAGAAGTCCCGCCCCACCACCGGTGAAATCTGGGCCATCTACGCCGCCCCCACCCATTGGAACCAGGGCGTTGGCCTGGCGCTGTGGGACGCCGCCCGCGACGGCCTGCACGAAGAAGGCTGCACAAACGTCACCGCATGGGTGCCGCTGCGCAACGAGCGCGCCATTCGTTTCCACGAAATGGCGGGCTTCAAGCAAGAACTCTCTACCGCCAAGACCAATGTGATTGGCGGCGTGAAGATCGAAGAAGTGCGCCTGAAACGGCCCATCAACGCATAGGGCACACAATGATTGAATGGAGCCGCCAGGGCCAGACACAACAAGCCCAGTGGCGCTCCGAAGCTGGCGCCCCGGCGCCGCGCCGGGTGGTCACCGCCGACGACACGCTGCCCGCCGACACGGCCTACCGCATGGCTTGTGAAGGCACGGGCCTGCTGTGGCAGGGTGATTTCCAGAACGCCCGGCATCTGCTGCAGGCGCTCATGCGGCGCGCCGACTCCAAGACCGGCAGGCACCGCCGTGCTGCGGCCAAGGCTGCCCAGAAAGCCGTGGTGGCCACACCCTCAGAGGCTTTTCACCTGCACCGTCAGGCCCAGGCGCAGCGCGCGCGGGTGCTGGCGTCGGTGCTGATCCCGCTGGAGGGTGACTACAGCATTGCGCTGCGCCGCGCGCCCGACTGGCGCGAGGCCTGCACCCAGGCCTGGGGGCCCGCCACCGGCGAGCGTTGCGTGGCCACGCTGCGCGAATTGCTGGGCCTGGTGGGTGCCTACGAATGGCGCAAGAAAGGCGTGGAGGTGCCCGCACTGGGCGCCGCGCCGCACAACCGTATCCACCCGCACTACGGCGTGTTCTCGCCCGTGCGTGGCGAATATGTGGATCTGGTGGCCAGCACCCCGTTGCCCAGCCAGACGCTGGCGTTTGACATTGGCGTGGGCACGGGCGTGTTGTCTGCGGTGCTGGTGCGCCGTGGGGTGCAGCGGGTGGTTGCCACCGACCAGGACCCCCGGGCCCTGGCCTGCGCACGCGACAACCTGCAGCGCCTGGGGGTGTTGCCCCGGGTCGAACTGCTGCAGGCCCACCTGTTTCCGCCCGGCCGTGCGCCGCTGGTGGTCTGCAACCCGCCCTGGGTGCCGGCGCGTGCCAGCTCGCCCATTGAACATGCGGTGTACGACGAAGGCAGCCGCATGCTGCGGGGTTTTCTGGCGGGGCTGGCCGAGCACCTGGAGCCTGGTGGCGAAGGCTGGCTGATCCTGTCGGACCTGGCCGAGCACCTGGGCCTGCGCCCGCGCGAGCAGCTCTTGGGCTGGATTGCCGAAGCGGGTCTGGTGGTTCGGGGGCGGCACGATGTCAAGCCGGTCCACGCCAAGGCGGCCGATGCAGGGGATGCCCTGCATGCGGCGCGGGCGGCCGAGGTGACGTCGCTCTGGCGGCTGGCAGCAGTCGTCTGAGTCTGCTTGAGCCTGCCTGGTGTGGGCGGGCGTCTCAGCCCTCCAGCAGCGCGGGCTGTGTGACGGCATAGAGGCCGGGCGTGGCCTCGGGGGCGCGGGGCAGCAACTGCTCCAGCCGCTCGCGCAGGCTGGCGGCGCGCTCTGCCCCGGCGGCCAGGGCCACTTCTTCGAACATGGCGTCGCCCACATCCAGCATGCTGCTGCGGTCCCGCGCGGTGCGCAGGGCTTCGCGAAAATGCTGTGCCAGCACCGGGTCGCGGCGGGCAAAGAGTCGCTCGCAGGTATCGAACAGGTACATGCGCGCACCGGCCAGCGAGCGCAGGGATTCACCCGGCTCCGGCCGCTCGATCGAGGGAGCCGGGCTGGTGCTGGGCGCCACCTGCGCGGGCGGTGTGGGCTGGGGCTCCGGCAACTCGGCCGGGCCCGTCAGGTAGCCCTGGCGCATGAGGTTGTCCACAATCTGCGCGCCGATGCCGTTGTACATGGCCTGCAGGTCGGACAGCGGTTTGCCGTCGGCCAGTAGCAGCAGCGAACGTTCGCGCAGGCTCAGGGTGCGCACACCGGGCGATAGCTCCTGGCGGGCTTTGTCGGTTTTTTGCAGCAGCATGTGGGGCTCCGTTCAGGCACGAATGCCCGCCATTGCAGCCGCCCGCCATGACGCCGTGATGACCCTTTGCCGCACAATCCGGGGGCTTGGCCCCGGTTCACCTGGCCATGGAATGGGGTTTGCTCATTTTTTGATAGCTATAAAGGCATGCCTATAAGGCGCAAAGGCCTGTTTTTATTCATATTTTTGAGGCTGCGGCGTGTATGCCCGGCCTTGCACAGCCCCCACTGCGATGACCCTGCTGCTTGCCCCTATGGAGGGGCTTCTGGATTTTGTGCTGCGCGACGTGCTCACGCGCGTGGGCGGGGTGGACCGCTGTGTGTCGGAGTTCATCCGCATCACCGGCACGTTGCTGCCCGACAAGGTGTTCCTGCGCTACCTGCCTGAACTGCGCAACGGCAGTCGCACGCTGGCGGGTGTGCCCGTGCGCGCGCAGCTGCTGGGCTCCGACCCGGTCAGCATGGCCGAGAACGCCGCACGCCTGGCTGCGCTGGGGCCCGAGGGCATCGACCTGAACTTTGGCTGCCCGGCCAAGGTGGTCAACCGCCATGGCGGCGGGGCCGCGCTGCTGCAGGAGCCCGAGCGCATTGCCACCGTGGTGGCCGCCGTGCGCCGTGCCGTGCCCGCGCACCTGCCAGTGTCTGCCAAGATGCGCCTGGGCTTCAACGACACGGGGTTGATGCGCGAATGTGCCCAGGCCATGCAGGCCGGGGGCGCGGCCGAGCTGGTGGTGCATGCCCGCACCAAGGCCGATGGCTACCGCCCGCCTGCGTACTGGGAGCACATCCCGGTCATCCGCGCGGCCGTTGCCATCCCGGTGGTGGCCAATGGCGAGATCTGGACGGTGGCCGACGCGCAGCGCTGCCGCGAGGTCTCGGGCTGCGATGCCCTCATGCTGGGGCGCGGCATGGTGGCCGACCCCGGCCTGGCCCGCGCCATCCGTGCATTCGACGCCGGGCAGCCGGATGCGGACCCGGTGGTCTGGGCCGATTTGATCCCCCACCTCGCGGCCTTCTGGCAACTGGTGTGCGACGACCTGGAACCCCGCCAGCGCGCGGGGCGCCTCAAGCAGTGGCTCAACCTGCTGCGCAGGCGGTTTGTGGAGGCCGAAGTGGCCTACCAGCATGTGCGCACGATGACGGACCAGCGCGCCATCACCGCCTGGGTGGCGGCGCAACAGGCCGAAGCGCGAAACAGCGCCTGATCTGCCCCAGACGGCTGGGCCCCTGGGCTGCTGGCTTACAGCAGGTGGTCGGGCGCCAGGGGGCCCAGTAGTTGCAGCATCAGGCGCAGGGGCAGACTGGCGTCGGGTTCGGTGGTGGCATCGGGCAGGCCGCTGCCCTGGGGGGCGCGCCACACCAGGCCCTGGTCCGTCTGCTGCACCTGCCATGCCGCGTCTTGCAGGGCGGTGTCGATCTGTGCCGTGGCCCGGCGCGACAGCTCGCCGCTGCGTATCAGCAGCGCCACCTCGGTGTTCTGCCGCTGCGAGCGCATGTCCAGGTTCATCGAGCCGATGACCAGCAGGCGTCCGTCCACGATCATCAGCTTGGAGTGCAGCATGGCGCGCGAGCTGCCACCGGCCCCGGTGGCGCCCATGCTGCCGGTGCCACCGAAGGCCCCGCGCAGCACCCCGGTGAGCTCGCTGCGCATCTCGTACAGCTCCACCCCCATGGCCAGCAGCGTGGGCCGGTGGCGTGCGTAGCCCGCGTGGGCAATGGGCGCATCGTTGGAGGCCAGCGAGTTGGTGAGCACCCGCACGCGCACGCCTCGTGCCCGTGCGGCCGCGAAGGCACGCTCCATGTCGGGCCCGGGCACAAAGTAGGGCGAGATGATCAGCAGCTCGCGCCGCGCCTGGCCCATGAGCTGCAGCAGGCCGTCCACCACGGTGTCGGTCTGGGCTTCGCTGGTTTCGCTGTCTGGAGAGGGGGCAGGTGGGTTGCCGTTGCCATTGCTCAGGGGGGGATTGGCGGGCGCGGCTGGCAACGCTGCGGCCTGGGCCGCTTGCGGTGTGCCGGCGACGGCATCCGCCGATGGGGCGGTCGCCGTTGTCGCTGCGGTGGCCGAGGCCCGGGGCCGGACCAGTGCTGCGATGGTGGCGGGGCTGGGCCGGGGCGGGTTCTGGTCGGGCAGGGTGGCTGTGGAGGTGCCATCGGGCGGGATCTTGGCGGGTCGGTCCACCAGCACGGCGGCGGGCGCCCAGACAAACGGCATCTGCTGCAGGTCCATGGGCTCCTGGTTCCAGATGCGCGCGCGCCGCGTGCCGGGAGTGCCGCGCCCGGCGGGGGCGGGGGCTGCTGCGGCGGCGCTGGCGCTTTCCACACGCTCTTGCTGCGTGGCCTCGGCGGCGCGGATGCTGTCGCGCAAGCGGTCCAGCTCCTCGCGCGTGATGAGCGATTGCACGGGGTAGGCGCGCTCGTTGTTCCAGTAGCTGTCAAAACTGCGCGACAGGTCCTGCACGATGCTCCCTGCGGCCAGCACGTCCAGGTCCACAAAATTGCCGGAATCCGAGTTGCCGAAATAGGCGTCCCCCAGGTTGCGTCCCCCTGTCACGCCCACAGCGTTGTCGGCAATGAAGAGCTTGTTGTGCATGCGCTGCTGCACCCTGGAGAAGTCGCCCAGCAGGCTGAACATGCGGCCCACGGGCGAGCCGCGCGCGCCGCTGAGCGGGTTGAACATGCGCATCTCGACATTGGGCACAAAGGCCAGGCGCATCACCAGCGCATCGCGCCCGGTGCTGTGAAAGTCGTCCAGCAGCAGCCGCACGCGCACGCCACGCCGGGCGGCGGCCGCCACGCTGAGCAGCAGGCGCTCGCTGCTGGCGTCGGCGTGGATGGCGTAGTACTGCAGGTCCAGTGTTTTCTGGGCGGCATCGACCAGCGCCAGGCGGCTGCTATAGGCCGCCTGGGGGCCGCTGAGCAGCACGAACCCCGAGGGGTGGCGCGCCTTCTGCGCTGTGCGGCGGGCCTCTACCCATTGGCCCAGTGTGGTGTCGCCGGGGTTTTGCAGGGCGGTGGAGATGGGCCGCTCCACATCCTTGGGCAAGCCCGTACAGCCCATCAGGGCCACGGTGACCAGCAGGGCAAGGGCCCGCCGACTGTAGTGGGCCAGGGATGTCAGCAGGGGGAGGAAGGAAGGCTGGTGGGGCATGGCGCGATGGGGGATTGTGACCTTGGAGCCGCCGGGGCGTTGCTCCAAGGTGTATCCCGCTGCCTGGCCCGAGCCTGTCGGACGGGGCCGCCATTTTCGCCCCATCGATGCACCGAACCCCGGGCCTGACCACGCCCGGCCAGGCTCGGCGCTGTGGGTTTACCAGCTTACTTCGCGGTCGGGCGTGGCGCTGATCTTGTGGATGGAGAGGTCGGCCCCGTCGAACTCTTCTTCCTGCGTAAGCCGCAGGCCCACCGTGTGTTTGAGCAGGCCATAGACGATGAAGCCCCCCAGCAGTGCCCAGGCCACCCCAAGGCCCGTGCCAATCAGCTGGGCCGACAGGCTCACGCCGCCCAGGCCCCCCAGCGCCTTGCTGCCGAAGATGCCCGCCGCCAACCCGCCCCAGGTGCCACACAGGCCGTGCAGCGGCCAGACGCCCAGCACGTCGTCAATCTTCCACTTGTTCTGGGTGAGTGTGAACATCAGCACAAAGATGGCGCCCGCCACCGCGCCCACCACCAGCGCCCCCAGGGGATGCATCAGGTCCGAGCCCGC
Organism: Acidovorax sp. Q11; assembly: GCF_054950075.1. Classification (NCBI taxonomy): domain Bacteria; kingdom Pseudomonadati; phylum Pseudomonadota; class Betaproteobacteria; order Burkholderiales; family Comamonadaceae; genus Acidovorax; species Acidovorax sp. Q11. The sequence goes on along the minus strand of NZ_JBUDZG010000005.1, from coordinate 116,919 downwards.
ACACACGGCCACCAGCCCGGCCAGCGGGCCGTTGTGCACAAAGCCCGGGTCGTTCTTGCCCAGCACCAGCGCAGCCAGCGTGCCGCCCACCATGGCCATGAGCGAGTTGACCGCCACCAGGCCCGAGATCTTGTCCAGGGTCTGGGCGCTCATCACGTTGAAGCCAAACCAGCCCACCACCAGCACCCAGGCGCCCAGCGCCAGAAAGGGGATGTTGGACGGCGGGTGGGCCGAGATCGCGCCGTCTTTGCGGTAACGGTTGGCGCGCGAGCCCAGCAGAATCACTGCAGGCAGGGCAATCCAGCCGCCCATGGCGTGCACCACCACCGAGCCCGCAAAGTCATGAAACTCTTCGCCCGTGACGGCCTTGATCCAGGCCTGTACGCCGAAATGCTGGTTCCAGGCAATGCCCTCAAAGAAGGGATAGACAAAACCCACAATCACCGCCGTAGCCATGAGCTGGGGCCAGAACTTGGCCCGCTCGGCAATCCCCCCGGACACGATGGCTGGAATGGCAGCTGCAAACGTGAGCAGAAAGAAGAACTTGACCAGCGCGTAGCCGCTTTGCTGTGCCAGAGCCTCTGCCCCCATGAAGAAATGCGTGCCATAGGCCACGCTGTACCCCACCACAAAGTAGACGACCGTGGACACCGAGAAGTCCACCAGAATCTTCACCAGCGCATTCACCTGGTTCTTCTTGCGGACCGTGCCCAGCTCCAGAAAGGCAAAACCGGCGTGCATGGCCAACACCATGATCGCCCCGAGCAGAATGAACAGAGCGTCTGTGCCCTGTTTGAGTGCTTCCATAACATCCTCGCGCTAGTGATTGATCGACTCTGGTGCATTGCGGCTGTCTGCAACAGATTTGCACCAGATTGAAGCAAAAGTCGTGCCAGATATTGGTGCGAAAGATTGCACTGATATGGGGCGGAGCGGGGTGGAGGGGTGGTGAAAGGCTCTGTGTGTATTCCGGTGTTGTGCCTGGGGGCTGTCGGGAGATTTCTTCTATGGCAATGTCCCCGCTTGGGGTGGTTGCCCGGGAAGGTCATGGAGCTGCGGCGCCTGCGCCAGAGGGCATGGCTGGCATCGGGCGCCCTGCCGCGAGCGGTTGCTATGAGTGCGCGCTCATCCCCCCGGTGCGACGCAAGGGTGCTGTGTGTGGGGGGCGGAGCGCTACCCGCACTGAATCAGCTGTGCTGACTGCTGATCGGAGCGCATCGGTATGCAGAAAATGCAGGTGAGGGCAGGCCCCGTCAGAAGGTGTCGCGCCCCGGCACCCGGGCCACGATGCGCAGGTCAGGCCCCAGCTGCTCCACCGATATGAAATCCAGCTTCAGCCCCTGGCTCAGGGCTTCAAAAGGCCCCAGCTGGGCCAGTCCAAGTCCAGGGCCCAGCAGCATGGGGGCCATGTAGATCAGCATCTCATCGACAAGCCCTTCGCGCAGCAAAGAGCCATTGAGCTTGTGGCCGGCCTCCACATGCAACTCGTTCACCCCCCGGCGGGCCAGGTCGCGCAGCATTGCGGCCAAGTCCACCTTGCCCTGGGCGTTGGGCAAACAGATCACGGTGGCGCCGCTCGCCTCCAGGGCGGCCTTCTTCTCGTCGTTCTGGATGGCTGCATAGATGTAGCAAGCGCGGCCAGCCGAGAACAGGCGGGCATCCGGCGGGGTCTGCAACTGGCTGTCCACCACCACCACATGGGGCTGGCGCGGCGTGGGCACTTCGCGCACATCCAGGCGAGGGTTGTCGTCCAGCACGGTGCCGATGCCAGTGAGCACTGCGCAGGCGCGTGCACGCCAGGCATGGCCATCGGCGCGCGCCGCGGGGGATGTGATCCACTGGCTTGTCCCGTTGGGCAAAGCAGTGGCGCCATCCAGCGAGGTCGCAGCCTTCATGCGAACCCAAGGAGTGCCCCGCACCATGCGGCTGAAGAAACCGATATTGAGTTCGCGGGACTCAGCGGCCCCGGGGCCGACTTCTACCGCCACCCCCGCCGCACGCAACCGGGCAAATCCCTGCCCCGCCACCAAGGGGTTGGGGTCTGTGAGGGAAGCCACCACCTTGCCAATCCCGGCGGCCACCAACGCATCGCAGCAGGGGCCCGTGCGCCCCTGGTGCGCGCAGGGCTCCAAGGTCACGTAGGCGGTCGCGCCCCGGGTGCTGTGCCCTGCTTCTTGCGCGGATCGCAGCGCCATGACTTCCGCATGGGGGCCTCCCGCCTGCTGGGTGTGACCGCTGCCTATTTCCCGTCCATCCGGCGCCACCAACACGCAGCCAACGCGCGGATTGGGGTTGGAAACAAAAAACGCCTGGGCGGAGAGCCCAAGCGCTTTGTTCATCATGGTCGTCAACTCGTCGGTGCATTGCATTGGCGGATGCTAATGCATGGGGCAACAGTTGATGGAGGCAAGGGCACGTGCGGCTATTTGTTCCAGCATTCAGTTATCAAAGTCGCCGACGCTGCAGATGCAGCACCTCGCACACCAGTGTGTGTCAGCGTGTAGCTTCCGCATCGGTCTCCCGCCTGCCCGCCAGCTGGTGTAGCAGTCAATGTATATGCGGTACCTGACGCAGCGCTCGCTGGTGGCGATGCCAGTGCAATCGTGTACCGGCCAGACTTGATCGTAGTGAGTGTTGCCGGAAACGATGCTGTCGCTGGGTATGTGCCGGTTGCCGTGGCCGCGCGCTCCATCCATTGGGCTGCCTGTAGCAAGGCGGCGCGCGCTTCCGCACGATGCCCGCGCCGCACATATTCTGTGTAGCTTGGAAGCGCAATGGCGGTGAGAATGGCCACAATGGCGACCACAATCATGACTTCAATCAGGGTGAAGCCTCTTTGTTGCTGATTCATTTGCAATCCATTTCAGATCGTTAAAATCATTATTGGAGTTGCCTCCAATTGACTGTTGATGCTGGCTTGGCTAGCTGTAGTGGTGGTGGTTCTGTACCGGGTGGGAGTGGGCCGGGACCGCCACCACCACCACTGCCACCACTGCCGCCGCCGATTTTGATAATAATCCCTTTTCCTCTCAGGGAGATGCCTTTGGGAGAAGTGGTCGTGCGATTAGTGTCATTGTCCTGTGCGGCGGCCGCCTGATAAAGACCGTCACCATTTGCATCCAGAATTTGCTGCGTGGGTTTCAAACCATACTGAACACCCAAAAACGTTCTGTAGCCCCGAGCAGGAGCGGAGGTGGGTTGGCAGGTCTCTCCAGTTGTGTTGCCTCCGGATGCAGGAACAATACTGAGGAGATCAATGACGTCGCTACCATCAAAGAATGCGGGCATGCTCAAAACCCGTTCCCCTGCAATCGGCAACTCAAAATACCAGCCCTTTTGAGTGCCGGCGAGAGAGTAAGCCAGTGCTGTCTGGGTAGCGGGCATGCGCCAGAAGCTTGCATTGCTACTGCTTCCTTGTCCGGCAATAACTGGTGCGCTAAACACGCGTTCTGCAAGTTTGGTGTCTCGCCCGTTGGTTCCAATAGCTGCTGGCGTAACTGCGGATGTATCTACAAGCACCTTGCCCAAGTTGGGGCCAGCAACTGTATCCAGCTTGTAGCGTGTATTGTCCAGTATTGAGTACAGCGTTTGTACCGTCACGTCGGTTCTATCGCCTTCGGTCACATTTCTGCCCGTCCCAAAAACAACCATCATGCCACCGACAGTAACGTTAGGCCTGAGGTTGGGAGCTGCAGTAATGGGCTGGCGATTGGCAGTGTTTGCCTTCTCCACCGCTGTGTAAAAGGGCGTGCATGCAGTGCATCCTGCTGCAGAGAAAGCCACTTTCCAGTTGCTTGCCTCTGCGTTAGAGACGTCAAACTTCCAAATATTGCCCCGTAAATCTCCTGCATAGATCATGTCCACAGTGCCGTCGCCATTAATATCCAGCAGGCGTGGTGTGGAAAGCCCATTGGCCGTAGATTCCGTTCCTGTACTTGCGGCATTGATTTTCTTAATGGATTTGTCTCCATCAAGGTATTGAATCAAAAGAACCGGATCTTCGCTACCACTGTTATACCCATTTCCCAATACAACAGCCCAACGGCCATTGTTCATGCGTGTAATCTGGGTAGCAATCTGCGAATTATTCTCTGAAGTGACGGGATCTCCAAAAATATTACCAATGTCGCTGTCTACTCCGTCGGTTTTGTCCATTACGACGAGCGAAGACGCATTGGCCGCCAAAAAGTTGGAGGTTTCTGCTCCTGCGGTGTATCCAGGGCGGGTGACATCCAGAACATAGTAGCCTTTGCCACCAGCACCCAATGTGCCAACCAACATCGTTTTCCAGGATGGAAGCGCACTGGTTCCTGTGTTGACATCACCAGTGAAAGGTGACCCATCAACAAAGTAACGGTGGCTGTAATTTTGTTTCGGCAGCTGCGAAAGATTTTTTATGACACCCTGAGGCACATATGCAATCTTTTCCGTTCCATCTGCGGCTGAAAAACCATGCAGCATGCCATCGTTACCACCAACATAAAGCATAGGCATACGATAGCGCTGCGCATTTGCAAAGGTGCGATATCCATCTACAGTCAGGCCATTATTGGGGGGACCGACGTACCACAGTGTGGAGTTGGCAACATCGCCCTGCCGAGACCGGCGAACCCGGAACGGCTCCGTAACGGTTGTCCCTTCCTTGGTTCTGTCGCCTCGAATGTAATTCAGTCGATCCTCTCCGAGCGTATCGGTCACTGTATCAACAGTATTCAACAGAATTTTTTGGGCGGCACTAAGGTTGGCCCAGGTAAAAGTTGTGCCGGCCGTCGTTGTATCGTTGTAAGTGAAAATCAATCTAGAAGATATGTCGGTTGCTGACAGCTCATTCAGCTTATCTCCCGTGGTTTTTCCCCTTGTTGGTAGGGTTGAAGTCATACCCCACGCAGTATTGTCGGTAAGCGCTGCGGTCGCAACAGCAACTGTTTTCGATCCAATCCCGCCAATCCAGCCATCTGCTTCATAGGTAGAGAAGAAGGCCGTAGTTCCCTGGTTGCTAATGGAGCTGGAAGCGCTTGAAAATCCAGTTATTGGTCTGGTAGAGTCGGCAATAATTGTGCCCACAATATCCTTGAAGGCATTGACCAAATCTTGCGACGTTTGTGCCGGGTAGAATTTACCTCGACTATTAATGGCAGTATGCCAGAGCTCCTCTTGACGACCTGTTTCATTGGTGGCCAGGGGGTCCCGCCAGAGTTTCGTGCCAACAATGGCGCGCGAAAAGTCGCCTCCATACATGCCTTGCGCAATGTTGAACATGGGATTGGTGCCAGTGTCGGGCCAGTTTGCCGCTGCATTGTATCCAATCGTATAAGTCACCATGTGCTGCCAATTGGCAGGATTATTTCTCGGATTCCAATACTGTGGAATGGTTGCTGTAGTGGCTCCGTCTGCAAATGTTTCGGAGCCTGACTTTTTGATGAGCGGAACAACTTGATTGTTGATTCCTGATTGAAGATCTTGCCTCCAGTAGTGAAATGCCATATCAGACAATGTGGATACAACATTCGTTCCCCAATCATCCCTGTAGATTCGAGTTTCAGGTGCCGTTATGTCGTAGGAGGTGCCATCTGGCAATGTGTGGTTGGTACCATCATCATTGTTGATGGTATTGGCTGGATTGTTGTTCCAGCCGCCATCGGTCATCAAAATGTTGTACGAGCGACGGCATGCATGTACCGGGGCCTCTGTAGTGCCAGGGTCAAAATTGTATGGATTGTTGATTCCAGTAGTTTTCAGGTATTCGCCCGCAACTCCTTGCATACGGTGAGTGGGGGTGTTGTTGCCTGCAACCAGTGTATCCACCCATTTGATGAAATTTCCGCGATGACTATCGTCAGTGGCATTGTCAAGACCTCGCAAGACTTTCATTGAGTTTTTGCTATTGCAACTCACATGGGTGCTAGGTATGGTATTGCAACCCCAAAGAGCTTGGTAGGCAAGTCGTATAGAGTCATCCGGCACGTTGGCAGGCCTGAAGGTCTCTTTGAGTGCATCTTTCAAGGCGGTGATGCCTGCTGTGCCCATGCTGCCAGAATTGTCAACCGATACGATGATATTTGGCGCCGGCTCTCTACTCGCCGATCCGGCTGGGTATTGGACGAGGCTCAGGAAGTCGCCCGCAAGAACCATTTGGGGAAAGCCAATAGTTCCAATTATTAGCGCGATGGCGTTTTTCTGAAAGTTATGATTTGTTTTCATATAATTTCCTGATGTTGCCGTAAATTATTTGGCCTCGCCAGATATGGATGGAAAAGCGACGATATTTTGTAAAACAACCTGTGTGCTTGGCTTGAGACCGCGGGCAATGGCGGTGATGCGGTAGAAGATTTTTGCATTAACCACTTCAGGTTCTGCTCCAATTAGTATGCCTGAGCCTGTCTCTTTTGGTTCGTATTTGATGACCTCCACCCAGTACCAAGCCCCTCTGCCTGCTGTCGTGTCGGCCAGGATGGGGTTGCTGGAAGTTCCTGCGCTTGCACCTGTGTATTGACCATATCTTGCGCCAATATTGGCTGTAATCATGGCACTCATCATGGTGGAGTCGTTCCAGAAGTCCTGCGCACCAGTGCGGAACTGACAAATGCCGTTGAAACATTTTGTAGTCTGTGCGTCAAGCGTGTAGGTCAGCGCATCCAGTTCGTTGTGAGCGGTGGGATAAAAAGTCGAACTGGCAACAGCTCGTTGGTTGGTGCCAATCTCTGAGCCCTGACGAATGTCAAGTTCCGCATCTTGCAACATAACTTGCGCTGCCTCGAATGCCCTTTGGTAGTCTGTATCGTTGCCCACGATGAGTTCGTTAAAAAACGCCGTGCGCGATGCCCACAAGGCCAGTAGCATCGACATCAAGACCAGAACGATCACAATAAAGAGTGAGATACCTTGCTGATTTTTGTACTTTTTCATGGCAGCCTCACGATATAGCCTTTGGCCAAGCATGATTGCGGATGTGGAATATATTTTTGAAAACCATACGCAGCTTATTTCCTCGGGTTGCGGTGGTTCCATCGCATTTGGTATAGCTCGCGCCGACAGTATCTATGACTTGTTCACCCTCTAGTTCAAGGCATACTTCAATACCATAAACTTCTGGCCAGTCAGTGGGGCTCAGGTTGGCTGCAGATGCATAGCGAAATTGTGGCTGGCTATCAGCTATGTTCAGTTTCTGTTGTAGATAGCGAATCCTTAGGTCTACCAGATTGCTAATGATCGGTTGTACCATCCCAATACCGTTGGAACACTCCAGGTCGGTACCATTTTTCCGAAATTGATTGAGAATGATTGGAACTGAAGCAATTCCATTGTTGCTTCCTAAACAATCGCTGACAAGATATCCCTCAATCGGCGTGGAAGATGGTGGGGTTGGATAAATGGACTCGCTCGCGTTGACATATCGCAACGAGATGATGAATTGGCTGGCTGTTGGTGTGTCCACTCCAGCAATGGGTGGGAGGCCAGATAACGTAACAGCAGTCGGTTGAACAAATGTTGCTGCATCACGAGGATCCGCTGCTGTATTGAGGGGTCTTCCTCCAGCTTGGCGTAGTTGCTGTCCAATGACTCTAAAGGCATAGGAGGCTTGCTGTTGCAGCGTTGTAGTATCGCCAACTGTTGTAGTGACCCCTCGCGATACCATAATCGCACCCAAACCTACACTGATGGTGAGCAGGCCGATTGTCAGGCCAACCAATAATTCTATAAGTGTGGCCCCACGTTGTTTTGTGTGCACGCGGGAGAGAATATATGAATTGAAGGCGCTATGCGCTTTTGAGCTTACGTGCATCATAGGCTTTATTCAAATTTTAGAACAAAAAACCAGCGGGCCACTGGGAATGCATCGTTGGGTGAGGTTGATATATTGCAAGTGGCAGATTCTCCCTGCTGGACAGGCTACAGACCCAGAGGTTGAAGTGCCAGTCACTGAAAAAATGGCTTTGTATGCGGAGGTGTCTGCCAGGGAATCTCCCTCGCGAGCGCGCTCATTTTCTCGCCAAGAGAGCATCACTCCCAACTGCCTGGCATCGCTTCCAGAAACAAAGACAGTTGCATCACCGACGGGCAAATTTGCTCTTACGCTACGCAACCAACGATCCACGTCATAAGTGGCTAGCTGGGCCGCTGTGCAGTTTGTGGTGGGAAATCCTGAATCGATCGCGCAGGCTGGGGCTGCTCCTAAGGTTGAAGCCCATGCCACAGCGTAGCTGGCGGCATTGCCTATGGCATTCGGGTTCGCTCTTACTCGCTCACTAAGGTCTTCAATCAGCTTAACGGCCTGAGCACGCCTGACGCCGGTTTGAGTGTCCGCCAGTGTTCGCATCTGAATGCCAACTACGCCAAGCAATCCAAGCGCCATCACGACGATCGCAACCAATGATTCAAGGAGCGTAATCCCTTTTTGAGAAACCTCGCGGCTGCGGGAGAAGTCATAAACTAGCATGTCACGCTTTCTTTAACAACGCGGACTCGCCCGCCAGATGAAAAGCAAACTGCAGTTGCGGCGGGTGATGCCACGCCACCTGCTCGTGGGACGATGGCGAAGCTGGCCGCATTGATATTATTGGTGCGCCCCCATCGGTCGAAGCGAAATGACGCTGCGCTATTTTTGTTAGAAATATCTACACTTGTTGGCATCTGGAAAGATTGCAGTATTTCCTCTCCGGCATCCAGATTCCCATCTTCATCTGTATCCACAAAAATAATCCATCCGCAGCTCCACTCTTCGATATTGGGTGCGAATGTGCAGCCATCTGTGCCGTTTGCAATTTTTCTAACACTAACCCTGCCACCTCGTTTGATGGCCTCCGAGCGCGCTACATAAATTGTGCTGGTGATGTTGTTTACCGCTTGGTTGGTGCGCCAGCGCTCAATCATGGGGCCAAAGCTTGGGAGTGCCAGGGCTGTAAGCACGGCCAGAATTGTGATGACAATCAGCAGTTCAATAGCGGTGAAGCCTAGAGCGTGTCGCGACCGCTGGGCTGGCCGCTTGGCTGATTCTGGGTGGTGTACGAGCATGCTTCGCATCATATTTCCCTGAAGTCTGCCTAGAGGGGCGGGGTGGACGGGTGGCTTCGAATGAGTGATGAGTGGTGTTCGCTATCGTGTGTAGCCGAGGCATGCACCTGCATTGTTGCGACCTCGGCACTCGCGTTTCAATCGGCGGTCTCGTTCTGCGCTTGACTCTTCCGAACTGCTCTTTGGCTGCTTGGCGCGAGGCTGCTTTTTTGTGGGGCCGCTGGTGCTTTGTGCTGTGTTGAGCTCTTTCTTTGTGTGGGTTTTTAAATGGGCTGCATTTGGAGTGCTGAGAATTGCAAGGAATATAAGTGCATGAACTATCTGAAAATTTGTTGATCGCATTTTTTGGGTGAATGAAATTTGCAAATGCTGGTAATGTTGGTTGGAGGTTTTATGTATTTTTGGTGAACCTTGATTTTTCTAGGAAATGGAGTGAGGGGTGATTTCATTGGGGAGCTTGATTTTTTTCATCTGCCAATCTCATTGGTGCTTCATCGGTTTCTATTTTTCGAAGCAAACTTGGACGCCAGGGGCTATTTGTGCCCATTGTCTGCTCTCAAAACTATCGATCCCCTTGGGGTTTTTGTTGCCTGTTATTCGCTCTGTCTCGCGAATTTTTGCAGAATCCCTCATTCGTGAAGTCGTCGGCGCAGGCGTAGGGCGCCGGGGTGGTGGGCTGACGGCAGCCTGTGGGTGTCTTCTCTCCTCTTAGTGAAAGCCTGCTGGCAGCCCTCTCGGCAACTCGGTTGCTGATCTCCAGGGTCTCAAAAAAGGTTTGCAGATTGAGTGCTGCTGGATCGTGCGTCATTCTGACCCACTGTTAGGAAGCATGGCGCATGAATTCTGGTGGATTGGGCATGTGGATGCCTTTGCTGTCCAGACCCTTCCAGGGGTTGTGCTCCCGGCTTTCTGGATCTGGCGGAGTCTGGGGCGCCTGATCTTGGTGCGCAGTTTTTCAAGAGCTTTCTTGAGGGCGGTTGACGGCTTGGGTGGATGGTCGCACCCGCGTTCACGACCTACTATTTCTATGCGTTTGCGCTTCGCGCCTGGCTGCAATGATTGCGCGCGCGGATGATGCACAGGCATGGGTGGTTGCGCATCTGAGTCACATCCGTAGAGCCATGGCGCCGATTTTTGGGCGCTACCTGGCGCGGATGTGGTGGTCGCGCAGGACGTGCCGCATTCTTTTTTTATCTTCCAGGGCGGTGCGACTCTTTAGATGTGGCTAGTCGGCTGTGGGCCGCGGCGTGAGATCTTGCCCCGGGCAATGAACTTGGCGTTGCCTAGGCAGGGTTGGTTGTGCTGGACTTTGTGTCTAGCAGCCCTAAGCGGCTCGCCTACGGGTCGGGTAGGCAAAAACCTGTCTCAGGGTATAATCCAAAAGTTTTGCATGGTGCAAGACGCACGCTAGCGGCCGTTCCAGCTGCTAGCGCAAGTAAAAACCATGGCCCGCTTTCCGCTAGGCCACATCAAAGGAAAAACATGATCGCATCCTCCATCAAGGCCGAAGTCGTCAAGGCGAACGCCCGTGCTGCCAACGACACTGGTAGCCCAGAAGTGCAAGTGGCCCTGCTGACCGCCCGCATCAACGAACTGACCCCCCACTTCAAGACGCATGCCAAGGACCACCATGGTCGTCGTGGCCTGCTGCGCATGGTGAGCCGTCGTCGCAAGCTGCTGGACTATCTGAAGGCCAAGGACGCTGACCGTTACACCGCGCTGATCGCCAAGTTGGGTCTGCGCAAGTAATTTTCATTGCATGCGAAAACGCCTGGGTTAGTCCGCTAGCTCAGGCGTTTTTTACTTCGGAGTCGCAAAACAGAGCGAAGCTGTGTCATTCCAATGAAGTTGCCGCCATGCGCTGGCGGGCAGGTTCCCTGGAATGGCATCGTGTTCTGAATTGCCCTCCGTGACAATCTGGTAGCGCGCTACCAGCTATTAAAACAGGAGCTGAACATGAGCATTTTCAACAAAGTTACCAAGTCTTTCCAATGGGGCGACAAGACCGTCGTCATGGAAACGGGCGAGATTGCCCGCCAAGCCTCCGGCGCCGTGCTGGTCAACATCGATGACACCGTAGTGCTGGCCACCGTGGTGGGGTCCAAGATTGCCAAGGCCGGACAGGACTTCTTCCCGTTGACCGTGGACTACATCGAGAAGACCTACGCCGCTGGCAAGATCCCCGGCAGCTTCTTCAAGCGCGAAGCCAAGCCCAGCGAACTCGAAACGCTGACCAGCCGCCTGATCGACCGCCCGATCCGCCCGCTGTTCCCCGAAGGTTTCTACAACGATGTGCATGTGGTCATCCACACCATCTCGCTGAACCCCGAAGTGGACGCAGACATTGCTGCCATGATCGCTGTGAGTGCCGCGCTGTCGATCTCCGGTATCCCGTTCAACGGCCCCATCGGTGCTGCGCGCGTGGGCTACATCAACGGCGAATACGTGCTGAACCCCGGCCAGACCGCCCGCAAGAACTCGCAGATGGACCTGATCGTCGCCGGCACCGAAGCTGCCGTGCTGATGGTCGAATCCGAAGCGCAACAATTGCCTGAAGACATCATGCTGGGCGCCGTGGTGTTCGGCCACGAGCAAGGCAAGATCGCCATCAATGCCATCCACGAACTGGTGCGCGACGCTGGCAAGCCCGTGTGGGACTGGCAAGCGCCTGCCAAGGACGAGCCCTTCATCGCCAGGATCGCTGGCCTGGCCGAAGAAAAGCTGCGCGCTGCTTACCAGATCCGCAGCAAGCAAGCCCGTACGCACGCCCTGCGCGAAGCCACGGCCTCTGTGTTCGCCTCGCTGAAGGCCGAAGGCGTGGAATTCGATTCCGTCAAGGTTGAAGGCCTGCTGTTCGATATCGAAGCCAAGATTGTCCGCAGCCAGATCCTGGCAGGCGAGCCTCGCATTGATGGCCGCGACACGCGCACCGTGCGCCCCATCGAGATTCGCAACTCCGTGCTGCCCCGCACGCACGGCTCGGCGCTGTTCACGCGCGGTGAAACCCAGGCGCTGGTGATCTCCACACTGGGCACCGAGCGCGATGCCCAGCGCATCGACGCGCTGGCTGGCGAGTTCGAAGACCGCTTCATGTTCCACTACAACATGCCTCCATTCGCCACCGGCGAAGTGGGTCGCATGGGCTCCACCAAGCGCCGTGAAATCGGCCACGGCCGCCTGGCTAAGCGCGCTCTCGTGGCCGTGCTGCCCACGAAGGAAGAATTCCCGTACACCATCCGCGTGGTGTCCGAAATCACCGAGTCCAACGGTTCGTCCTCGATGGCTTCCGTCTGCGGTGGCTGCCTGTCCATGATGGACGCTGGCGTGCCCATGAAGGCGCACGTGGCAGGCATTGCCATGGGCCTGATCAAGGAGGACAACCGCTTCGCCGTGCTGACCGACATCCTGGGTGACGAAGATCACCTGGGCGACATGGACTTCAAGGTGGCCGGCACGACCAGCGGCATCACTGCGCTGCAGATGGACATCAAGATCCAGGGCATCACCAAGGAAATCATGCAGGTCGCTCTGGCGCAGGCCAAGGAAGCGCGCATGCACATTCTGGGCAAGATGCAGGAAGCCATGGGCGAGGCCAAGACCGAAGTGTCCAACTTCGCGCCCAAGCTCTACACGATGAAGATCAACCCCGAGAAGATCCGCGATGTGATCGGCAAGGGCGGCGCGGTGATCCGTGCGCTGACCGAAGAAACCGGTTGCCAGATCAACATCGAGGAAGACGGCACCATCACCATCGCCGCGACTGACGCAGCGAAGGCCGACGAGGCTAAGAAGCGCATCGAGCAGATCACGGCTGAGGTCGAGATCGGCAAGATCTACGAAGGTCCCGTGACCAAGATCCTGGACTTCGGCGCCCTGATCAACCTGCTGCCCGGCAAGGATGGCCTGTTGCACATCAGCCAGATCGCGCACGAGCGTGTTGAGAGGGTATCCGACTACCTGACCGAAGGCCAGATCGTGAAGGTCAAGGTCATGGAAACTGACGAAAAGGGTCGCATCAAGCTGTCGATGAAGGTGCTGGCCGAGCGCCCAGCAGGCGGTAGCGACCGCCCCGCGCCTGCCGAGCGCGGTGACCGCGAGCCACGCCGTGACCATGGTCGTGACGGTGGTCGCCAGCCTGCGGAGCAGCAACAGCAGCAATCTCTGTTGTCGGATGGTGCGTCCGAGCAGGTGGTTGGCTGAGTTATTGATTGCTATTGATTTTGTAGCTGTTTGCGCTTATGGATAGCGCGCAAACGGCCAAAATCATTCCAATTTTTACTTTCCATGGATCGCAATATGCGTGCAGTCGAGATCACGTCGTTTGGCGAGCCTCAGGTGCTGGCCCTGGGGGATCGCCCCAGGCCGGAGCCTGGCGTGGGTGAGCTGCTGATCCGCGTTGCCGCCAGTGGGATCAACCGTCCTGATGTGCTGCAGCGCTTGGGGCACTACGCGCCACCACCGGGCACCTCGGACCTGCCGGGGCTGGAGGTGGCGGGGGTGGTCGAGTCTGGTGACGCTGCGGCTCTGGCCGAAGCGGGCGTGCGCGTGGGCGACCGCGTGTGCGCGCTGGTGGCCGGTGGTGGCTATGCCGAATGGTGTGTCGCTCCGGTGGCGCAGTGTTTGCCGGTGCCCGATGGGCTGAGTGATGTGGAGGCGGCATCGTTGCCGGAGACCTTCTTCACGGTGTGGAGCAATGTGTTTGACCGTGGTCGTCTGCAGGCGGGGGAGACCTTGCTGGTGCAGGGTGGGGCCAGCGGCATTGGCGTCACGGCGATCCAGTTGGCGCGGGCGCTCGGTGCGGTGGTCATTGCCACGGTGGGCAGCGACGAAAAATGCGCTGCCTGCCTCGCGCTCGGTGCGCACCATGCCATCAACTACAAGTCGCAAGACTTTGTGGCCGAGGCGCGGCGCATCACGGAAGGGCGGGGAGTGGATGTGGTGCTCGACATGGTCGCGGGCGACTATGTGGCGCGGGAGGTGGAATGCCTGGCAGAAGATGGCCGGCTGGTCATCATTGCGGTGCAGGGTGGGGTCAAAAGTGACTTCAATGCGGGGCTGGTTTTGCGGCGCCGCCTCACCATCACCGGGTCTACATTGCGTCCGCGTCCTGTGGCTTTCAAGGGGGCTATTGCCCGCGCACTGCGTGAGCGGGTGTGGCCCTTGTTGGCAGCTGGCAAGGTGCGCCCCGTCATCCACAGCACATTTGCTGCGGCAGATGCATCTCAAGCCCATGCCCTGATGGAATCGAACCAGCATATCGGCAAGATTGTTTTGATGTGGTAACCATGAACAACAAGAAAAAACTCATCGCAGGCAACTGGAAGATGAATGGCAGCCTGGCTGCCAACGAAGTGCTGCTGAAGGCGCTCATCGCAGGTCTGGATGGTGTGGCTTGCGACGTGGCGGTGGCGGTTCCCGCACCGTACCTGGCGCAGGTGCAGGCACTCACTGCTGGAACAGCGGTCGCTGTGGCGGCGCAGGATGTTTCCCGGTACGAGTCGGGGGCCTATACCGGCGAGGTCTCCGTGGCGATGCTCAAGGATTTTGGCGTGCGTTATGCCCTGGTGGGGCACTCGGAACGTCGCCAATACCATGGCGAAACCGACGTGGCGGTGGCGGAGAAGGCGCAGCGCGCCCTGGCCGCAGGTGTCACCCCCATCGTTTGTGTGGGGGAAACCTTGCAGGAGCGCGAAGCGGGGCAGACCGAAGCGGTGGTCAAGCGTCAGCTGGCGGCGGTGATTCACCTCAATGGTCACTGCATCAGCGAGATCGTGGTGGCCTACGAGCCTGTCTGGGCCATTGGCACAGGGCGCACTGCATCTCCAGAGCAAGCGCAGGCGGTCCATGCGGTGTTGCGCGCGCAGCTCGCGGCGGCCAGCGAGCATGCCGATCGGATTCGTTTGCTGTACGGCGGCAGCATGAATGCGGGCAACGCGGCGCAGCTGCTGGCTCAGCCGGACATCGACGGTGGACTGGTGGGGGGCGCCTCGTTGAAGGCGGCCGACTTTTTGCAAATCATTGCGGCAGCCCGGTGAGGCTGCCGAAGTTATTCAATCAGGAGTGAACAGAGAATGAACGTGATCGTGAATGTGATTTTGGCGGTGCAGATGTTGGCGGCCCTGGTGATGATTGGCCTGATCCTCATCCAGCACGGCAAGGGAGCCGACATGGGGGCCGCATTTGGCAGCGGAAGCTCGGGCAGCCTGTTTGGCGCCAGTGGCAGCGCCAACTTCCTGTCGCGCAGCACGGGGGTGCTGGCTGCGGTCTTTTTTGTGTCCACGCTGGCGCTGGCCTACTTTGGCAACGCGCGCCCTGCCAGCTCTGGCAGCGTGCTGGAGGCGCCTGCTACCGTGGCGCCCGCCGCTGCGGCTCCGGATGCGACCGTTGCTCCTGCTGTACCGGCATCGGGCGCTGCGCAGATTCCGACCAAATAATCTGCACTAAATTGGGCTCTGCAAGCTGAAGCAGGGTTTTTCCGGAGTAGAATTCCGGATTGTCTGGAAAGCCAAAACCGCAAGGTTCCTCATGCCATCCAGACGCAGCAACCAGCCGTCGTGGTGAAATTGGTAGACACGCTATCTTGAGGGGGTAGTGGCGAAAGCTGTGCGAGTTCGAGTCTCGCCGACGGCACCAAAACAAAGGCCTCCCCGCATGATCCATCCGGAATCATGTCGGGCAAGGCCACAGCGGTGAGCACATCCTCAAGATGAACCTCGATCAGTACCTCCCCGTCCTTTTGTTCATCTTGGTTGGCATCGCCGTCGGCGTTGTCCCCCTCGTACTCGGCTACATACTGGGCCCCAATCGCCCGGATGCCGCAAAGAACTCCCCCTACGAATGTGGCTTTGAAGCCTTCGAGGATGCGCGCATGAAGTTCGATGTGCGCTACTACCTCGTGGCCATTCTCTTCATTCTGTTCGACCTCGAAATCGCATTCCTCTTCCCCTGGGCGGTAACGCTTCATGATGTGGGCATGGCGGGTTTCGTGGCGGTCGTCATCTTCCTGGCCATCCTGGTCGTGGGCTTTGCCTACGAGTGGAAAAAGGGTGCCCTGGATTGGGAATGAGCGGGCTTCAACAAGGATCGATGCAATGATTGAAGGCGTGATGAAGGAAGGCTTCATCACCACGAGTTACGACTCCGTGGTGAATTGGGCCAAGACCGGTTCCCTGTGGCCGATGACTTTTGGTCTGGCCTGTTGTGCTGTCGAGATGATGCACGCGGCAGCGGCCCGATATGACATCGGCCGCTTCGGCGCCGAAGTGTTCCGTGCCAGTCCTCGCCAGTCCGATCTGATGATCGTGGCTGGCACCCTTTGCAACAAGATGGCACCGGCGCTGCGCAAGGTGTACGACCAGATGTCCGAGCCCCGCTGGGTGCTGTCGATGGGCTCGTGCGCCAATGGTGGTGGGTACTACCACTACAGCTACTCCGTGGTGCGTGGGTGCGACCGCATCGTGCCAGTAGACGTGTACGTGCCAGGCTGCCCACCCACGGCAGAAGCGCTGATCTACGGGATCATCCAGTTGCAGCAGAAGATTCGCCGCACCAACACCATTGCTCGTGTCTGAAGGGTTGATGATGACTGCTGTTGCCATTCGGCCTGAAAAACTCAAAGACAACATTGCTGCGGCGCTGGGTGCGAAGGTGCGCCAGATCACGGTGGCCCTGGATGAGGTCACGCTGGTGGTGTCTGCCGCTGACTACCTGGATGCCATGCGTCTGCTGCGCGACGCTGAGGGGTGCCGCTTCGAGCAGCTGGTGGATCTGTGTGGCGTGGATTACTCCGCGTATGGCGATGCGGTGAACGAAGGGGCGCGCTACTGTGTGGTGTCGCACTTGCTGTCCGTGAGTCTCAATCAGCGTGTGCGCGTGAAGGTGTTTTGCGCCGATGATGATTTCCCGGTGGTGGCATCGGTCTCCGATCTGTGGAACTCGGCCAACTGGTACGAGCGCGAGGCGTTTGACCTGTTCGGCATCGTGTTCGATGGCCACAACGATCTGCGCCGCATTCTGACCGACTATGGCTTCATCGGCCATCCCTTCCGCAAGGACTTCCCGCTGTCGGGCCATGTCGAGATGCGCTACGACGCTGAGCAGCGTCGGGTGGTCTACGAGCCCGTCTCGATCGAGCCGCGTGAGATCACGCCGCGCATCATCCGCGAAGACAAGTACGGAGGCCTGCACTGAGGCGCCCGGCGCCCCACGTGAACCATCATGGCTGAAATCAAGAACTATTCCCTGAACTTTGGTCCGCAGCACCCGGCGGCGCACGGTGTGTTGCGCCTCGTGCTGGAGTTGGACGGCGAGGTCGTGCAACGTGCCGACCCGCACATTGGTCTGCTGCACCGTGCCACCGAAAAGCTGGCCGAGCACAAGACCTACATCCAGTCGCTGCCCTACATGGACCGCTTGGACTACGTGTCCATGATGTCCAACGAGCACGCCTACTGTCTGGCCATCGAAAAGCTGCTGGGTCTGGAAGTGCCTGTGCGTGCGCAGTACATCCGCGTGATGTTCTCCGAGATCACACGCCTGCTGAACCACCTGATGTGGCTGGGCTCGCACGGCAACGACTGTGGCAGCTCCACCATCCTGATCTACACCTTCCGCGAACGCGAAGACCTGTTCGACATGTACGAAGCCGTCTCCGGCGCGCGCATGCACGCGGCGTACTTCCGTCCGGGGGGCGTCTACCGCGACCTGCCGGATTCCATGCCGCAATACAAGGTCAGCAAGATCAAGAACGCCAAGGCATTGGAGGCTCTGAACCAGAACCGCCAGGGCTCGCTGCTTGATTTCATCGACGATTTCACCAAGCGCTTCCCCGGCTGTGTGGATGAGTACGAGACGTTGTTGACTGACAACCGCATCTGGAAGCAGCGCACCGTGGGCATCGGCGTGGTGCCACCCGAGCGTGCGCTCAACCTGGGCATGACCGGCCCCATGATCCGTGGCTCTGGCATTGCCTGGGACCTGCGCAAGACGCAGCCCTACGATGTGTACGACCGCGTGGATTTTGATGTGCCTGTGGGCAAGACTGGCGACTGCTACGACCGCTACTTGGTTCGCGTGCAGGAGATGCGCGAGTCCAACCGCATCATCAAGCAGTGCGTGGACTGGCTGCGCGCCAATCCGGGCCCCGTCATCACTGGCAACCACAAGGTGGCGGCGCCTGCGCGCGAATCCATGAAGTCCAACATGGAAGAGCTGATCCACCATTTCAAGCTCTTCACCGAAGGTTTCCACGTGCCCGAAGGCGAAGCCTATGCTGCCGTGGAGCACCCCAAGGGCGAGTTCGGCATCTATCTGGTCAGCGATGGCGCCAACAAACCTTACCGCCTCAAGATTCGTGCGCCTGGTTTTGCGCACCTCGCCACCTTGGACGAAATGGCCCGTGGCCACATGATCGCCGACGCCGTGGCCATCATTGGCACCATGGATATCGTGTTCGGGGAGATCGACCGATGAACAGCAGCAATACCAAGATCACCGAGGCGACGCTGGCGCGCTTTGCACGCGAAGTGGCCAAGTACCCTCCCGAGCAGGCGCAGTCCGCCGTGATGGCCTGCCTGTCCATCGTGCAGCAGGAGCAGGGCTGGGTCAGCGCCGAGAGCGAGGCCGTGATCGCCGATTACCTGGGCATGGCCCAGATCGCGGTGCACGAAGTCACCACGTTCTACAACATGTACAACCAGCAGCCGACGGGCAAGTACAAGCTCAACGTTTGCACCAACCTGCCTTGCCAGCTGCGTGACGGCCAGAAGGCGCTGCATCACCTCGAAAAGAAGCTCGGTGTGACCATGGGCGAGACCACAGCCGACGGCCTGTTCACCCTGCAGCAGTGTGAGTGCCTGGGCGCCTGCGCCGATGCGCCAGTGATGCTGGTCAACGACCGCACGATGTGCAGCTTCATGGACAACGACAAGCTCGATCAGTTGGTGGACGGTCTGCGCGCGGCGGAGGGACAAGTATGACCACCGCCGCACAGATCCTCTCGCAGTTCCAGGCCACGGGCGTCCAGACCTGCTTCCATGACCGCCACATCAACCCGCAGATCGTGGCGGGGCTCGACGGCACGAACTGGAGCATCAAGGACTACGAAGCGCGCGGCGGTTATGCCGCACTGCGCAAGATCCTGGGCACCGACGGCGGCGAGCCGCTCACGCAGGACCAGGTCATCGCCACCGTCAAGGAATCGGGCCTGCGTGGCCGCGGCGGTGCGGGCTTCCCCACCGGCCTCAAGTGGAGCTTCATGCCCCGCTCGTTCCCCGGCCAGAAGTACCTCGTCTGCAATTCTGACGAGGGTGAGCCGGGCACGTGCAAGGACCGCGACATCCTACAGTTCAACCCGCACATCGTCATCGAAGGCATGATCATCGCGGCCTACGCGATGGGCATTACCGTGGGCTACAACTACATCCACGGCGAGATTTTCCAGACCTATGACCGCTTCGAGGCGGCGCTGGAAGAGGCGCGCGCTGCGGGCTATCTGGGCGACAAGATCCTGGGCAGCAACTTCAGCTTCCAGCTGCATGCGGCGCACGGCTTCGGTGCCTACATCTGCGGCGAAGAGACCGCGCTGCTCGAATCGCTGGAAGGCAAGAAGGGGCAGCCCCGCTTCAAGCCACCGTTCCCTGCCAGCTTCGGTCTGTATGGCAAGCCCACGACCATCAACAACACAGAGACCTTCGCGGCGGTGCCGTGGATCATTCGCAACGGCGGTGCGGCGTATCTTGAGTGCGGCAAGCCCAATAACGGTGGCACGAAGATTTTTTCGGTCTCGGGCGACGTGGAAAAACCCGGCAACTACGAAGTGCCTCTGGGTACACCGTTCGCCAAGCTGCTCGAACTGGCCGGTGGCGTGCGCAAGGGCCGCCAGCTCAAGGCCGTGATTCCTGGTGGCTCGTCCGCCCCCGTGCTGCCCGCGTCCATCATCATGGAATGCACGATGGACTACGACTCCATCGCCAAGGCCGGCTCCATGCTGGGTTCGGGCGCCGTGATCGTGATGGACGACTCCCGCAGCATGGTCGAGAGCCTGCTGCGCCTGTCGTACTTCTACTCGCACGAATCCTGCGGCCAGTGCACGCCCTGCCGCGAAGGCACGGGCTGGATGTGGCGTGTGATCGACCGGATCCAGCATGGCCAGGGACGCGAAGGCGACCTGAACCTGCTCAATTCGGTGGCGGACAACATCCAGGGCCGCACCATCTGTGCGCTGGGTGACGCGGCGGCCATGCCGGTGCGCGCCATGATCAAGCACTTCCGTCCGGAATTCGAAGCGCTGATCCGCCAAGAGAAGACCCCTCAGGCTTCCACCTCCGCCTGATCGCGAGAAACGCATATGGTTGAAATCGAACTCGACGGGCAGAAAGTAGAAGTCGCTGAAGGCTGCATGGTGATGCATGCTGCCGAGAAAGCTGGCACCTACATTCCCCATTTCTGTTACCACAAGAAGCTTTCCATCGCCGCCAACTGCCGCATGTGCTTGGTGGATGTGGAAAAGGCTCCCAAGCCCATGCCCGCCTGCGCCACGCCGGTGACGCAAGGCATGATCGTGCGCACCAAGAGCGACAAGGCCATCAAGGCTCAGCAGTCGGTCATGGAGTTTCTGCTGATCAACCACCCGCTGGACTGCCCCATCTGCGATCAGGGCGGTGAGTGCCAGCTGCAGGACTTGGCCGTGGGCTATGGCGGCTCTTCTTCGCGCTACGAGGAAGAAAAGCGCGTGGTGCCCGTCAAGGATGTGGGCCCGCTGATTTCCATGCAGGAAATGAGCCGTTGCATTCACTGCACCCGCTGCGTGCGCTTCGGCCAGGAAGTGGCTGGCGTGATGGAACTGGGCATGATCCATCGCGGTGAGCACTCCGAGATCACGACGGTCACGGGCGACACGGTGGACTCCGAGCTGTCGGGCAACATGATCGACATCTGCCCCGTGGGTGCCCTGACCAGCAAGCCTTTCCGCTACAGCGCGCGCACCTGGGAGTTGTCGCGCCGCCGTTCGGTGAGCCCGCACGATTCGACTGGCTCCAACCTGATTGTCCAGGTCAAGAACCACAAGGTCATGCGCGTCGTTCCGCTCGAAAACGAAGCCGTGAACGAATGCTGGATCGCCGACCGCGACCGCTTCTCGTACGAATCGCTCAACAGCGACGACCGCCTGACCCAGCCCATGCTCAAGCAGGGCGGGGTGTGGAAGGAAGTCGATTGGCAGACCGCGCTGGAGTACGTGGCCAATGGCTTGAAGAACATCAAGAACGACCACGGCGCCGGCAGCATCGGTGCGTTGGTCAGCCCGCACAGCACGGTGGAAGAGTTGTACCTCGCTTCTGCTCTGGTGCGCGGCATTGGCAGCGACAACGTCGACTACCGCCTGCGCAACGCCGAGTTCGCTGCGCCCGAAGGTATCCGCTGGCTGGGCACGTCCATCGCCTCCCTGTCCACGCTGCAACGCGTGCTGGTGGTGGGCTCGAATCTGCGCAAGGACCATCCGCTGTTTGCCCAGCGCATTCGTCAGGCTGCGCGCCATGGCTGCCAGGTCAGCGCCATCGCGTCGGTGACCCAGGACTGGGCCATGCCCGTGCAATCTTTCGTAGCGCAAGGCGCTGCGGAATGGATGCAGACACTGGGCGGAATTGCGTCCGCAGTGGCCCAGGAGAAAGGCATTGCTGCACCCCAAGGCGCGGCTGCTGCCAGCGAGGCAGCTCAAGCTATCGCCCGCTCTTTGCTGGGCGGCGAGCGCAAGGCTGTGCTGCTTGGCAATGCCGCTGCACACCATGCTCAGGCCAGCCAGCTGCTGGCGCTTGCCAACTGGATCGGTGAGAACACCGGCGCGAGCGTGGGTTACCTCACGGAAGCCGCTAACACGGTGGGTGCGCAGTTTGCGGGCGCTCACCCTGTCAACGGTGGTCTGAATGCGGCTCAAATGCTCTCCGGTGGTTTGAAGGCGGCGGTGCTGCTCAACACAGAGCCAGTCCATGACTCTGCTGCAGGTGCGCAGGCTGCAACTGCCCTGGCTGGAGCAGAGATGGTGGTCACGTTGAGCCCCTTCAAGGCCAACATGGAGTTCAGTGACGTTCTGTTGCCAATTGCTCCGTTCACGGAAACCTCGGGCAGCTTCGTCAATGCCGAAGGCCGTCTGCAAAGCTTCCATGCCGTGGTGCGTCCCCTGGGCGATACCCGCCCTGCGTGGAAGGTCCTGCGCGTGCTGGCCAATCTGCTGGGCGTGCCGGGCTTCGACTTCGAAACCTCGCAGGACGTGCTGGCCCGCGCCACGAACGCCCCTGCGGGCACGGTCACGCAAGTGCCAGCTGCGCAGCTGTCGAATGCTGTGAAGGCAGTGCCCGCGGCCGCGGCCGCTGCTGGCGAACCCGTGGTGGCTTCCATCTATCAACTGGACGGCTTGGTGCGCCGTTCCACGTCGCTGCAGCTTACTGCCGACGCGCGCATGGCACGTGAAGGAGTGGCCGCATGATCGACGCGATCTACAACGCGGGCCTGAACCTGCTCTCCTTTGGCTGGTGGACCGGTATCGTCTGGCCGGTGCTCTGGATCCTTATCAAGATCGTCTGCATCCTGGCGCCCCTGATGGGGGCAGTGGCCTACCTCACCTTGTGGGAGCGCAAGCTGCTGGGTTTCATGCAAGTGCGCCACGGCCCCAACCGCGTGGGCCCCATGGGCTTGTTGCAGCCGATTGCCGATGCGCTGAAGCTGCTGACCAAGGAAATCATCCAGCCGACCGCTGCGAGCAAGGGCTTGTTCGTGTTGGGCCCTGTCATGGCCATCATGCCGGCGCTGGCAGCCTGGGTGGCGATTCCCTTTGGTCCCGATGTGGCGCTGGCCAATGTCAACGCCGGCCTGCTGCTGGTGATGGCCATTACCTCTATCGAGGTGTACGGCGTAATCATTGCTGGCTGGGCATCAAACTCCAAGTACGCCTTCCTTGGCGCACTGCGCGCTTCGGCCCAGATGGTGAGCTATGAAATCGCCATGGGCTTCTGCTTCCTGGTGGTGATCATGGTCTCGGGCAGCATGAACCTGACCGAGATCGTCATGTCGCAGGCCAAGGGCATGGCGGCCGACAAGGGTCTGACCTTCCTGTCCTGGAACTGGCTGCCTCTGCTGCCGATTTTCCTGGTGTACCTGATCTCCGGCGTGGCCGAGACCAACCGCCACCCCTTCGACGTGGTCGAAGGTGAGGCCGAAATCGTGGCCGGCCATATGGTCGAGTATTCGGGCATGGGCTTCGCGATCTTCTTCCTGGCTGAGTACGCCAGCATGTGGCTCGTGTCCATCCTGGCCGCGCTGATGTTCCTGGGTGGCTGGCTGTCGCCCATCGACAGCGCCCTGTTCAACTGGATTCCAGGCTGGATCTGGCTGGGCCTCAAGACCTTCCTCGTGGTGTCCATGTTCATCTGGATCCGCGCCACATTCCCACGCTTCCGTTATGACCAGATCATGCGTCTGGGCTGGAAGATCTTCATCCCGGTGACGCTGGTGTACTTGCTCTTCGTGGGCGGCTGGCTGCTGTCGCCTTGGAACATCTGGAAATAAGCGGGGACATCACACATGACTGCCGTTGTTGCTGCTGCACCTTTTTCGTTCAAAGACTTCTTCAAGAGCTTCATGCTCGTGGAATTGGTCAAGGGCATGGCCCTGACTGGCCGCTATGCGTTCCGCCGCAAGGTGACCGTGCAGTTTCCTGAAGAGAAAACGCCTCTGTCCCCCCGTTTCCGCGGCCTGCATGCCCTGCGCCGCTATGACAACGGCGAAGAGCGCTGCATTGCCTGCAAGCTGTGCGAGGCCGTGTGCCCCGCGATGGCCATCACGATTGAATCGGATGTGCGTGCCGACGGTTCGCGCCGTACCACGCGCTACGACATCGATTTGACCAAGTGCATCTTCTGCGGTTTCTGCGAAGAAAGCTGCCCGGTGGATTCGATCGTCGAAACGCACATCTTCGAGTACCACGGCGAAAAGCGTGGCGACCTGTATTTCACGAAAGACATGCTCCTGGCCGTGGGCGACCGGTACGAAGGTGAAATCGCGGCGGCCAAGGCTGCGGATGCCAAGTACCGCTGAGCGGTGCTGAGCGCGGCCTCTTTGCCAGACTTTCTATAAAGACCCGATTCATGGACGCCAAGACTGGTTTCTTCTATCTCTTTTCGGTGGTGCTGCTGTTCGCAGCCTTCCGGGTGATCACCGCGCGCAATCCTGTGCATGCGGTGCTCTACCTCATTCTTGCCTTTTCGCAGGCTGCCGCTGTGTGGCTGCTGCTCAAGGCCGAGTTCCTGGCCATTGCCCTGGTGCTGGTGTACCTGGGGGCGGTGATGGTGCTGTTCCTGTTCGTGGTGATGATGCTGGACATCCACATTGATACCGTGCGCAAGGGCTTCTGGAAACACTTCCCGCTTGCGGCGACGGTGGGTGCACTGATTGCGCTGGAAATGGCCGCTGTGCTGATGGGCGGTTTCCGTGGCATGGACGAGCCCAAGGCCGCCGCCGTGGTGCTGGATGCCGCAGGGCAGGTGGTCCCGTACTCGAACACCAAGGCGCTGGGCAAGCTGCTCTACACCGAATACCTGTATCCCGTCGAGATCGCTGCCGTGATCCTGCTGGTGGCCATGATTGCCGCCATTGCACTGACCCTGCGCCAGCGCAAGGACAGCAAGGCCATCAATCCTTCCCTGCAGGTCCGGGTTCGCGCCAGTGATCGCCTGGAAGTCGTGAAGGTGGCAGCCACCCAGAAGGCGCAGCCCGAGGTGCCCGCCGAACCCGCTGCCGAGGAGAAAAAAGCATGACGCTGACTTTGGGCCACTTTCTCTCCCTGGGTGCGATGCTGTTCGCGCTGGCCGTGATCGGCATCTTCCTGAACCGCAAGAACCTGATCGTGCTGCTGATGGCGATTGAGTTGATGCTGCTGGCCGTGAACATGAACTTCGTGGCGTTCTCGCACTACCTGGGCGACATGCACGGGCAAGTGTTCGTGTTCTTCATCCTGACCGTGGCGGCCGCCGAGTCGGCCATTGGCCTCGCGATCCTGGTGCTGCTGTTCCGCAACAAGTCCAGCATCAACGCGGAAGACCTCAACACCCTCAAGGGCTGATGAGCCACCAGTATTCCCAAGGTTCTCAAGAATGAGTCAAACCCTCTCTGCTTCAACGCTCCTGGCCGTGCCACTGGCTCCGCTGGCGGGCGCTCTGCTGGCCGGTATCTTCGGCACAACCTTTGGTGGTAACTGGATTGGTCGCCGCCTGAGCCACACGCTGACGATCCTTGGCGTGCTTGTCGCTTTCATCCTCTCGGCCATGACGCTCAAGAGCGTGGCCGTGGACGGTGCCCGTTTCAACGAGACGCTCTACACCTGGATGGTGGTGGGCGGCCTGAAGATGGAAGTGGGCTTCCTGATCGACAGCCTCACGGCCATGATGATGGTTGTCGTTACCTTCGTGTCGCTGATGGTGCACATCTACACCATTGGCTACATGGAAGAGGACGACGGCTACAACCGTTTCTTTGCCTACATCTCGCTGTTCACGTTCTCCATGCTCATGCTGGTCATGAGCAACAACCTGCTGCAGCTGTTCTTCGGCTGGGAAGCGGTGGGCCTGGTGTCCTACCTGCTGATCGGTTTCTGGTTCAACAAGCCCACGGCGATCTTCGCCAACATGAAGGCGTTCCTGGTCAACCGTGTGGGTGACTTCGGCTTCATCCTGGGCATTGGCCTGATCGCTGCCTACACCGGCACGCTGAACTACAGCGAAATCTTTGCCAAGTCGGGTGAACTCGGCGCCTTGGCATTCCCCGGCACCGACTGGCTGCTGATCACCGTGATCTGCATCTGTCTGTTCATCGGCGCCATGGGCAAGTCCGCCCAGTTCCCGCTGCACGTGTGGTTGCCCGACTCGATGGAAGGCCCGACCCCCATCTCGGCACTTATCCACGCGGCCACCATGGTGACTGCCGGCATCTTCATGGTGTCGCGCATGTCGCCGCTGTTCGAACTGTCGGACACCGCGCTCAACTTCATCCTGATCATCGGCGCCATCACAGCGCTGTTCATGGGTTTCCTGGGCATCATCCAGAACGACATCAAGCGTGTGGTGGCCTACTCCACGCTGTCGCAGCTGGGCTACATGACCGTGGCGCTGGGCGCTTCGGCCTACTCGGTGGCCGTGTTCCACCTGATGACCCACGCATTCTTCAAGGCGCTGCTGTTCCTGGGGGCCGGCTCGGTCATCATGGGCATGCACCACAACCAGGACATCCGCTGGATGGGTGGCGTGCGCAAGTACATGCCCATTACCTGGATCACCTCGTTGCTGGGCTCGCTGGCTCTGATCGGCACGCCTTTGTTTGCGGGTTTCTACTCCAAGGACAGCATCATTGAGGCAGTGCACTTCAGCCAGCTGCCTGGCGCTGGCTTCGCGCACTTTGCCGTGCTGGCAGGCGTTTTCATCACGGCGTTCTATTCGTTCCGCATGTACTTCCTGGTCTTCCATGGCAAGGAGCGTTACGACCAGAACCCCGATGCGCACCATGACGACCACCACGGCCACGATGACCACCACGAGCCCCATGAGTCGCCCTGGGTGGTGACCGTGCCCCTGATCCTGTTGGCCATTCCTTCGGTGGTGGTGGGCTTCATGTTCATCCAGCCCATGCTGTTTGGCGACTTCTTCAAGGATGTGATCTTTGTGGACGCAGCCAAGCACCCCGCGATGGCGAAGCTCGCAGAAATCTTCCACGGCCCCGTGGCGATGGCGGTGCATGGCCTGCAGACGGCACCGTTCTGGCTGGCGCTGGCGGGTGTGGCGGCTTCGTACTACATGTACATGGTCAACCCGGCGCTGCCTGCGGCACTCAAGCGTTTCTTTGAATCGATCAAGGTGTACCAGCTGCTTGAAAACAAGTACGGCATGGACAGGTTCAACGAAAACGTCCTGGCCCGTGGCGCCCGCTTGTTGGGCGTGGGGCTGTGGAAGGGCGGCGATCAGGCGGTGATCGATGGCGCCTTGGTGAACGGCTCTTGGAAGGTCGTGCGGGGTGTGGCTGGCATTGTCCGCTGGGTGCAGTCTGGCTTCATCTTCCACTACGCGCTGGTGATGATTCTGGGTGTCTTCGCTCTGATGACCTGGTTCGTCTGGGGCGACACGTTCCTGCAGCTCATCAAATAAGGAAAACAACAAATGGGTCTGTTGAGTCTTGCAATCTGGACACCGATTGCCTTCGGTGTGCTGCTGCTTGCCATTGGGCGGGATGAGCACGCACGCGCCGTGCGCTGGTTGGCCTTGCTGGGGGCGCTGCTGGGTTTCCTGGTCACGCTGCCTTTGTACGACGGCTTCAAGCTGGGCACTGCAGCCATGCAGTTTGTCGAGAAGGCCTCGTGGATCGAGCGCTTCAATGTGCACTACCACCTGGGTGTGGACGGCATCTCCTTCTGGTTCGTGCCGCTCACCGCCTTCATCACGGTGATCGTGGTGATCGCCTCGTGGGAGGCCATCACCGAGCGTGTGAACCAGTACATGGGTGCGTTCCTGATCCTGTCGGGCCTGATGATCGGCGTGTTCAGCGCGCTCGACGGCATCCTGTTCTACGTGTTCTTCGAGGCCACGCTGATCCCGATGTACCTGATCATCGGTATCTGGGGCGGCCCCAACAAGATCTACGCGGCGTTCAAGTTCTTCCTGTACACGCTGCTCGGCTCGCTCTTGATGCTGATCGCGCTGATCTACCTGTACAACCAGTCGGGCGGAAGTTTCGACATCGCCACCTGGCACCAGCTGCCCCTGAGCCGCCGCGCACAGACCATGCTGTTCTTCGCGTTCTTCGCTGCGTTTGCCGTGAAGGTGCCAATGTGGCCGGTGCACACCTGGCTGCCTGATGTGCACGTGGAAGCGCCCACCGGCGGCTCCGCCGTGCTGGCGGCCATCATGCTCAAGCTGGGTGCCTACGGCTTCCTGCGCTTCTCCATGCCCATCGCCCCCGACGCATCGCGCGAATGGGCCTGGCTGATGATCACGCTGTCGCTCATCGCCGTGATCTACGTGGGCTTGGTGGCCATGGTCCAGAAGG
Organism: Acidovorax sp. Q11; assembly: GCF_054950075.1. Classification (NCBI taxonomy): domain Bacteria; kingdom Pseudomonadati; phylum Pseudomonadota; class Betaproteobacteria; order Burkholderiales; family Comamonadaceae; genus Acidovorax; species Acidovorax sp. Q11. Next base: position 88,827 of record NZ_JBUDZG010000005.1, on the reverse strand, counting down.
ACATGAAGAAGCTGGTGGCCTACTCGTCCGTGGCTCACATGGGCTTTGTGACCCTGGGCTTCTTCATCTTCAACGACCTGGGTGTGTCCGGTGGCCTGGTGCAGATGATTGCCCACGGCTTTGTGTCGGGCGCGATGTTCCTGTCCATCGGCGTGCTGTACGACCGCGTGCATTCGCGTGAAATCGCTGCCTACGGCGGCGTGGTCAACACCATGCCCAACTTCACGGCGTTTGCGCTGCTGTTTGCCATGGCCAACTGCGGCCTGCCCGGCACGGCTGGTTTTGTGGGCGAGTGGATGGTGATCCTGGGTGCGACCAAGGCCAACTTCTGGATCGGCCTGGCGTCGGCCACGGCGCTGATCTTCGGTGCGGCCTACACGCTGTGGATGTTCAAGCGCGTGTACCTGGGCCCCGTGGCCAACGACCACGTGAAGGAACTTACCGACATCAACAGCCGCGAGTTCCTGGTGATGTCGCTGCTGGCGATTGCCGTGCTGGCCATGGGCCTGTATCCACGCCCCTTCACGGACGTGATGGACACCTCGGTCGCGGAATTGCTCAAGCATGTCGCATTGACCAAGCTGAACTGACCAGACTGAACTGAGAGATTCGAGATGATTGACAACATCAGCTGGCTCGCGATTTACCCCGAAATCGTGCTGTTGACCATGGCCTGCGTCATTGCGCTGGTCGATCTGGGGGTCCACAGCGCCCGCCGCACCGGCACCTATGTGCTGACCATGCTCACGCTGGCGGTGGTGGCGGCACTGCAGGCCATGTATGCCAGCAGCGGCAACACCTTCTATGGCTTTGGCAACATGGTGGTGAGCGACGCCATGGGCAACTGGCTCAAGTGTTTCGCCACCGTGGCCATGATGGTCACGCTGGTCTATGGCCGCCCTTACGCTGCCGACCGCGACATGATGCGCGGCGGTGAGATGTTCACCCTGTCGATGTTTGCGCTGCTGGGCATGTTCATCATGATCTCCGGCAACAACTTCCTGGTGATCTACCTGGGCCTGGAACTGCTCACGCTGTCCAGCTACGCGCTGGTGGCCCTGCGCCGCGACAACGCCACGGCCACCGAAGCCGCCATGAAGTATTTCGTGCTCGGCGCCATGGCCAGCGGTTTCCTGCTGTATGGCCTGTCCATGGTCTACGGCGCCACGGGCTCCCTGGACATCGGCCAGGTGTTCAAGGCCGTCAACTCCGGTCAGATCAAGCACCAGGTGCTGGTGTTTGGCCTCGTGTTTGTGGTGGCGGGCCTGGCGTTCAAGCTCGGTGTGGTGCCTTTCCACATGTGGATCCCCGACGTGTACCAGGGCGCTCCCACGGCTGTCACGCTGATGATCGGCGGCGCGCCCAAGCTGGCCGCCTTTGCCATCACCATCCGCCTGCTGGTGGATGGCCTGCTGCCCCTGGCCATCGACTGGCAGCAGATGTTGGCGGTGCTGGCGATTGGCTCGCTGCTGGTGGGTAACCTGGCCGCCATTGCGCAGACCAACCTCAAGCGCATGCTGGCGTACTCCACCATTTCGCAAATGGGTTTTGTGCTGCTGGGCCTGATGTCCGGCGTCATCAACGGCAACGTGGATGCCACGGCGGTCGAAAACGCCTACAGCGCGTCCATGTTCTACGTGGTGACCTATGTGCTGACCACGCTGGCCGCGTTTGGTGTGATCCTGCTGCTGGCGCGTGAAGGCTTCGAGAGTGAAGAGATCTCCGACTTCGCGGGCCTGAACCAGCGCAGCCCGCTGTACGCGGGTGTGATGGCGGTGTGCCTGTTCTCCATGGCCGGTATTCCGCCCATGGTGGGCTTCTACGCCAAGTTGTCGGTGCTGCAGGCGCTGGTCGCCTCGGGCCAGAGCCTCTACATCGCGATGGCGGTGTTCGCCGTCATCATGTCGCTGATCGGCGCCTTCTACTACCTGCGCGTGGTCAAGGTCATGTATTTCGATGCGCCGTTGACGGCCACCAACGTGTCTGCCCCCGTGGATGTGCGCGTGGTGCTGACCATCAACGGAGCCCTGGTCCTGGGGCTGGGCCTGCTGCCCGGTGGCCTGATGGCCCTGTGTGCAGACGCCGTGGTGCGCGCGCTGGCGACCTGATCTGGCGCTGAGATCCACATGCTGACGCTGCGGCAGCGCGCTGCCTCTGTTTTCTTCGGTCGCTGACCGATCCCGGGCTCGTTCCTCCGTGTCGCTTACCGGATCCGTCTGGCTCATCATCGTGGCGGCCTTCGTGGCCGCCAACCTGCCTTTTGTCAACCAGCGCTGGCTGGTGGCAGGGCCGGTGGCTACCCCCGCCAAGCCCTTGCTGGGGCGGCTGCTGGAACTGGTTGTTTTCTACTTTGTGGTGGGGGCGCTGGCGCTGGTGCTGGAACGCCGCGCGGGCCAGATCGCTCCCCAGGGCTGGGAGTTCTACGCCATCACCGGCACCATGTTCCTGACCCTGGCCTTTCCTGGTTTTGTCTATCGGTATCTGCTGCGGCGCCACCACAGCTGATCTGGCCGAAACTGCTCACCCACGATTGCGTCGCCCAAGAGTGTTGCCATGAAGGTGCTGGACCTCCAATGTCGGCAAGGCCATGTCTTTGAGGGCTGGTTTGGCTCCGAGGACGACTTCCAGGGGCAGAAGCAGCGTGGCCTGGTGCAGTGCCCTCTGTGCGGCGATGACCACATTGAAAAACGGCTCAGCGCCCCGCGCCTGAACCTGGGCGCCCGGGCTCCGGCGGCTGCCGAAGCCACCGTGCCAGCGCACCCCACCTCCACGGCGGGTGCCCAAGGCGCAACCTCTTCCGACACGGCGATGCTGCCACCCGCCTTGCAGGCCGCGTGGCTGGCGCTGGCCCGCAAAGTGGTGGCCAACACCGAGGACGTGGGCGAGCGTTTTGCCCAGGAGGCCCGGCGCATGCACCACGGTGAGGTGGAAGAGCGCGCCATCCGGGGCCAGGCCACGCCCGACGAGGCGGTGCAGCTGCTGGAAGAGGGCATTGCCGTCATGCCCTTGCCCCTGCCAGTGGCCGCCAAGGAAACCCTGCAATAGGCTTTTCTGCCCTGGGTCGGGGTAAGAGGGGGGTGGGTTTTTGCCTTTTTAGCCCCCTTCCGCGCGACCAGCAAGCGTTGTAAGCTATCAATTTGATAGTGATTCGCCCCGCGTCTCCGCCTGGCTGCACCTGCGCGCCTCACGCCGCAAACTGCAGCGCAGCCAGCCGGGCATAGACACCCCCTTGCGCCAGCAGGCTGGTGTGGGTGCCCTGTTCCACGATGCGCCCGTGGTCCAGCACCACAATGCGGTCGGCGTTTTGCACGGTGGCAAGCCGGTGTGCAATGACCAGTGTGGTCCGGCGGCCGGTGTGGCGCTGCATGGCGGTGTCCAGCGCGGCCTGCACCATGCGCTCGCTCTCGGCGTCGAGTGCGCTGGTGGCTTCGTCCAGCAGCAGCAGGGGCGGGTTCTTGAGCATGGCCCGCGCAATCGCGATGCGCTGGCGCTGCCCGCCCGACAGCCGCACGCCGCGCTCACCCAGAAAGGTGGCGTAGCCCTCGGGCAGCGCCATGAGGAAGTCATGGGCAAAGGCGGCGCGCGCGGCGGCCACCACCTCCTCGTCCGTGGCCTCGGGGCGCCCGTAGCGGATGTTCTCCAGGGCCGAGGCCGAGAAGATCACCGCGTCCTGCGGCACCGTGCCGGTGTGGGCCCGCAGGGTGCCCAGCGCCACGTCGCGAATGCCCACCCCATTGAGCAGAATGCGCCCTTGCCGTGGCACCGATGTGCCCGGCGTGCCCGGGGTCTCGCTTTGGGCACTCACGTCCACGTCATAGAAGCGTTGCAGCAGCTGCAGCACCGTGGTCTTGCCCGCGCCGCTCGCACCGACCAGGGCCACGGTTTCCCCGGGCGCCAGGTGCAGCGAAAAACCGTGCAGCGCAGCCTGCTCCGGGCGCGACGGGTAGTGGAACCACACATTGTCAAACTGCACCTCCAGGCCCTGGCCTGAGGTGGGAAGGTCACGGGGCGTGGCAGGGTCCGCCACGGGGGAGCGGCTTGCCAGCAGCTCCATCAGCCGCTCGGTCGCGCCTGCGGCGCGCAGCAGGTCCCCGTACACCTCGCCCAGCACGGCCACGGCCCCCGCGAGCAGGATCACATAGACAACAGTCTGCCCCAGGTGGCCCGCACTCATCTGGCCCGCCAGCACCGCCTCGGTGCCCCGGTACAGCCCCCACAGCAGCAGGGCGGCATTGGCGATGATGATGAAGGCGACCAGCACCGCCCGCGCACGCGTACGCTGGATGGCCGCCTGGAAGGCGTTTTCGGTGGCGCGCATGAACCGGGCCGCCTCGCGCGGCTCGGCCGCATGGCTTTGCACCACCGGCACGGCGTTCAGCACCTCGGCGGCAATGGCGCTGGAGTCTGCCACCCGGTCCTGGCTGTCCCGCGACAGCCGCCGCACGCGCCGCCCGATCCACATGGTGGGCAAGACCACCATCACCACGGCCAGCAGCACCACCGACATCACGTAAGGATTGGTCCACACCAGCATGGCCAGCGCGCCGATCCCCATCACCGCGTTGCGCAGGCCCATCGACAACGACGAGCCGACCACGGTCTGCACCAAGGTGGTGTCGGCCGTGAGGCGGGACAACACCTCTCCTGTCTGCGTCGTTTCAAAAAACTGCGGGCTTTGCCGCAGCACATGGCCGTAGACCGCATTGCGCAGGTCGGCGCTCACCCGTTCGCCCAGCCAGCTCACCATGTAAAAGCGCGCGGCAGAGAACACACCCAGCGCAACCGCGACGGCGAACAAGGCCTCGAAATGGCCCCGCAGCGCCATGGCCTGCGCGCCCTTGTCGCTGGCCGAGCCACCTACCAGGCCCCCATCGATCAGGCCGCGCAGAGCCATCGGAAACGCCAGCGTGGCCAGCGCAGCCAGCACCAGGAAGACCCCCGACAGCAGGATGTGGACACGGTAAGGGCGCAGAAAGGGGAGCAGGCCGGTCAACGAGCGGGGAGCCCCGCGTGCCGGGTGGGAGGAGGGGATGGATGCCATGGTGGCAGTGTAGGCCCGGCCCATGACGGCGTGTATGGCGCGAAGGCCAGGGGCGCGGCTGGACGGTGTCAGCAAAAAGTCAGTGATGCCCCCGCGTTGCAGGGCTCCGAGCCGGGGCTGTGCGCAGGCCATGCGAGAGGCCGGATTGAGCGCTGGCCTGCGCTGTGGGCCCGCAGTCGGTGGTGAGCCTGCGCAGCGGGCGGTGGGTACGTAGGCATTTATACATAGGCATTAGTCCCAGTATCTACCGCAGGGTAGAGAGACATACGATGCGCCGAGACCCACACACGGAGACCTTGCTGCAAGGCTCCATTCCTCAGCACCCTACGGAGCGGCCAAGGCGCAATGAGCGACGTCATTCTTGAAACCAAAAGCCTGACCAAAGAGTTCAAGGGCTTCACTGCCGTGAGCGATGTGAACCTGGCGGTGCGCCGAGGCTCCATCCATGCGCTGATCGGCCCCAATGGCGCAGGCAAGACCACCTGCTTCAACCTGCTGACCAAGTTCCTGGAGCCTACCTCGGGCGTGATCCGCTTCAACGGGCACGACATCACACGCGAGCAGCCTGCGCAGATTGCCCGGCGCGGTGTGATCCGCTCGTTCCAGATCTCGGCGGTGTTTCCGCACCTCACGCTGATGGAGAACGTGCGCCTGGGCCTGCAGCGCAAGCTGGGCACCTCGTTCCATTTCTGGCGCAGCGAACGCACCCTGAGCCAGCTGGACGACCGCGCCATGCAGCTGCTGACCGAAGTGGGCCTGGAAGACCTGGCCGACGAGGTCACCGTGAACCTGCCCTACGGCCGCAAGCGCGCGTTGGAGATCGCCACCACCCTGTCGATGGAGCCCGAACTGATGCTGCTCGACGAGCCCACGCAGGGCATGGGCCACGAGGACGTGGACCGCGTCACCCAGCTCATCAAGAAGGTTTCGGCGGGTCGCACCATTTTGATGGTGGAGCACAACATGAAGGTGGTCTCAACAATAGCCGACCGCATCACCGTGCTGCAGCGTGGCGCAGTGCTGGCTGAAGGGCCCTACGAAGAAGTCTCCAACAACCCGCAAGTGATGGAGGCCTACATGGGCACCACAGACGGCCAACTCCAGGGAGCGCATTGAATGAAGCTCCCCCTGAGTCGCTTCGCGCCTTCCCCCTCTCTCGCCTCGCTGCGCGATGCGGGAGGGGGACGCCCCCAGCGCGGCGGGGCGGCCCTTGCGCGGGGGCACTGGCTTTGTGCGTGCCGGTTTCTACAGGCAGCGCGGAACGCAATGGACAACTGAGATGGCTAATCCTTCAAACAACAACGGCGTGCCTGCGCTGGAAATCAAGAACCTCGAAGCCTGGTACGGCGAGTCGCATGTGCTGCACGGCGTGGACATCGTCGTGCAGCCCGGCGAGGTGGTCACGCTGCTGGGCCGCAACGGCGCCGGCCGCACCACCACCATGCGCGCCATCATGGGCCTGACCGGCGCGCGCAAGGGCTCGGTCAAGATCAACGGCGTGGAAACCGTGAACATGGCCACGCACCGCATCGCCCACCTGGGCGTGGGCTACTGCCCTGAAGAGCGCGGCATCTTCTCCAGCCTGTCGTGCGAAGAAAACCTGCTGCTGCCGCCCGCGCTCAAGACCGGCACCCCCGGCATGTCGGTGCAAGAGATCTACGCCATGTTCCCCAACCTGGCCGAGCGCAAGAACAGCCAGGGCACGCGTCTGTCGGGTGGCGAGCAGCAGATGCTGGCCGTGGCCCGCATCCTGCGCACTGGCGCCAACCTGCTGCTGCTCGATGAAATCTCCGAAGGCCTGGCGCCCGTCATCGTGCAGGCCCTGGCCCGCATGATCAAGATGCTGCGCGAGAAGGGCTACACGGTGGTCATGGTCGAGCAGAACTTCCGCTTTGCCGCACCGCTGGCCGACCGCTTTTACGTGATGGAGCACGGCCGCATCGTCGAGAAGTTCGGGGCGTCCGAACTGGACGCCAAGATGCCCGTGCTCAACGAATTGCTGGGCGTCTGAACGCAGCCCGCTCCCCATTTTTCGCTTTCTTCAACCACCACACCCACAGGAGACAAATCCATGAAGAAACAACTCACACTGCTGGCCTTGATGCTGGCCGCTGCAGGCCTGGCTTCTACGGCCCAGGCGCAGGACAAGGTCAAGATCGGCTTCATCACCGACATGTCCAGCCTGTACGCCGACCTGGAGGGCAAGAACGGTGCCGTAGCCATCCAGATGGCCATCGACGACTTCGGCGGCAAGGTGCTGGGCATGCCCATCGAGCTGCTCACGGCCGACCACCAGAACAAGGCCGACATCGCTGCCTCCAAGGCCCGCGAGTGGATCGACACCCAGGGCCTGACCATGGTCTTTGGCGGCACCAACTCCGGCACGGCGCTGGCCACGGCCAAGGTGGCTGCAGAGAAGAAGCGCGTCTACATCAACAATGGCGCTGCCAGCTCGGCGCTGACCAACGACCAGTGCACCCCCTACACGGTGCACTACGCCTATGACACGGTCGCCCTGGCCAAGGGCACGGGCTCTGCGATCATCGACAACGGCGGCAAGAGCTGGTATTTCCTCACGGCAGACTACGCTTTCGGCCACGCGCTGGAGGCTGACACCAGCACCGTGGTCAAGGCCAAGGGCGGCACCGTGGTGGGCGCCGTGCGCCACCCGCTCAACGCATCGGACTTCTCCTCCTTCCTGCTGCAGGCCCAGAACTCCAAGGCCCAGATCCTCGGCCTGGCCAATGCCGGTGGCGACACCATCAATGCCATCAAGGCCGCCAAGGAGTTCGGCATCGGCAAGAGCATGAAGCTCGCAGGTCTGCTGATCTTCATCTCTGACGTGCACAGCCTGGGCCTGCGCAACACCGAAGGCCTGCAGTTCACCACCAGCTGGTACTGGGACCTGAACGACGAGACACGCAAGTTCTCGGCCCGCTTCTTCGAGAAGACCAAGCGCATGCCTACCGAAATTCAGGCGGCCGACTACTCGGCCACCATGAACTACCTCAAGGCCGTGGAAGCCGCCAAGTCGGTCGATGCCGACAAGGTGATGACCACCTGGCGCGGCATGAAGATGAACGACTTCTTCGGCTCGGGCCAGCTGCGTCCTGATGGCCGCTACGTGCACGACATGTACCTGATGGAAGTGAAGAAGCCTTCGGAATCCACCAAGCCCTGGGACTACTACAAGCTCATCAAGAAGCTGCCCGGTGACCAGGTGTTCACCACCAAGGCCGAGAGCAAGTGCGCGCTCTGGAAGTAACCCCCTGAGAGGAAGCCTCCGACCCCGCCGCTGCCGGCGGGGCCAGGCCTGTGGGCGCCCTCTGACCTGAACCCCTCCACCTGCTGCTGCCTCCCATGGAAATCTTTGGTGTCTCATTGCCCGGCCTGTTGAGCCAGCTCCTTCTGGGGCTGGTCAACGGATCGTTCTACGCAATCCTCAGCCTCGGGCTCGCCGTGATCTTCGGCCTGCTCAACGTCATCAACTTTGCGCACGGTGCGCTGTTCATGACCGGCGCCCTGATCACCTGGATGGCCATGAACTATCTCGGCATCAACTATTGGTTGATGCTGGTCCTGGCACCGCTGGTGGTGGGCCTGTTCGGGGTGCTCATCGAACGCCTGCTGCTGCGCTGGATCTACAAGCTCGACCACCTGTATGGCCTGCTGCTCACGCTGGGCCTCACACTGCTCATCGAGGGCGTGTTCCGCTCCATCTACGGCGTGTCGGGCCTGGGCTACGACACACCCGAGCTGCTCGAAGGCGCCACCAACCTCGGCTTCATGATCATGCCCAACTACCGCGCCTGGGTCGTGGTGGCGTCGGTGGTCGTGTGCCTGGCCACCTGGTACGTGATCGAAAAAACCAAGCTCGGTGCCTACCTGCGCGCCGGCACCGAGAACCCGCGTCTGGTCGAGGCCTTTGGCATCAACGTGCCGGTGATGGTGACGCTGACCTACGCCTTTGGCGCCGCGCTGGCAGCGTTTGCCGGTGTGCTCGCTGCGCCTGTGTACCAGGTCACGCCGCTCATGGGCCAGAACCTCATCATCGTGGTGTTTGCGGTGGTGGTGATCGGCGGCATGGGCTCCATCATGGGCTCCATCCTCACCGGGCTGGGCCTGGGCGTCATCGAAGGCTTCACCAAGGTGTTCTACCCCGAAGCGTCGTCCACCGTGGTGTTCGTCATCATGGTCATCGTCCTCCTCATCCGCCCCGCCGGCCTGTTCGGCAAAGAGAAATAAGGGGCAGCCAGCATGAACTTCAAGAACATTGCCCCCATCGGATACGGCCTGCTGCTGCTGGGCCTGGTTGTTGCACCCTTCCTCGGTGCCTACCCTGTTTTCGTGATGAAGCTCATGTGCTTTGCACTGTTTGCTTCGGCTTTCAACCTGCTGCTGGGCTTCACCGGCCTGCTGTCTTTCGGCCACGCGGCCTTTCTGGGCGGTGCCGCCTATGTGGCGGGCCACGCCATCAAGGTCTGGGGCCTCACGCCCGAAGTGGGCCTGCTGCTGGGCACGGCCGGAGGCGCGCTGCTGGGCCTGCTGTTTGGCTGGCTGGCCATCCGCCGCCAGGGCATCTACTTCTCCATGATCACGCTGGCGCTGGCACAGATGCTGTTCTTTGCCTGCCTGCAAGCACCCTTCACCGGCGGTGAAGACGGCCTGCAGGGCGTGCCACGCGGCAAGCTGTTTGGTGTGATCGACCTGCAAAGCGATCTGGTCATGTACTACGTGGCCCTGGTCATCGTGGTGGTGGCTTTCCTGCTCATCGTGCGCACCATCCACTCGCCATTCGGCCAGGTGCTCAAGGGCATCAAGGAGAACGAACCCCGCGCCATCTCGCTGGGCTACGACACCCATCGCTTCAAGCTGCTGGCCTTTGTGCTGTCGGCCGCGCTGGCGGGCCTGGCTGGGTCGCTCAAGACCCTGGTGCTGGGCTTTGCCACGCTGTCGGATGTGCACTGGACGGCCTCGGGCCAGGTCATTTTGATGACGCTGGTGGGTGGCCTGGGCACGCTGTCGGGCCCGCTCATTGGCTCGGCCGTGGTGGTGCTGCTGGAGAACAAGATCGGCGAGTTCGGCAACCTGCTGGCCGCCCTGACCAGCGTGGAATGGTTCAAGACCCTGGGCGAATCTGTCACCATGGTCACGGGCCTGATCTTCGTGATCTGCGTGCTGGCCTTCCGCCGGGGCATCATGGGCGAGATCATTGCCTGGCTGGCACAACGCCGCGCGGGCAACACGGCCAAGCACTGACCCCGTCATGGCCCGCAACGGTGGGCTGCTATCTGGACGCTGCTCAAAAAGCCGCTGCCGCCCTTACAGGCGCAGCGGCTTTGCATATCCGGTCATCTCCAGATACCCCCGGCCCACGGGCTGTCCGCTGCCGTCCAGCAGGTCGGACAGTCCCTCCCAATAAATCGCGCCGCTGGACCCGCTGCTGTCCAGCTCCTGGTTGTCCAACAGCGCGCGCACCTCAAACTGCCCCACCGGCGTCAGCACCCGCCACTGCACCGGGTAGCGCGCGCCGCTGTGCGGGCTGGCCCAGGTGCGCAGCGGGGTGAAGACCACGGCCTGCGCACCAAACACCTGCACGGGCTGCCCGGGGGCCCGCCACGACCCCCCGGCCCACAGCGCCGCCCCATCCGCGCGCCGCAGGCGGAAGGCCGTCAATGCACTGCCATCGGCCAGGTTCATGCCGATCCAGTCCCAGCCCTGGGCCTCGGGGTGCATCAGCGCCTCGCTCCACTCGTGGTCCATCCACGCGCGGCCGGTGCCCGGCTCCACCGCCATGCGGCGGCCCGCCACTGTCAGGTGTCCGCTCACGGCCAGCTGCGGCTGGCTGTAGTAGTAGCTCGCCTGCGCGGCATCCGGCCCCTTGCGCGACAGGCCTTGCTGGCCTTGCAGCAGCACAGGCTGCGTGCTGTCGAACTGCAGCTCCAGCCCCAGTTCGCCGCCGGTGATGCGCGTGGTGTAGCGGCTGCGCGGCGCCTCACCGGGAGTGCTGCCCGGCACATCACTGCGCTCCAGCGTCCAGTCCTGCAGCCGGATGCGCGTGTCCGCCTCGCTGGCCTGCGCCACACCAAAACCCGCGCGCGCAATGCGCTGGTCATGCCGCAGGCGCTGCCCTTTCACGTCAGTGATGGCTGCATGTGCAAACAACAGCTGCTTGGCCGCAAACGCCGACTGCAGGCCCTGCGTGGCATCCACCCGTGAGCGGAAAAACGTGAGCTGAAACCCCCACGGCTGGCCCTGCGCCTGCACATGGCCGGTGATGTACCACCACTCGGTGCGCAGCTCCGGGTGGCTGCCGTGGTCGCGCGGAAAAGCCAGCGTGCGCGCGGGCAGCGCCTGCGCCGCCCCCGGCCAGAGCAGCGCGCCCAGCCCGGCTGCCTGCAGACTGGCCCCCATCAGCCACTGGCGGCGCGTGGAGCTGTGCATGGTGTGGTGATCGATGTGCGGGATGGAATTGCGGGACGGGGCAGGGCGCTCAGCCCATCAATGCATCCACTTTCTGCTGCGCCGCCGAGCAATCGCCAAACGTGCGGTCCACCCACTCGGTGTCGAAGTACGTGGGCAGGTAGCGCTCGCCCGCATCACACAGCAGCGACAGGATGGAGCCGCGCTCGCCCCGCTCGCGCATCTCGCTGGCCAGCGTGAGCATGGCCACAAAGTTGGTGCCCGTGGACGGCCCCACACGCCGCCCCAGCAACTGCGACAGCGCGCGCATGGCGGCAATGGATTCGCAGTCCGCCACATCCACCATGCGGTCCACCAGCGTGCGGATAAAGCTGGGCTCCACACGTGGCCGTCCAATGCCCTCGATGCGCGAGCCCGGCGCCGTGAGCTGCGCATCGCCCGTGCGGTGGTAGGCGCTGAACACCGAGCCCGCTGGGTCGGCCACACACACCTGCGTGGCATGGCGCTGGTAGCGCACATAGCGGCCAATGGTGGCGCTGGTGCCGCCCGTGCCCGCACCCACCACAATCCAGCGCGGCACAGGGTGCGGCTCGCGCGCCATCTGCGTGAACATGCTCTCGGCAATGTTGTTGTTGCCCCGCCAGTCGGTCGCCCGCTCGGCATAGGTGAACTGGTCCATGTAGTGGCCGCCCGTTTCCTCGGCAATCGCCCGGGCCGCGTCATACACCGCACCCGCGCTGTCCACAAAGTGGCAACGCCCGCCATGGAACTCGATCTGCGCCACCTTCTCCGGCGAGGTGCTGCGCGGCATCACCGCCACAAACGGCAGCCCCAGCAGGCGGGCAAAGTAAGCCTCGCTCACCGCCGTGGAGCCGCTGGAGGATTCAACGATGGTCGAGCCCTCATGCACCCAGCCATTGCACAGCGCATACAAAAACAGCGACCGCGCCAGCCGGTGCTTCAGGCTGCCCGTGGGGTGGGTGGATTCGTCCTTGAGGTACAGGTCAATGCCATGCGCGGCAAACGCGGGCAGCCGCAGCGGGATCAGGTGGGTGTCGGCACTGCGCTGGTAGTCGGCTTCGATGCGGGCGATGGCTTCGTGGAGCCAGGGGGAGGGGAGGGTCATTGGGGGATTGTCGGGTAGGTTGGATTGGCCGCTGGTACGGTTGCCGCGAGTCGCAGGGGCCGCAGTACCGCGCGAGGCGATAGGCGTGGGCATTCGTCTTTTAGGCGATTGTCTTGGCTAGACGCATGTGAAGTTGAACGAGATCCCCAAGTCCAGCTGTCTCAGCAATCGCAAGGAATCAGGTTGTACTGTCAAGTAAGGGTATGGGCTTTCAGAAAAGCACCCAAGAACTACGCCAGCAGACGATGACTGTGAAATCAGCTGTTGAAAATAGTCCCGATGGGGAGCAATGGCGTTCCAAAGCCATTCGATGTGCTCATCCAGTGAGGCCGATGCCCCTAGAGGTGATTCCAGTATCCAAATATCTTCTAGCCACCTTTTCTGGGCAAATCGCGTCTCGCCTTCACGATGCGCGCGCGTAGGTGCAATTCCTGTTCGTTTCGAAATTGCTTCATGGTGTTCACCAATTCCAGCGATCCTCAGCGATGCGTCAAAGCGATAGAGGCGGGGTTTGCCGACATGCGAAGGTTTGCCAAGAATTTGTTCTCGGCGTCGCATGCCGCGCTTCAAGCGTTTTCGAACCGCTGTTGAGATTTGGGCCATTGATTTCTTTCAAATATTGACGTCCCGATCAATTTTCGGATGGCTTTGGGTTCACGGTGTCCCCAGACAAAAATGCTTTCGAAACTGGGCGGCTGATAGTGCTGACAGGGCCTCTCAATGCGGCATCACCAATCCTCTTTCACCGCCATCACCGCATCCCTCCCCGCAGCCGCCCGCCCCGCCAGCCACGCGGTAACCGTACCCGACACCACCACCGCAGCACACAACCCTAGCAGCCTCCCCCCCGGCACCGCCAAATCCATCGTCCAGTGAAAACTCTGCGGGTTGACCACGTGCACCAGCACCACCGACACGGCCAGCCCCAACAGCGCGCCCGCTGCCGCGCCCACGGCGGTCCATGCAGCGCCTTCGCCCGCGATCACGGTCAGGATCTGCCGCCGCGTGAGGCCCAGGTGGGCGAGCAGGCCAAACTCCTTGCGACGGGCCAGCACCTGGGCGCTGAAGCTGGCGGCCACGCCGAACAGGCCGATGGCGATGGCGACGGCCTGGAGCCAGTAGGTGACGGCAAAGCTGCGGTCGAAGATGCGCAGCGAGCGGTCGCGGATGGCGCCGGAGGAGGCGAATTCGACCAGGGCTTCGCCGTTGTCGCCCGCGCCCGCCGTGCGGCCTGTGTGGGTGGCGGCCAAATTGCGGATGGCGGCTTGCAGCGCGGCGGTGTCGGCGCCCTCACGGGGCCACAGGGCCAGGTCGCTGGTGCGGGCGTCGCCGGTCAGGCGCAGCCAGGCGGCGCGGTCCAGGGCCACGGCGCCGGACTGGCGGGCGTAGTCGCGCCATACGCCTGCTATGTAAAAGATAGCTGCTTGGGCATGCCCATCGCGCGCAAACGGCCTAAAAGACTCTGAAAGTGCGGGCCATTCCATGCCGGGGCGCACGCCATACAGGTCTACCACCGCTTCGCTGATGTAGACGCCGGTGCGACCTGCAGGCACGGGCAAGGGCTCGCCCACCAGGGGCAGGCTTTGGGCGGGGTTGTCGCCCAGCGGGCGGCTCAGCACGGCCAGGGCGGGCAGGGTGGGCGAGAGCTGCACGGGGCTGGCGCGCAGGGGCTGCACGCGTTCCACGCCGGGCAGCTGGGCCACGGCTTCAGCAAAACCGGCGGGCAGCAGCGCGGCCTCGGTGCCCGTGGTGCTGCTGGTGCTGAGCGCCGAGCGCACGTATAGCGGCGAGGGCAGCACGGCGTCCAGCCACTGCGTGACCGAGCCGCGAAAGCTGGCCACCATCACCGTCAGCGCCACGGCCAGGCTGAGCGATGCCACCACGCCGCCCACCGCAATGGCCGCGCTGCCGCGCATGCGGCGTGCGCGCTCCTGCGCCAGCAGGGGCAGGGTGTGGCGCGCGGCCAGCGGCTGGAGGGCTGCCAGCAGCCGGGCCATGCCCCAGGGCAGCAGCGCAATGCCGCCCACCAACAAAAGGCCAATGGCCACATACGCCGCCAGCGGCACGCCGCTCACCGGGGGCGCCAGTGCCAGCAGGGCGCCGCCCGCCAGCAGCACCAGGCCCAGGGTGCCCCGGTCTGCCTGGCCGGTGGCGGTGCCCAGGCCCTTGAGCGTTTGCGCAGGGGGCAACTGCTGCGCAGCGCGGGCGGGCCACCAGCCGCCCGCCAGTGCGGCGGCCACGCCCAGCGCGCCGTACACCAGCGCGGCGGGGGCGCTCCACTGCAGCGCGGGCTGCACGCCTGCAAAGTAGCCACCGCCCAGGTCGCCGCCCAGCAGCTGCAAGGCGGTGGCGGCCAGGGCGGTGCCCAGCGCAATGCCCAGCACGCTGCCCAGCAGCCCCAGCGCAGCCGATTCGGCCAGCACCAGCAGCAGGCGCTGGCGCGGTGTGGCGCCTAGCACGGCCAGCAGCGCAAACTGCGGCCCGCGCTGCGCCACGCTGAGCGCCAGCACCGAGAACACCAAAAAGGCCCCGGTAAACAGCGCCACCAGCGCCAGCACCGTGAGGTTGACGCGATACGCGCGCGAGAGGTTGCTGATGCGCTGGGCCGCATCGCCCGGCTGCGCCAACACCGCGTTGGCGGGCCAGCCGGGATCGGCGCGCAGCGTGCGCTGCCAGGCGGCAGCATCGGTGCCGGGCTGCAGTTGCAGGTCGATGCGCGTGAGCGCGCCCTGGCGTCCAAACAGGTCTTGCGCGGCGCCAATGTCCATCACCGCCAGCGGCGCGCCACCGGCGGCCACGGTGCCTGCCACCTGCACCGGCACGCGCTGCTGCAGGCCGGTGATCAGCAGCACGGTGGGCGGCGGGCTGCCACTTTGCGGGCCACTGGTGGGCAGGCCCAGCGCTTGCAGCGCGGCGGTGTTGAGGAACACGGTGGCCGGGGCGAACAGCGCAAAGCGATCGGCACCATCCCACGGGCGCGGCATGAGCGCGGGGGCCATGGGGGGCAGCAGCAGGGCGTCGGCGCCCAGCACACGCAGCGGGGTGCGGGCAGGCTGGGGTGTGGCGGCGGCATCCACCGCCTGCGCCACGGCCGACAGCTCCAGCAACGGGCTGGCGCGGGCCACCTGCGGGTTGGTGGCCAGGCGTTCGTACAGCGCCTCGGGAAGGGGGCCCTGCATGGCGCGCAATTCCAGGTCGGGCTGGCCGTTGACGGCGCGCACGGCCTGCGAGAACTCGTCCAGCGCCGACGCATTGATCACATGCACCGCAAACGCCAGCGCCACACCCAGCATCACGGCTGCCACCGCTGCGGCGCTGCGCCAGGGGTGGTGGCGCAGGTCTTGCCAGGAGAAGGTGCGGAGCAGGGCGAGCATGGGCTGCATTGTGGCTGCAGGGGCCAGCTGCAGCGCTTTTGAGGTACATCAACCTTGCGTTTTGCACCCTCTTGAAGTGCCGAAAGGCTGCGCCTATCTTGGAGCCAGAAGGTGTGAATGAGCCCCGCGCACAGGCATGTAGGTTTTGTTCACACCCTCTCAGGGGCCCGCCCTCCTGCGCAGGCCCGGTTGTTTGTACCAACCCCTTTTCAGGAGCAAAACCATGAACTCTCTCGTGACCCGTGGCAGTCTGTTTGACGACTTCTTCAAGGACATCGCCCCCGGCTTTTACGTCCGCCCGCTGCATGGCGACAACCTGCCGTCGCCCAGCCAGATCAAGGTGGATGTGAAGGAGACCGAAGGCGGCTACACCGTGCAGGCCGAAGTGCCCGGCGTGGCCAAGGAGGACATCCATGTCTCGCTCGAAGGCAATGTGGTGAGCCTGCGCGCCGAGGTGCGCCAGCACGATGAAAAGCGCGAGGGCGAAAAGGTGCTGCGCAGCGAGCGCTACTTCGGCGCTGTGGCCCGCAGCTTCCAGCTGCCTGCCGATGTGGACGCTGCCCAGGCCAAGGCCAAGTACGACAACGGCGTGCTGACCCTGAACCTGCCCAAGAAGGTGAACAAGGCGGCGCAGCGGCTGAATATCGAGTGACCGCGGTGCCTCGGCGGTGCCTGTGCGTCAGGGCACGGCCATGGCAGCATCGGCCCGCCGCAGCATGGCGGGGCCGGTGAGCACGGCACGCACAAAGTCGGTCTGGCGCCCCACGCCCGCCTTGGTGGCGATGGTGCGGAACTGGCTGCGCACGGTGTGAATGGACACCGACTGTTGCTCGGCATATTCCTGCAGCGACAAGCCATTGACCAACCCCTGGGCCAGGCGGGCTTCGGCGGGTGTGAGGCCGTACAGGCTGCGCAGCACGCCTTCGAGCGACTGCAGCGCGCTGGCCGGGTTGCTGATGAAGACGGCACCACAGGCATGGGCGCCGAAGGGTTCGGACCAATGCGGCAGCGGCGCCACCATCACATGCAGCTCGCTGCCAGTCAGGCTGCGCAGCCGCATGCCCGTGCCCGCGTGCATGGGCGCGCCGGTGGGTGTGGACACCACCGCCCGCATGGCGGCCTGCATGGCGGCCTGCAGGCGCTGGTCGTCTGCGTGCTGCGTGGCATGCAGGCCATCGCGTTCATGGATGCACAACAGCCCGCTGGACTGGGCTAATGAGTGCGCGCGGCCATTGGCGTGCAGCAGGCAGGCGCCTTCGCCCAGCAGCACCACCCCCATGGGCAGGCTTTCCATCACCGAGAGCGACGCATGGGCCAGGGCCTCGGCGCGGTGCAGGCGCCAGTGCAGCGCAAAGGCCGTCTGCAGGTGCGGCACCAGCGACTGCAGCCGCAGTTCTTCGTCGGCCGTGTAGGGGCCACAGCGCTTGCTGCGCACGGCCGTGACGTTGAAGGAGCGGTGGCGGCGCTTTTCGACCACCGCAGCCAGCGTGTAGAACAGGTCGAGCGGACGAAGCCAGTCGCAATGCCATTCGGTGCGCGGCAAATGTTTGTCCGGATAGAACTTGGACCCATTGACGATGCAGCCCTCGTGGTGCATGCGCTCATCCTGCGTCCAGACATTGGTGCGGCAGTAATGGGCCGCAAAGCTCGCCATGGCGTCGTCACCCACTCCATGGTGGGCCGCGAGCGAGGTCGAGCCCCCCGTCACCTCCACAGAACCGTCTGAAAAGTCCTGGCCAAAGATCATCGTGGCCTGCGACGAGAACTCGGCTGCAAAGCGCGCCAGGAACTCCTGCCAGCGCCTGGCGTCCAGTGCGGCGTCATAGACGCTGCGGATCAGGCCTGGCATTCCGATGTCGTTGGGGGCGTAGGTCGGCAGCGTGGTCATGGGTCCTCGTTCCGGGGGCGATCGGGCCGTGCAGTCTTCCAAATCATACGTTTGGGGGATGCCGAGGACAACACGAATGGATACAAAGGTGCTGTGTTCCTGGTGGGACTGCCACATCCGGGGTGCGCGGGGGCAACCCGTGTACCCCGGCTGTTGTGTCACAGCGGCACCGCAGCGGGCCCGGCCGCCGCCCTCAGTGCGGGGCGATGCCGTCAGCCGTGAGGCGCAGCACCCGGTCCGCCCGCGCTGCCGCCGCATCCGAATGCGTGACCAGCACCAGCGATGCCCCCTGCTCGCGCGTCTGCGCCAGCAGCAGGTCCATCACGCGCGCAGCGGTGGTGGGGTCCAGGTTGCCGGTGGGCTCGTCGGCCAGTAGCAGGGCGGGGCGGTGCACCAGCGCGCGGGCAATGGCCACGCGCTGCAGTTGGCCGCCGCTGAGCTGCTGTGGCAGCCGTGCGCCCAGGCCCTGCAGGCCCACGGCGGTCAGCATGTGCTGCACGCGCTCGGGCTCGCTTTGTCCTAGCAGCATCAGCGGCAGGGCCACGTTCTGCGCCACGTCCAGGTGCGGCAGTACGTGGAAGGCCTGGAACACAAAGCCCACGTGGGCGCGGCGCCACAGTGCGCGCTGTGTGTCGTCCAGCTGGCCCAGGTCGGTGGTGCCATGGGTGATGGTGCCGGTGTCCCAGGTGTCCAGGCCCGCCAGGCAGTTGAGCAGGGTGGACTTGCCCACGCCTGAGTCGCCGACGATGGCGACGAACTCGCCGGGCGCCACGCTGAACTGCACGTTGGCAAACACCGGCGCGCTGCCGTAGTGTTTGCCCAGACCGTCCACGCGCAGCAGGGTCATGATGGGGCGTGCTGCGCGAGCCGCTGCAGCACGGCCTGCACCAGTTGGGCCACGGCGTGGGGGTGGTCGCAGGCGATGGTGTGGCGCTGCGGCATGCTGCGCAGCCAGGTGATCTGGCGCTTGGCCAGCTGGCGCGTGGCGGCAATGCCGCGTTCGCGCAGCAGGCCCATGTTGATGGGGCGGCCGGGCGCTTGTGCGGCGATGAAGTCCAGCTCGTCCCACACCTGGCGGTAGCCCACGCAGCGCATGGAGGGCAGGTCGGGGTGCAGGTCGCCGCGTGCGCGCAGGGCCTGCACTTCGTCGATGAAACCACCGGCCAGCATGGCGTCAAAACGCTGGGCAATGCGGTCGTGCAGCCAGGCCCGGTCGTCGGGTTCCAAGGAAAAAAGGGCGTTTCCGCGCTCTGGTAAAGCGTTGTTAGCTCCTTTTTTTGTAGTGTGAAAGCTTGACAGCGGCTGGCCGGACACCTGCCACACCTCCAGCGCGCGCTGGATGCGCTGGCTGTCGCCGGGCGCCAGGCGCGCTGCTGTGACCGGGTCCACCCGCGCCAGCTCGGCATGCATTGCGGGCCAGCCCTGTTCGGCGGCCTGGGCCTCGATCTTGGCGCGCACTTCGGGGTCGGCGGCGGGCATGTCATCGATGCCGTCGAACAGCGCCTTGAAGTACAGCATGGTGCCGCCCACCAGCAGCGGCAGGGCGCCGCGTGCGCGTATTTCGGCGATGAGCCGGGTGGCGTCTTGCACAAACTCGGCGGCGCTGTAGGCCTGCAGCGGGTCGCGGATGTCGATGAGGTGGTGGGGCACGGCAGCGCGTTCATCCGCTGTGGGCTTGGCTGTGCCAATGTCCATGCCCCGGTACACCAGGGCCGAATCCACGCTGATGATCTCGACCGGCTGGCCTTGTTTGCCCAGCACGGCGGCCAGCGCCAATGCGCCAGCGGTTTTACCGGATGCGGTGGGGCCTGCCAGGGCGATCAGGGGCAGGTCGTCATGGGGCTCAGGCGCGGTCACGGGCGGCTCCAAACTTCTGCACCAGCGTCCACGAGATGAGGGCCAGCACCACCGACCAGAACCAGATGCCACTGACCAGCGGCCACACCGTGCCGTCGAGCCGCTGGCCCAGCCAGCCGCCAATCGCGAAGGCCGCCAGCATCATCATGAAACCGTTGAGGGCCGACGCCACGCCCGCTGCCTGCGGAAACGGCCCCACGGCGCCACTTTGTCCGCAGGGCTGGTGGATGCCATGGCCCAGCATGAAAAGGTAGAACGGCAGCAGCAAGGCCCAGGGGTGGTGCCAGCCCATCCAGGCCACCAGCGCCATCAGCGTGCCGCCGGCCACACTCAGCCCCCCGGCAATGGCCACCGTGCGCTGCAGCCCGTGGCGGGCCAGCAGGCGGCGGCACAAGAAGGTGCCCCCCAGGTAGGCCGCGCAGGCCGATGCCATGGTCCAGCCAAACTGCGTGCGCGAGAGGCCCAGCACGTCGATGTAGACAAACGACGACGCCGCCAGAAACGTGAACAGCCCGCCGTAGGTGGCGGTGGTCTGCAGCGAAAACGCCCAGAAGGTGGGGCTCTTCAGCACATGCAGCCAGGTGCTGGCCAGAGCGCGCGGCTGCAGGGCCTGCGGGTTGCGCTGTGCCAGTGTCTCGGGCATGCGCAGTGCCACCACAGCCAGGGTGACGATCGCGTACACCGTCAGGGCAGACAGCGCGGCGCGCCAGCCCAGCCATTCGCTCAGCAGCCCGCCCAGCGGCGCGCAGATGCAGGCCACGATCCCGAGGCCTGTGAGCGCCTTGGACATGGCGCGTGCGCCCTCCAGCGGCGTGTACAGGTCGCGCACGATGGCGCGCGCGCACATCACCACCGCGCCCATGGCCGCACCCTGGGCAATGCGCCACACGATGAGCAGTGCCATGCTGGGCGCTAGCGCGCTGCCCACCGAGGCCACGGTGTAGATGGTCAGGCCCGCCAGCAGCACGGGGCGGCGGCCAAACCGGTCAGACAGCGGGCCCCACACCATCTGCGAGCAGCCAAACGCCAGCAGCAGGCCGCTCAGGGTGAGCTGAGCCGCCGACAGCGGTGCGCCCAGGCTGCGGGTGAGCGCGGGCAGGGCGGGCAGGTACAGGTCGGTGGTGACGGGCTGGATGGACAGCAGCAGGGCCAGCACCAGAATGGCCAGGCCGGGGTGGATCGAGACAGGGACAGGGGCCGCAGGCAGGGCGGTGGCGGAGGGGGCAGACATATCTGTCTGAGGGTACCAGATGGGGGGGGGGCACCGGGCCGGGCGGGCTTGTGAGAGGTGGTGAGAACTGGTGTGTGACGCGCGTCGCGCGGGTGACAGAGGTAGGCCCAGTGGCCCAGCACCATGCTGGTGCGGCTGGCCGGGCCCAGGCCGTCGCACAACAACACACAACACAACAAACCAGGAGACATCCCATGCACAAGATCACAACCCCCCGGGAGCCCCAGGGCTGGCGCCGCGCCGTGGCCACCCGGCTGCGCAGCGCGCTGGCGCTGGCCGCCCTGGGCACCGCCCTGGCCGCCCAGGCCCAGGCCCCCGCACTGCCCGCGCCCGAGAGCGTGACACTCGACAAGCTGGGCTACATGACCACCTTCCCGCCCGAAGGCGCGCAGCGCGTAGACCTGAGCAATTCCTTCAAATACCCGCAGATGCGCTGGGCGCTGCAGCACCTGCGCGAGCTACAGCCCACACACAACATCCGCCGGGGCAGTGCGGCACCCTCGCCCCTGCCTGCAGACCCCAAGCCCTTGGGCGGCGTGGTGTTTGACGATGACAAGGGCCAGACCATCACGGTGGACCAGTGGCTCACCCGCACCTACACCGATGCGCTGGTGGTGATGCACAAGGGCCGCGTGGTGTACGAGCGCTACGACAACCAGATGAAGCCGCACACGCCGCACCTGCTGTTCTCGGTCACCAAGTCGTTCACCGGCCTCATGGCCGCGCAGCTGGCGCACGAGGGCAAGATTGACCCCAATGCGCTGGTGACCAAGTACGTGCCCGAGCTGGCCGACTCGGCCTGGGGCGACATGAAGGTGCGCGAGGTGATGGACATGACGGGGGCCGTGCGCTTCCGCGAGGTCTACACCGACCCCACCACCGAAATTTTTGGCTACAGCTGGTCCAGCGGCATGCTGCCGCGCCCGCCGGGCTACCAGGGGCCGACCAATGTGTATGACTTCCTCAAAACGCTCAAGAAGGAAGGCGAACACGGCGCAGGTTTTTTTTACCGCACCGTGCATTCCGAGGTGCTGGGCTGGATCGTTTCGCGCGCCACGGGCAAACACTGGGCCGAGCTGATGAGCGACAACGTCTGGCAGAAGCTGGGCATGGAGGAAGACGCCCACGTGATGGTGGACAGCGTGGGCACACCGCTGCAGGGCGCGGGGCTCAACGCCACGGCGCGCGACCTGGCGCGGTTTGGCGAAATGCTGCGCCTGGGCGGCAGCTACAACGGCCAGAAGATTTTTGACAAGGCCGTGATCGACGACACCGCCAAGGGCGGTGACCGCGAGAAGTTCAAGATGGGCGGCATGGCGTTTCGCCCCGGCTACAGCTACCGCAACCAGTGGTGGGTGCTGCACAACGCCGACGGCGCCTTTGAGGCCGCAGGCATCCACGGCCAGTTCATCCACGTGAACCCCGCCGCAGAGATGGTGGTGATCAAGCTCTCGTCGCACCCGGTGGCGGGCGCGGGCTTTACCCACCCGCTCACGCTCAAGGCCTGGGCGGCGCTGGCGCAGGCGGTGCGCCGCTGAGGTTTCTGCGTTGCGTTCGCAGCGCCTGGGCTTTGGCCCGGGCGCTTACTTCAGCTTGAACAGCGCCACCATGGCTTCGCGGTACAGGCCATGGCCCACGGCGTTGGTGTTGTGGTGCGAGCCGCCTTCCACCAGCACAAACCGCTTGGGCTCGGCCGCCGCTTCGTACAGCTTGCGGCCCAGGCTGGGCCGGATCAGGCTGTCCTCGCTGCCGTGCACCACCAGCAGGGGCGAGCCGATTTCCGCCACCTTGCGCACGGATTCAAACCGCTGCGTGATCAGCCCCGACACCGGCAGCCAGCCCCACTTGAAGGTGCTGACCACTTCAGGAATGCTGGTAAAGGTGCCTTCGACGATGGTGCCCTGCTCATCCTGTACCTGGCGCGCCAGGTCGATGGCAATCGCGCCGCCGAGCGAGTGGCCAAAGATGTAGCGGGGCTTGTTCGGCTTGTGCTGCGCCAGCCAGGCCCAGGCGGCGCTGGCGTCCTCGGCGGCGGTGGCCTCGGACGGCAGGCCTGCGCTGCTGCGGCCAAAGCCCCGGTAGTCGATGGCCAGCACCGAGAACCCCAGCTCCTTCATGCGCCGGATGCGGTTGGACGAGCCCGCCACGTTCCAGCGTGCACCGTGCAGGTACAGGAGCACGGGCGCGTCCTTGCGCTCATGGGGCAGCCACAGTCCGTGCAGGCGCTCGGCCTTGCCACTGGTGTCGGACTGGAAGTCGATCCACACATCCTCCATGCCCTCGGTGGAGGGGGCACCGCCCCAGCTGCGGTCGCTGGGCTGGAAGATCCACTCGCGCTGCTTGGCGTCAAGGGTGGCGCAGCCCGCCAGGACGGCAATGGCCAGCGCCAGGGAAATCAGGGCAGGGGTGCGTTTCATGAAGAGGACAGATTGGCGCGATGCCGGAAAGTTCTTTCCTTCTTTCATGCAAACGTTGTGCCGATTGTCTCTAAAAGAAGGCAATGCCGCGCTGCAGCATCGAATTATGTTCAAAAGTGATGCTTCCACGCAGATGTCTCTGCACAATGGTGGGGAATGTGCTGGTGATTTGCCACATGTTGGTGCCTCTGGTGGGCGGCATAAAACCGTCACCGGTTGGCAAGAAGGGCGTCACAGCCTTGTCACAAGGCGGGCCCACAGTTCGGCGGTTCTAAACACAACGAGGAGAAGAGCATGCACATTTCTGGTGCGAAGTGGGGAGTTCTGGCCGTGGCGGCCATGCTGGCAGCCTGCGGCGGCAGCGACGACAGCCCCTACCCCACATTGAACGGCGACAAGCCCCTGGTGATTGGTCACCGTGGCGCCAGTGGTTACCTGCCCGAGCACACGCTGGAGAGCTACAAGCGTGCGGTGGAGCTGGGTGCCGATTTCATCGAGCCCGACCTGGTGGCCACCAAGGACGGCGTGCTGATCGCCCGCCACGAGCCCAACATCACCGGCACCACCGATGTGTCCACCCGCGCTGAGTTTGCCAACCGCAAGACCAAGAAGATGGTGGACGGCGTGGAAGAAGAAGGCTGGTTCGCCTCGGACTTCACCCTGGCCGAAATCAAGACCCTGCGTGCCATCCAGCCCATGTCCGAACGCGACCAGTCGCACAACGGCAAGTACCAGATCCCCACGCTGGAAGAAGTGCTGGATCTGGCCAAGAGCGAAGGCACCAAGGCTGGCCGCACGGTGGGTGTGTACCCCGAAACCAAGCACCCCACCTACCACGTCAACCTGGGCCTGCAGCTGGAAGACAGGTTGCTGGCTGTGCTGGCCAAGTACGGCTACACCAGCAAGACCTCACCCGTCATCGTGCAGTCGTTTGAGGTGTCCAACCTCAAATACCTGCGCACCAAGACGCAGATCCGCCTCGTGCAGCTGGTGGACGCGGACGACGTGAACCCGGATGGCACCATGTCGCTGGTGGCCCCCTACGACAAACCCTACGACTTTGCCGTGGCCGGTGACAAGCGCACCTTTGCCAGCCTGCTCACCCCCGCAGGCCTCAAGGAAGTCAAGACCTACGCCGACGGCATCGGACCCTGGAAGCCGTACCTGATCCCCTCCAAGCAGGTGGACGCCAACAAGGACGGCAAGCCCGACGATCTGAACGGCGACGGCAAGATCGACGACCGCGACCGCGTGATGATGCCCCCCACCGACGTGGTGAAAAACGCCCACGCCGAAGGCCTGATGGTGCACCCCTACACCTTCCGCAGCGAAGCCCGCCGCCTGGCCTCGGACTTCAAGGGCGACCCCAAGGCTGAGTACAAGCTGTTCTACAACCTGGGTGTGGATGGGGTGTTCAGCGACTTCCCGGACCACGCGAAGGCGGCTCGGGATAACTGATAAATGGTGTATTGCCCGCCTGTTTTTCAGAGTGGAATTCTCGCCATACAAAACAAAAAGCGCCTCACGGCGCTTTTTGTTTTTCGGTGTACTGCTCAACTTCCCATCTTTTTTTGCAGGCTACTGTTTGAAATATTTCTCACACTGACTGCGGCGAATTGCGGTCAAAAACCTGAGAATTTAAATCAATCTACATGAACTATTGCACAGAAAAAAGTCTGGTTGACTGGGGCAGCGGGTGAGGCGCCTGCAGCCGTGTATTCGACGTCTATTGCGGGGGAGCCGGCGCAAAAAGATTAGTCCGGTGACTCCTTAATTTTCTCTGTTGTTTTTATAATCTTTCCATTGGCAATGAATAGCTCGATCGTGTCAGGTAGATGGCAATCAATCTGGGGCATTCGAATGCCTTGGATGTCCAATGAGCGAGCCGATGGAAAACTCTTCAATAGAGTAGATAAGGTGAATGATTTTGATGGCTTGACCACGCGTAAAAACTCAACTGTGGGCATTGTCTGTAAATTTTCGAAGCCCGAGCATTCAATAAATTCCAGCAATCGCAATTGGCTGCAATTGGCAAGCCAATTGGGATCAAGTTTTGCGATATTTGTACTCCAAAGCAATAGCTCGTAGACCTTTCTACATCCCTTCAGTAGTTTTGAATCGGTTAGATCGAAAACACTGGCTAGTTCGAGGCAGTCAAAACGGCCCAGATCTAGATCTGGAAAATTAGTCCCTCTTCCCCGAATTTCATGTAGATTCTTGAAGCTATCTATTTTCAAATGCTTGAGAGGAAAGCTGCACATCTGTGTAGAAACGCGTTTAATCTTGGCTGCAGCGCTTTCCTCCCAGGAAATGGGGTTGTAAATCATTTTGTCTGGCAGGACAACCTCCAACGCATCAGCTTCGGCCAGAGCGCTTGATGGGACGATTCCCCCATCAAAAGTCTTTAGAAAATTTTCATCGACGACAAGTGTCCACCGGGAATGCCTTGTTCCATCTCGATAGCGTTTTTGCGGGCCAGAGTTGTAGATGAAATTCAGCCCATTTACTACACGTTTTTTTGCTGACATTGGTACCCTTAAATTTCTTACAGAGGAACCTTACCTCCCCCGCAAAAACAACCCATCCAGCTCTTTCATCGACAACTGCCGCCACGTCGGCCGCCCGTGGTTGCACTGGTCGCTGCGGTCGGTGGTCTCCATCTGCCGCAGCAGGGCATTCATCTCGTCCAGCGTGAGCTTGCGGTTGGCGCGCACGGCGCCGTGGCAGGCCATGGTGCCCAGGATTTCGTTGCGGGCGCGTTGCACCACGGTGGTGGCGTCGTGCTGGGCCAGTTCGGCCAGCACGCTGCGGGCCAGTTCCACGGGGTCGCCAAAACCCGACGTTGTTGCCAGGGTGGTAGGCACAGCGCGCACGGCCAGGGTTTTGGGGGAGAAGGGCACGACCTCCAGGCCCAGCATGGCCAGCACCTCTGTGGAGTCTTCGGCGGTGGCTACTTCTTGCGGCGTGGCGGCGAAGGTGGCGGGGATCAGCAGGGGCTGGCTGGCAATGCGGGCGCCGCTGTCCACCTGGGCCTTGAGGCGTTCGTAGACGATGCGTTCGTGGGCGGCGTGCATGTCCACGATGACCATGCCCTGGGCGTTTTCGGCCAGGATGTAGACACCGTGCAGCTGCGCCACGGCACGGCCCAAGGGCCAGTGGGCGGTGGTGCTGTCGCGACCGGTGGGCCAGGTGGTGGTGTCTGCCGTGGCGATGATTTCAGCGGCTTCGGGGGCGGTCTGCGGGCCGTCGGGCGCTGCCTGGTGTTCGGCGGGCTGTGCGGGTTGGGCAGAGGGTGCCCACAGGCCTCCGATGCTGGCGGGCGATGCTGCGGGGGCTCCGTGGTCGGGACTGCTGCTGCTGGTACTGCTACTGCTACTGCTACTGCTACTGCTACTGCTACTGCTACTGCTACTGGGCGCCCACAGCGCTTGCAGGTCTTGCACGCGGTGGCCACGTTCTTCAAATTTGATAGCTGCCTGGGCTTGCCAGGCGGGCGGTAGGGCCTGTTTTTTATCAAAATTTTCTGCCGTGGGCGCAGGCGCTGCCGTGTTGGCTGCCGCCAGCGCGGCGGCGCGGGGGGCGGCCAGCGCGTTTTCTACCGCGTGGCGCACAGCCTGGTGCACCTCGCGGCTGTCTCTGAAGCGCACCTCGATCTTGGTGGGGTGCACGTTCACGTCCACGCGCGCCGGGTCAATCTCGACATACAGCGCATAGATGGGCTGCTTGTGGCCGTGCAGCACGTCTTCGTATGCGCTGCGCGCGGCGTGGGTGAGCACCTTGTCGCGCACAAAGCGGCCATTGACGTAGCAATACTGGTGGTCGGGGCGCGAGCGGGCGGCGTCGGGCAGGCCAGCGCGGCCGGTGACGGTGACGGGGCCCACGCGGTGCTGCACGGCCACCGATTGGGGGACAAAGTCTTCGCCCAGCACGTCCGACAGGCGTCGGGCGAGCGCGTCCTGCGGATCACCCTGGCCTGGCACAAAGGTGGCGCGCCACTGCTCCACCAGCTTGCCTTCGTGCCAGATGGCAAAGCCCACGTCGGGCCGCGCCAGCGCGTGGCGGCGCACGGACTCGATGCAGTGGGCTAGTTCGGTGGCGTCGGTTTTCAGGAACTTGCGGCGCGCGGGGGTGGAGAAGAACAGCTCCTTCACCTCCACCGTGGTGCCGGTGCTGCGCGCGGCGGGGCGCAGCTCGCCACTGCGGGCGTCCAGCAGGAAGGCACTGGCCTGGGCGGCAGGGCGCGAGAGCAGCGACATTTCTGACACCGAGGCAATGGCGGCCAGCGCCTCGCCCCGAAAGCCCATGGTGGCCACGGTTTCCAAGTCGTCCAGGTTGGTGATCTTGCTGGTGGCGTGGCGGCGCAGGGCCACGGGCAGCTCTTCTTGCGGGATGCCGCCGCCATCGTCTTCCACGGTGATCAGGCGCACGCCCCCGGCGGACAGGCGCAGGGTGATCTGCGTGGCGCCAGCATCCAGCGCGTTGTCCACCAGCTCGCGCACCACCGAAGCGGGGCGCTCCACCACCTCACCGGCGGCGATCTGGCTGATCAGCTCATCGGGCAGGTCACGGATGGGGCGGCGGTGGGGGGCGGGGGCCGGTGCGGGCTGTGCCGCTGCAAGGGAGGATGGTGCGTCGTTCACCCGAGGCATTTTAGGGCGGTGTGCGTGCATGGGTATCGGTGCGTGTGCCGCAGGCCGATGGGGATAATGCCGCAACTTTTTTAACGTCCGGTGCCCCCACCGGCCTCCCCATGGAACTGGTCACCTTCCTCATCGACTTCATCCTGCATGTCGATAAGTACCTTGAGATGTTTGTGCAGAACTACGGCGCGTGGGTGTATGCGCTGTTGTTCCTGATCGTGTTTGTGGAGACGGGCGTGGTGGTGATGCCGTTCCTGCCCGGCGACTCGCTGCTGTTCATCGTGGGGGCGCTGTGCGGCGCGGGCATGATGAGTTTTCCGCTGGCCTGCGTCGTCCTCATCGCCGCTGCCATCCTGGGCGACCAGTGCAACTACTCGATCGGCCGCTTTTTTGGCCCCAAGGTGTTCCAGTGGGAGGACTCGCGCTGGTTCAACCGCCGTGCGTTCGACCAGGCGCACAACTTCTATGAAAAATATGGCGGCATCACCATCGTGCTCGCGCGCTTCATGCCGTTCATCCGCACTTTTGCGCCTTTTGTTGCAGGCGTGGCCGAGATGAACCGCGCCAAGTTCAGCGCCTACAACGTGGGCGGCGCGCTGGTGTGGGTGCTGGGCATTTGCACGGCCGGGTATTTCTTTGGCAACCTGCCCTTTGTGCGGGAGCACCTGGACAAGATCATCTGGGCGCTGATTTTTGTGCCGGGCCTGATCGCCATCTTCGGCGCCTGGCGGGCGGGGCGCCAGACCAAGATCGCCTGAAATGAAACACCCCCTGCGTCGCTTCGCGCCTTCCCCCTCTCTCAACTCGCTGCGCGAGTCGGGAGGGGGACGCCCCCGGTGCGGCGGGACGGCCCTTGCACGGGGGCGCTGGCCTGCGCCGCGCCAGTGTCATCCCGTGCGGGTGGCGCGTAGCGCTATGGGCAATTGATAGCTCGTTTTTGCTATAAAAAATAGAGCTGCTTGCGCATGATGGATGCGCGCAAGCAGCCTTTTTTATGCCTATTTTGGGTTAAGCCCGGGTTAGCGGCGGCGGTAGCGGCGCTGGTCCCGGTCTTCACCGATCTCATGGCCAATGAGCGCACCGGCCGCTGCGCCGCCGATGGTGCCCACCGGGCCGCCAAAAATCGCGTTGCCAGCCACGCCGCCGACCACGGCCCCTACGCCGGTGCCCACCTGGGCACGTGATGGGTTCGATGCGCAACCCCCGAGAGCCAGGGCAGCGGTGCAGGTGCCTGCAAGAAGGATGTGTCGGATTTTCATGGTGTAGGTCCTCAAAAAAGGTGCAGGCCGTGTGGTCTGCCATCACCGGCCGTGACGGTGGGCCTGTGCCTCTACTTTGGGTGCTGGTGGTTTTTGTGGGTGTAGGCCGTCCCGCGTGCCGCTTGTAGGACGCGTGGCCTTGTTTCCAGGGCGCAATGGGCGTTGTCTGGAGCAGGCTAAGGGTTTACGTGGGACTGCCAGCTGTTGCCAACCGCGTGGCGCAGGCAGATCATTTCCTGTGCATACACATTCTTACAAGGAGGCACCCCATGGACCCACAAGCACCGCAGGCGAGCCGGGGAGGGCTGGGCACGCAGCTCACGGTGGCGCAGCAGATCGGGCTGATCGTGGGGGTGGCCGTTCTGGCCCTGGTGGTGGTGCTGGGGCTGAGCCTGGTGCGCGTGCAGCACCTGGGCGCCACGGTGGACCGGCTGGCCAACGAACAGGTCGAACGGCTGCAGCTGGCACTGCGCTGGCGCAGCAACATTGCGGTCAACTCCACGCGCGTGTTCTCCATCGTCCAGTCCGAGGGCGATGACCTGCAGAACTACTTCAAGGACATGGTGGCCGCCACCACGGCCGACACCAGCAAGGTGCAAAAGCGCTACACCGAGCTGGAGAACAGCCCCGAGGGCCTGCGCATCCAGGAAGAACTGGCGGCGGTGCGCAAGCCCTACCTGGAGGTGCGTGACAAGGCGCTGGCGCTGAAAAAGGCGGGCGACATGGCGCAGGCCAAGAGTTTTGCGCTGGGCAGCTTTGCCCCGGTGGTGGACCAGTACAACGCAGTGGCCGACAAGATGGTGGCCTACCAGGTGCAGCGCTCGGCCGAGCAGGCGGGCGAGGCGGCGGGGCTGATCCAGTCCTACCGCACCACCGTGCTGGTGGCAGGCGTGGCGGGCCTGGCGCTGCTGGTGCTGCTGTCGTGGGTGGTGGTGCAGCGCATCCGCCGCTCGCTGGCCGAGGTGGCCCAGGTGGCGCAGCGCATTGGCGAGGGCGACCTGTCGCAACCCATCCACGCCCAGGGGCGCGGTGAGGTGGCTCAGATGATGCGCGCGATGGAGGGCATGCAGACCTCGCTGGTGCGCATCGTGGGCGATGTGCGCCACAGCAGCGACAGCATTGCCACCGGCTCCAGCGAAATCGCCACCGGCAATGCCGACCTGAGCCAGCGCACGGAAGAGCAGGCCAGCAACCTGCAGCAGACTGCGGCGTCGATGGAGCAGATCACCAGCACCGTGAAGAACAACTCCGACACCGCACAGCGCGCGGCGGTGCTGGCGGGTTCGGCATCGGCCGCCGCCGTGAAGGGGGGCGAGGTGGTGGGCCAGGTGGTGGCCACCATGCAGGACATTGCGGCTGCATCCAAAAAGATCACCGACATCATCGCGGTGATCGACGGCATTGCGTTCCAGACCAACATCCTGGCGCTGAACGCAGCGGTGGAAGCGGCCCGCGCGGGCGAGCAGGGCCGGGGTTTTGCCGTGGTGGCCAGCGAGGTGCGCAGCCTCGCGCAACGCTCAGCCTCTGCCGCCAAGGAGATCAAGACCCTGATCGGCGCGAGCGTGGAGAAAGTGGACAACGGCGCCCAGCTGGTGAGCAATGCGGGCCAGAGCATGGAGGACATCGTCACCCAGGTCAAACGTGTGAGCGACCTGATCGGCGAGATCTCCAGCGCCACCAGCGAGCAGACCATCGGCATCAGCCAGGTGGGCGAGGCCGTGACGCAGCTCGACCAGGTCACTCAGCAGAACGCCGCGCTGGTGGAGCAGAGCGCGGCAGCGGCCGACAGCCTCAAGCACCAAGCCGCCAAGCTGGCCCAGACCGTGAGCGTGTTCCGGCTGGGGCAGTGAGCGGGTTGGGCCGGATGAGCGTGGAGCGCGGTGGCTGCCCCGTCAGCCCGCCTGCAGGCACAGCGTTACCAGCAGCGAGGCGGGCTGCACCGCCTTGAGTGCATGCAGCGCACGCGGCGCCAGGTGCACAAAGTCTCCAGGGTGCAGCTGCTGCACGCCGCCGTCGCTGGCAAATTCAACCACCCCTTCGATGCACTGCACCGTGGCCTCGCCCGGTGTCTGGTGTTCTTTCATGGATTTGCCCACGGGCAGGACCACGCGCATCACTTCAAGCTGGCCCGCCTTCAGGATGGCGGTGGTGAGGGTGTCGGGCAGGCGCTCGCCCAGGGGGCGCACGCTGACGATCTGGCCGGATTGGGCATGGGGCAAGGCCATGGTTTTTCTCCTTCCTGTCCTTCCTTCCCTGCCTCGGCGCATCGGTGGCACGGTGCGGGTGTTCGGGCGAAATGCCGGCGTGAGGCGGGGCTGTGAAGGCTACTTTGCCCGCTCTTGGCAGGTGGCGCAAGGCCGGGGAATCACGGGGTTTACCGGTGCCGCGCAGTCTGCGGGTGCGCCATCCACAAGCACCTGCACCCAGGCCTACACCGACCGGCTGCGCGCCAGCGGCGGGTTCTTGGCGAAGTAGCGCGTGATGCCGCGCATCAGCGCATCGGCCAGCTGCTCCTGGTAGGCGCTGCTGCGCAGGCGTTTTTCTTCTTCGGGGTTGCTGATGAAGGCGGTTTCGACCAGCACGCTGGGGATGTCAGGGGCCTTCAGCACCGCAAAACCGGCCTGTTCCACGCGCGGCTTGTGCAGCTTGGCCATGCCGCCAATCTCGCCCAGCAGCACGGAGCCGAGCTTGAGGCTGTCGTTGATCTGTGCGGTGGTGCTCATGTCCAGCAGCGCGCGCTGCACATGCTGGTCTTTGGACTGCACGTTGATGCCACCCACCAGGTCGGCCTGATTTTCCTTGTTGGCCAGCCAGCGCGCGGCCGTGCTGGAGGCGCCGCCCTGGCTCAGCGCAAACACGCTGGCGCCCCGGGCGGCGGGGGTGGTGAAGGCGTCGGCGTGGATGGAGACAAACAGGTCGGCCTGCACGCGCCGCGCCTTCTGCACGCGGGTGCCCAGGGGCACAAAATAGTCGCCGTCGCGCGTGAGGTAGGCCCGCATGGGGTTGCCGCCCACGGTGGTGGCGTTGATGCGGTCGCGCAGCAGGTAGGCCACGCGCAGCACCACGTCTTTTTCGCGCGTGCCTGCGGGGCCGATGGCGCCGGGGTCTTCGCCGCCATGGCCCGGGTCCAGTGCCACGATGATGAGGCGGTCGGTGTGGGTGGCGGTGGCGCGGTTGCCGGTGCGGGGCGGCTCGACCGGTGCGGGGGGCATTGCAGGTGCTGCAGCCACCGCTGGCGGGGGCGCGTCTGCCGGTGCAGGTGCAGGTGCCGGTCCGGGGCGCTGGGCCCGCTGGGCGATCAGGTCACCCAGGGGGTCGTGTTCGGCCGACGGGTTGGCGGCTGCAGCGGGCGCGCCGGGGCGTGTGGTGGCCGTGGGGATGGGGGCCAGGGGGGCAGGCTTGTCTGCAGAGGGCGCATCGCGCAGGCGCTCGGCAATCAGCGCTTCCAGCGGGTCCACCGGCGCAGCGGGGTACAGGTCGAACACCAGCCGGTGCTGGTAGGCGGCCACGGGCGGCAGGGTGAAGACCTGGGGCAGGGCGGCCTGCTTCAGGTCCACCACCAGGCGCACCACGCCGGGCGCGTTCTGGCCCACGCGGATGCCTGCGATGTTGGGGTCGTCGGGCTTGACCTTGGCCACCAGTTCGCGCAGCGCGGGGCTCAGGTCGATGCCTTCGATGTCCACGGCCAGGCGCGGTGGTGTGGTCACAAAAAACTGCTTGGCCACCAGTGCACCATCGGATTCGATGGTCACACGCGAATACTCCGGGGCAGGCCACACGCGCACGGCCAGGATGGTGGCGCCACGCGCAATCTGCTGCGTGCCCAGCAGCAACACCAGGGAGCCCATCTGCAGCACAGCGCGACGCGAGGGCTGCTTTGCGGAGGGGGTGGGCATGTGGGGCTGGTTCACGGTGTATCAGAGTCCTTGCAGCATGGCGCGCCCGGCAGGTGTGGGGGCGTGCAGAGTGACCTTCCTTTCGGTGTCATCGATTGCTTCAATGTGGATAGCAAGATCCGCAGGCGGGGTAAGCGCTGCAGCCTTTTCCGGCCATTCTGCCACCTTGAGGCCCGGGTTGGCAAAAATGTCCCTGAAACCCGCGTCTTCCCACTCGCGCGGGTCGTCGAAGCGGTAGAAGTCGAAGTGCCAGATCGAGAGGTTTGGCACCTCGTGGGGCTCCACCACGGCATAGGTGGGGCTCTTGATGCGACCCTGCACGCCCAAAGCGCGCAGCAGGTGGCGCACCAGGGTGGTTTTGCCTGCGCCCAGGTCGCCATGCAGGGTGAGGAAGGCGTTGGCCAGCAGCGGCTGCGCTGCCAGCTGGCGTGCGAAGGCCTCGGTGTCGGCCTCGCTGTGCCAGATGAAATGGCGTGTAGCTTCGGCAGGGGCATCGGCGCCGCTTTCTACAATCTGGCCGGTATGTGGTGCAACAGTCAACTCGTTCCTCAAATGCAGGAGTGGGCCCGCGAGCTGGGATTTTCCCAAATCGGCGTGGCGGGGGTGGACTTGTCCGCCGCAGAGCCCGGGCTTTCGGCCTGGCTGGCGCAGGGATTCCATGGCGAGATGCATTACATGGCGTCCCACGGCATGAAGCGCGCGCGCCCGGCCGAGCTGGTGCCCGGCACCGTGAGCGTGATCACGGCGCGCATGGATTATTTGCCGCGCGATACCGGCAACGGCGCGGCCCAGGGCTGGCAGGCCCACGAGCTGTCGCGTCTCACCCGCCCGCAGGAGGGCATCGTCTCGGTCTACGCCCGGGGGCGGGACTATCACAAGGTGCTGCGCGCGCGGCTGCAAAAACTCAGCGACCGCATTGCCGAGGCCATTGGCCCGTTTGGCCACCGCGTGTTCACCGACTCGGCCCCGGTGCTGGAGGCCGAGCTGGCCGCACGCAGCGGCCAGGGCTGGCGCGGCAAGCACACGCTGGTGCTCAACCGTGAGGCGGGGTCGACGTTCTTTCTGGGCGAGATCTATGTGGACATGGCGCTGCCCGAGAGCGCGCCCGTCACCGCGCACTGCGGCAGCTGCAGCGCATGCATCGACATCTGCCCCACACAGGCCATCATCGCGCCGCACCGCATCGACGCGCGGCGCTGCATCTCCTACCTCACCATCGAGCATGCGGGGCCGATCCCGCTGGAGCTGCGGCCGCTGTTGGGCAACCGCATTTATGGCTGTGACGACTGCCAGCTCATCTGCCCCTGGAACAAGTTTGCGCAGGTCAGCCGCCTGCCCGACTTTGACGAGCGCAAGGGCCTGTCGGGCCAGCAGCTGGTGCATTTGTTTGCGTGGGACGAAGCCACCTTTTTGCGCATGACCGAGGGTGGCCCCATCCGCCGCATCGGGCATGAGCGCTGGCTGCGCAATGTGGCGGTGGCACTGGGCAATGCGCTGCGCGTCACGGGCGATGCCACGCTGCGCACGGCGCTGCAGTCGCGCGCGCAGGACGAGAGCGCCCTGGTGCGCGAGCATGTGACCTGGGCACTGGAAATTTGATTGGAAAATGGCCTCTGCGCGCGATGGTTAGGCTTTTGTTGCTATAAAAACAATAGTAATTGCGGCTTGATCGTCCGCAGCCTCACCGCGCCAGCAACCCAGTGGTTGTGAGTGTCTCCACCAGCCCTTGCGCAAACTGCTCGTAGCCCGCCGCATTGGCATGGATCTGGTCGGACCGCAGCCGCTCTTGCGCCAGCACACCCGACCAGCCCTTGCTGTGCAGGGGAATCTTCAACTCCTCGGCCACCTCTTGGTACAGCGCGTGGTCACTGAGTTTGCCCACAGCGGCCATCAGTGACAGCTCGGGCACGGCGACCAGCAGCACCTGGGCGCCGCTGGCGCGCGCGTCGGCGCAGATGCGCTGCACGTTGGTGCGGGTGGTGGCGCTGCTCTGGCGGCGCAGAAAGTCATTGCCGCCGATGCTCACGATCACCAGCGCGGGGTTGTGTTTTTGCAGCAGGCCGGGCAGGCGGTCGAGTGCCTGGGCTGAGGTGTCGCCCGACACACCGCCGTTGACCACTTTCCAGCCCGTCAGGCGCTGCAGCACGGCGGGGTAGGCGGTGTCGGCCGATGCGCCCACGCCCGAGGTCAGCGAGTCGCCCAGCGCCAGCACCGTGGCCCCAGCGGGCAGCGCCTGCGCCCGGGGTGGCTTGCGCCCGCAGGCGGCCAGCGGCACAAGGGCGATGGCCGCCAGGCTCGCCACCAGTGTGCGGCGCCGTGCCAAGTCTGTGTGGGTGGAGCGCGGGTCGAGATTCAGAAGATCGGTCATCGCAGAAACCCCAGGGCAAACGGCAAGCTCACCACGCCCAGCAGCGTGGACAACGTCACCAGCCCCGCCACATAGGGCCCGTTGTAGCCCATGCGGGCGGCCAGCACATAACAGGTCGATGCCGTGGGCAGGGCCGAGAAGGCCAGCAGCACGGTGGTCTGCACCGGGTCCAGCCCAAACAGCCGGGCCAGCGCGAAGGCCAGCAGGGGCTGCACCAGGTGGCGGATGGACAGCACCGCCACGCTCAGCGCCTTGCCGCGTGTGAGCAGGCCAAACTGCAGTCCGGCGCCAGCGGCCATCAGCCCGAGGGCCAGCGATGCGGCACTGATGCGGCTGACCGTGGGCACGGCCCACTCGGGGATCTGAAAGCCCAGCAGGTTGGCCGCCAGGCCCGACCCCGTGGCAATGATCAGCGGGTTGCGCACCAGCTCGCGCGCAAAACTGTGCTGGCCCTGCCGTGCCATGGGCCACACGGCCGCCACGTTGAACAGCGGCACACACACGCCAATCAGCACGGCAATCATCAACAGGCCCTGCGTGCCCGCCAGGCGCTCGGCAATCGCCAGGCCGATGAAGGAATTGAAGCGGAACGCCACCTGCGCGCTGGCGGCGTGGTCGCGCGCATCAATGCGTTTGCCCAGCCACGGCCAGTGCGGCAGGCTGTAGGCCAGCGCAATGCCGATCACGCCCGAGAGCATGCCCGCGCCGATCAGCCCCGAGGCGGCGCTGATGTCCACCGGGCTCTTGACGATGGACTGGAACAGAAGCACCGGGAAAAGCAGGTAGTACACCAGGCTTTCCACCGGCTGCCAGACCGAGCGGTTGAGGGCGGTGTAGCGGCAGATGAGGTAGCCGCAGAGGATGAGGGAGAAGTCGGGGAGCAGGAGCTGGGCGTAGTTCACGTTGCCGAGAATACTTGATGCGCGGCGAGGCCTTGGGGTTAGCCCTTATGTGGAATCCGCAGGGCGCCAACGCGGCGGTTGCGCATACCATCGGCGCTGTTTGTTACCCGCACGAAGGAGAACTCCATGCATCGTCGTCAATGGTTTGCGCTGACCGTACTGGCTGCCGCAGCAGGCACCGCTGCCGCCCAAGGCTATCCCAACAAGGTGATCAAGCTGCAGGTGCCGTTTGCACCCGGTGGCACCACCGACATCATTGCGCGCGTGATCGCCGACCCGCTGGGCAAGGCCCTGGGCCAGAGCGTGATCGTGGAGAACAAAGCCGGTGGCGGTGGCATCGTGGGTGCGTCCGAAACCGCCCGTTCGGCCCCTGACGGCTACACGCTGGGCGTGGCGACCGTGTCCACCACGGCTGCCAACCCCGCCATCAACCCCAAGACGCCGTACAACCCGCTGACGGACTTCACGCCCATCATCAACATCGCGGCCACCCCCAACATCATTGCGGTGCACCCCAGCTTCCCGGCCAAGGACTACAAGGCCTTCGTGGCCGAGATCAAGAAGTCGCCGGGCAAGTATTCGTACTCGTCCTCGGGCACGGGCGGCATCGGCCACCTGCAGATGGAGTTGTACAAGAACCTCTCGGGCACCTTCGTGACCCACATCCCCTACCGCGGCGCGGGCCCGGCCCTCAACGATACGGTGGCGGGCCAGGTGCCCATGATTTTTGACAACCTGCCCTCGGCCCTGCCTTTCATCAAGGAAAACCGCCTGGTGCCCATCGTGGTGGCTGCACCCCAGCGCGTGGCGGCCCTGCCCAATGTGCCCACGTTCAGGGAACTGGGCCTGGAGCCGGTGAACCGCATGGCCTACTACGGCATCGTGGGCCCCAAGGGCCTGCCCAAGGACGTGGTGGACAAGATCAACGCCGCCGTGCGCACGGCACTGCAAGACCCGGCCGTGAAAAAGCGCATCGAAGACACTGGCTCCATCGTGCTGGGCAACACGCCCGAGCAGTTTGCCGAGCAGATCAAGGCCGAGTTCGCGGTCTACAAGGATGTGGTGGCCAAGCAGAAGCTGACGCTCGAATAAGCGCAGAACATTCCATCCGTCACTTCGAAAAAGCCGCCCCTTCGCCAGGGCGGCTTTTTTTACGTGCTATCGTTTTTGCATGCTTGCTGCTAGCCTGAACGCGATCGATGCCTTTGTGGACGCCCTGTGGCTGGAGGACGGCCTTTCGCGCAACACGCTGGCGGCCTACCGGCGCGACCTGACGCTCTATGCGCAGTGGCTCGCGGCCCAGGAGCCTGCGCTGGCGCTGGACGACACGGCCGAGCTGAACCTCAACGCCTACTTTGCGGCCCGCCATGCGCAAACGCGTGCCACCTCGGCCAACCGGCGGCTCACGGTGCTGCGCCGCTACTTCCACTGGGCGCTGCGCGAGCGGCGCATCACGGCCGACCCCACGCTGCGTCTGCAGGCCGCGCGCCAGCCCCTGCGGGTGCCCAAGACCTTGTCGCAGGCGCAGGTGGAAGCCTTGCTCAATGCGCCCGACCTGGGCAACCCCCTGGCCCTGCGCGACCGCACCATGCTGGAGCTGATGTATGCCAGCGGCCTGCGCGTGACGGAGCTGGTCACCCTCAAGACCTTTCAGCTGGGGCTGAACGAGGGCGTGCTGCGCGTGATGGGCAAGGGCCGCAAGGAGCGCCTGGTGCCGTTTGGCGACGAAGCGCGCGCCTGGCTGGAGCGCTACCTGCAAGAGGCGCGCGGCGCCATCCTGGGCGGGCAGCAGACTGATGACCTGTTCGTGACCCAGCGCGGCAGTGGCATGACGCGGGCGATGTTCTGGGTGATCGTCAAAAAATGGGCGCAGGTGGCGGGCATCACCGTGCCGCTGTCGCCCCACACGCTGCGGCATGCGTTTGCCACCCACCTGCTCAACCATGGCGCCGACCTGCGGGTGGTGCAGCTGCTGCTGGGGCACGCTGATATTTCCACGACCACCATCTACACCCACGTAGCGCGCGAGCGGCTCAAGTCGTTGCATGCGCAACACCACCCGCGCGGATAGCGTGGGTGGGTTGCCCTGGCGCTCGTTGGTGATTCGACTCACCCCATTCACCCAAGGAAACTCCCATGAAAAAACTGTTTGCTGGCGTCCTGCTGCTGAGCGTCCCCACCCTGGCCCTGGCACAGACCTGGCCCACGGCCAAACCCATCCGCATCGTGGTGGCCTACCCGGCCGGTGGCGTGAGCGACAACGTGGCGCGCGCCCTGGCCGACAAGCTGGCCGTGCAGCTGGGCACGCCGGTGGTCATCGAGAACAAGGCGGGTGCGAGTGGCAGCCTGGGCGTGGATGCTGTCGCCAAGGCGGCGCCCGATGGCTACACCCTGGGCTTTGCAGCAGTGAGCCCGCTGGCGCTGAACCCGCACCTGGGCAAGTCGCCTTTCGACCCGCAAAAAGACATCGCCCCAGTGGTGAGCGTGATGTATTCGCCCGTGCTGTTGCTGGGCACCTCTGCCAGCAAGGCTGCGGATTTCAAGGACTTGCTGGCCACCGCGCAGGCGAAGCCCGGGGCTGTGCGCTGGGCGACCTCGGGGCAGGCGTCGCTGGGCCACATCATGCTGGAGCAGATCGCGGGCAAAAGCCAGGTGCAGATCACGCATGTGCCCTACAAGGGCGGTGGCCAGCAGATGAATGACGCGCTGGGCGGGCAGTACGAGGTGCTGTCCACCAATGCAGGCCCGGCCGTGCTGCAGCACATCAAGGCGGGCAAGCTCAAGCCGCTGGCGGTGGGCGCGCCCGCGCGGCTTGATTCGCTGCCCCAGGTGCCCACGCTGGCCGAGCTGGGCCAGCCCGCCGCCAACCTGTCATCGCTGTTTGGCATCTATGCGCCAGCGCAGACGCCTGCGGCGGTGCTCACCCGCATCAATGCCGAGGTGAACAAGGCGCTGGCCCTGCCCGACATCCGCAGCAAGCTCGAAGCCACTGACAACGTACCCACCGGCGGCACGGCGGCAGAATTTGCACGCCAGATCGCGCAGGAGTCGGAGAACAATGCGCGCATCATCCGTGCGGCGGGGATCCAGGCCAGCAACTGACATACGCTCCCTCGTGAACGAAAAAAGGGCCCTGGATGACCAGGGCCCTTTTGCTTTTGGGGCAGCGGCAAAAACGCGCTGCAGGCGGGGGTGTCACTCCTCGTTGAGGCTTTCGGCCCAGGTCAGTGCCTGCAGGTGGGCCCAGTTGACCTGGCGGTTGGACAGGTGCAGCGCATCGGCGTTCTTGGCAAAAGCCACTTCGTCGCCGCTCTCGCAGGCAATGGTCAGCTCCAGGAAGGGGGCGAACACACCGGTGCGGCGCAGCAGGGCGTCCATCACGGGCTCGGGCAATGCCACGGATTCGAGGGCCTTTTCGAGCGGCACGCTCAGCATGGTGTCCAGCAGCGAGAACACGCCCACCACAAAGGCGTTGTCGCATTCTTCAGGTGGCAGCAGCTCGGCCGCCAGCAATTCCATCAGGCGGCCGCGCACCACGGCGGTCTGGCCCACGGCCGGTGGCGCGCCGCCCGCGCGAGAGGTGGTCATCAAGAGGGCTGCCCAGCGGAACAGCTTCTTCAGGCCCAGGATCATCACCGCATGGCGGAACGAGGTGATTTCGCACGACAGGCCAAAACCCGACGAGTTGATGAAGCGCAGCAGGTTGAAAGACAACGTGGGGTCTTTTTTTAGCAGGTCTTCGATTTCGGCCGTGCTGGCCTGTTTGCGCACCAGGTTGATGAGCTGGATGATGGTGGCCTGCGAGGGCCGGATGGTGGTGGCCTTGACCAGCGAGGGAAGGGCGAACCAGTAGCCCTGGAAGAGCTTCACGCCCAGGCCCTTCATCAGCTCGTACTGCTCGGCAGTCTCGACCTTTTCAGCCACCAGGGTGGCCTTGCTGTGGGTGGTGGCAAATTTGACCAGCGGCGCGGCCAGTTCCGGCTTGAAAGCCTGCATGTCCAGCTTGATAAAGGCCGCCAGGGGCAGCCAGCTGGTATAGGCGCGCTTGAGGGCTTGCTGGTCAAACGCCAGGCGGAAACCGCGCGTGCGCAGCGCCTCCAGCGTGGGCAGGCGGCCTTCGATTTCTTCCGGCGTGGCGCCATCGGGCAGGGGAGGGATTTCGAGCACCACCTTTTCGGGGTGGATCAGCTCGAGGTGGCCGCCCGAGAGGCTGTCATGGGTGCAGTTGATGAACACCGTCTTTTTGCCCACCAGGGCCTCGGTGCCTGCGTACGACAGGGCGTTGAACAGCAGGGCGGCGTCGCTGGCAGCGGTGTGCGAGTCGGAGGCCGTGGAGCGGTCGAACAGCTCATAGCCATAAACCGCGCGGCTTTCGTCCACGATGGCCTGGCGGGCGATGATGGCGAGGTTCTCGTCCACCGGCTCCACCGCTGGGGATGCAGCGTCCGGGGTGTCTTGTTCAGGTGTGCTCGACATGGGGTCTGCTGTAATGAAAGGCGAATTCCTGGCGATTCTAGACCCCCGTGGCCTTGCCGCGAACCAATGGTTGGCAGCAGGGGCTTCAGGTCTGAACTACAGCCTCTGGGGACTCAGTCTCCCAGATGGTCTGCCCAGGCCAGTGCCTGCAGGTGGGCAAAGTTGATTTGCTGGCTGGTCAGGTGCAGCAGCCCGGCCGTGCGGTCGAAGACGGCATCGTCGCTCGACTCGCAAGCCTCGGCCAGGGTGAGCAGGTCGCCCAGGAAGCCTTCGCGGCGCAGCAGGGCCGCCGCCACAGGCTCGGGCACGTTCAGCAGGCCCAGGGCTGATTCCATGGGCATGGACAGCATCACATCGAGCAGCGAGAAGATGCCCACCACAAAGGCCTGGTCGGCTTCTTCGGCGGGCAGGGTCTCCAGCGCCAGCAGCTCCATGAGTCGGCCCCGCACCACAGCTGTCTGGCCCACGGACGAGGGCGTGCCCCCGGCGCGCGAGGCCGTGAGCAGCAGCGCCGCCCAGCGGAACAGCTTTTTCAGGCCCATGAGCATCACCGCCTGGCGGAAGGAGGTGACCTCGCGCGACAGGCCAAAGCCCGCCGAGTTGATCAGGCGCATGAGGTTGAAAGCCAGGCCCGCGTCCTTCTTGAGGGTTTCCTCGATGTCGTCGGTGCTCGCCTGTTTGCGCACCTGGTTGATGAGTTCGATGATGCTGGCCTGCGAGGGGGCGAGCAGCTTGGCCTCGACCAGCGAGGGGCGCGCAAACCAGTAACCCTGGAACATCTGCACGCCCTGGCTCGACACCATGTCGTACTGCTGGGCGGTCTCGACCTTTTCGGCGATCAGCTCAGCCTGGGAATTGCGCCCCGCGTAGCTGATGAGCACCGACAGCTGGTCCGGGGCCAGCACGGACAGGTCCAGCTTGATGTAGTCGGCCAGCGGCAGCCAGGGCGCATAGGCCGACTGCAGCACCGTGTGGTTGAACGCCAGGTGAAAGCCCCTGTTGCGCAGCCCGGCCAGGATGGGCATGCGGGTGGCGACTTCTTCGGCAGCGGCATGGCCCAGGGGCGGGATCTCCAGCACCACCTTGTCGGGGTCCATCAGCTCCAGATGGCCACCCGAGAGGCTTTCGTGCGTGCAGTTCACAAAGATGAGCTTCTTGCCCACCAGCTCTTCGGTGCCCGCATGCGAGAGCGCCGTGAAGACCAGGATCACGTCGGTGGCCGCCGTGTGCGCCGCGCCGCTGCGCGATCGGTTGAACAGCTCGTAGCCCACCACCACCTGCTGCGCGTTCACGATGGCCTGCCGCGCAATCATGGCGACCGAAGACTGGTTGCCGGGGGGCGGGGGCGTGAGGGAGAGCCCGGGTGTGGTGGGTGAAGTCATGGTGGGAGTATGGAAGAAAGAGGGGGCCGGTGTCAGCGGTGGCCTGTGGCGGCCTGCACAGCGAATTTTAGAAGCCCGTGCCAGGTCGGCTTTAACTAGAAGATCAGAGCTGCTGCAGCCAGCGCAGTTCGTTGTCGGTAAAACCGGCCTTGCGGCGGGCGGTTTCATTGAACGGGGGCTTCAGGCGCGGAGCCTCGTATTGTGCGACCAGGGTGCCGTAGTGGGTTTCGGGGTCGTGCCCCGCACGTTCGCACAGCCAGCGGTACCAGTGGTTGCCGATGGCCACATGGCCGACCTCGTCGCGCAGGATGGTGTCCAGAATGGCCACGGCGGCGAGCGCATCGGGCGTGCCCACCTGGCGCAGCTTGGCCTGGATCTGGGGCGTGGCGTCCAGCCCCCGGGCCTCCAGCGTGCGCGGCACCAGGGCCATGCGGGCCAGGATGTCGTGGCTGGTTTTCTCGCACATGGTCCACAGGCCCTGGTGGGCCGGGAAATCGCCGTAGTCATGCCCCTGGCTGCGCAGGTGGTCACGCAGCAGGCGGAAATGCTGCGCCTCTTCGGCCGCGACCAGCATCCAGTCGAGGTAGTACTCGCGTGGCATGCCGCCAAAGCGCCAGACGGCATCCAGTGCCAGGTTGATGGCGTTGAACTCGATGTGGGCAATCGCGTGGATCAGGATGGCGCGGCCTTCGGGCGTGGCGGGGGAGCGCCGGGCCACGTCCGTGTGGCGCCGCAGTTCCGGCCGCGCGGGGCGGCCGGGCAGATCCGTGGCGCCCTCGGGCGGAGTGGGGGTGTTTTCTGCTATTGAAAGCGTAGCTGCTTGGGCATACAGGTCCAGCGCAGCGGCCGCTTTTTGTTCAGGGTCTGCGAGGCACAAGACCTGCAGTGCACGTTGGCGAAGCTCCATCCTTACAATTCTAGGCCGTTGCCAACGGTGCCCGCAGCTGCGGAGTGCCACCGGTTGGCGCGTTCCCCATTCCAAAACGCAGGCCCCCGATGCCTGCCCCCACGGAGACTTTTGCATGGCGATTTATGAACTCGATGGCGTGGCGCCCCAGGTGCCCGCATCGGCCTGGGTGGCCGACAGCGCGCAGGTGATGGGCAACGTGGTGCTGGGCGAAGACGCCAGCGTGTGGTTTGGCACGGTGATCCGGGGCGACACCGAGAGCATCACCATCGGCGCGGGCTCCAACATCCAGGATGCGAGCGTGCTGCACGCCGATATCGGCAAGCCCCTGGTGGTGGGAGAACGCGTGACAGTGGGCCACCAGGTCATGCTGCATGGCTGCACCATTGGCGACGAGTCGTTGATCGGTATCGGCGCCGTGGTGCTCAACGGCGCCAAGATCGGTAAAAACTGCCTGGTGGGCGCGGGTGCGCTGGTGACCGAGGGCAAGGAGTTCCCCGATGGCTCCATGATCATTGGCAGCCCTGCCAAGGCCGTGCGCGAACTCACGCCCGAGCAGATCGAAGGCCTGCGCCAAAGCGCCCAACACTACATCGACAACGCGCGCCGCTTCCAACGCGGCCTGCGCAAGATCGGCTGAGCGCGGCATCGCCGTTGCCTGCCACCTTACTTTTCCTGGAACCCCTGCGTGTCTGAACTCCACAAGTTTCTTTTTGATGGCCTGCCCGTGCGCGGCATGATCGTGCGCCTGACCGATGCCTGGACCGAAATCCTGCGCCGCCGCGCCAGCAACACCAGCACGGGCGCCTACCCCGCGCCGGTGAGCGAGCTGCTGGGCGAGATGGCGGCGGCCGGTGTGCTCATGCAGTCCAACATCAAGTTCAACGGTGCGCTGGTGCTGCAGGTGTTTGGCGACGGCCCCGTGAAGCTGGCCGTGACCGAAGTGCAATCCGACCTGAGCCTGCGTGCCACGGCCACCGTGAATGGTGAAGTGCCATCGGACGCGAAGCTGAGCCAGATGCTCAATGTGGGCGGTGGCGGCCGCTGCGCCATCACGCTCGACCCCAAGGACCGCCACCCCGGCCAGCAGCCCTACCAGGGCGTGGTGCCGCTGCACGGCGACCACCATGAAAAGCTGGAACGCCTGTCGGACGTGCTGCAGCACTACATGCTGCAGTCCGAGCAGCTCGACACCATCCTGGTGCTGGGCGCCAACGACCAGGTGGCGGCGGGCCTCTTGATCCAGCGCATGCCCATCAAGGGCGAGGGCAACCTGGCTGCGGGTCTCACGCACCGCGAGAACGAAGACCAGATCGGCCACAACGAGGACTACAACCGCATTGCGCACCTGGCCTCCAGCCTCACGCGCGAAGAGCTGCTGACGCTGGATGTGGACACCATCCTGCGCCGCTTGTTCTGGGAAGAAAAGCTGCTGCGCTTCGAGCCGCAGCAGGGCGCCAGCGGCCCGCGTTTTGCCTGTACCTGCAGCCGCGAG
Source organism: Acidovorax sp. Q11 (assembly GCF_054950075.1). Classification (NCBI taxonomy): domain Bacteria; kingdom Pseudomonadati; phylum Pseudomonadota; class Betaproteobacteria; order Burkholderiales; family Comamonadaceae; genus Acidovorax; species Acidovorax sp. Q11. The sequence goes on along the minus strand of NZ_JBUDZG010000005.1, from coordinate 44,145 downwards.
CGCGTGAGCAACATGCTGCGCAACCTGGGCGCCGAAGAGGCCGAAAGCATCCTCGCCGAGCGAGATGACATTGAGGTGGGCTGCGAGTTCTGCGGCCAGCAGTACCGGTTTGATGCCGTGGATGCAGCGCAGATTTTTGTCTCGCCCTCCGCCAGCCAGCCGCCGGGGCCCACGGGCATCCAGTAGGCCCCGGGGGCCGGTCGAGCAGCCTTCTGCAAGGGTGCATTGGTCGCCTGCAGGGCCCCTGCACGGCTGACCATCGTTGACATTCGATTTCTCCATCCCCGCCTAAGATTCATGGGCCATCGCGCGGCTTCCGGCTCGGCCGCAGCGCGGGGCTGGGGCGCCGCGTGCGCCGTGGCAGCGGCATATCGCCGCTGATGGATCTGAGAAAACCTGTTCCGAGGGTGTCATGGAGTTACTGCGTCGCGTTCTGGGAGTCCGCCGTGCCGATCCGGCTGTTGCAGCTGCACCCGCCCAGGTGCTGTTCGACAGCACCGCCGTTCTCGACTCGCGCCGTGGCGACAGCCTGCTGGCCACCCTGGACATCGACGCCGCCATCAACGCCCATGAACGCTGGAAAGCCCGCCTGATGGACTACTTGGAGGGCCGCACCACCGTCGGGCTGGACCCGGCCCTGATTCGCCGTGTGGACCACAGCGTGCTGGGCCGCTGGCTGCATGGCGTGGGGGGCGAGGTGCTGGGCGACCAACCGGCGTTTCCGTTGCTGGTGGCGCGCTACCAGTACTTCCATGAGCAGGCCGCTATCCTGGTCGAGCTGGCCCAGCAAGGCGAATGGGACCGCGCGGTGCAGGTGCTCAACGGCGGTTACCGCTATGGCTCCAGCCAGGTGGTGCTGCTGATGAAGGAACTGCAGCGTGGGCTGGTGCGGTCATTGGCAGAGGACGGGATCAACGCCCGGTGAAGGTTCAGTCCAGGCCCGTCTGCCGTTTGTCCACCAGGGAGGTGAAAAGGCGGTGTTCGCAGACGGGGTCGCTGCATTTTTCGCAGTTCCAGGCGCGCAGCCGCTGGTTGTGCATCCCGCTTTCAAGGTTAAATACCTCGTTACCGCCTGTTGGGTAAGTGTTTATTGCTATTGATTTAATAGCATTCAGTGTATTCGCTACGCGCGTGTCGCCCTGCCCGTAGATCACCCGGTATGTCACACCCGCTCCCTGCAGCGCCACGCGCAGCTGCGCGTCGAGGGCTTCCTGGGAGGCGCGCTCTTCGGCAGGGCAGGGCAGGTCCAGGCCCATGAGCAAGGTCAGTGTGGCGGCGGGGAGGGCAGGCGTGGATTGTGTCTGTGGCGGGGCTGCCAGCAGGGCTGGTGCCACCACAATCTGCGCCGATTCGGGGGGGATGTGCGCCCGCAGTGCCCGGGCCAGTGCCTCGGCGCCCGTGTGTGGAGCGCCCAGCAAGGCAATTGAGGGCAAGGGATCAGGGAGCGGGAGCACGGAGCGCGGGAGAGGGCGTAGCGGCCAGGGCCGCACAGGGCAACGGGCGGTTCAGCCGCTTAGCGGGGCGTGAACTGCACGTAGACCTCGTTGGGCCGGACCATGCCCAGCTCGCTGCGTGCTTTTTCTTCCACCATGTCCAGCCCTTCCTTGAGGTCGTGCACCTCGGAGGTCAGGCGGGCATTGATCTGGCGGGCTTGGTCATTGGCCGCCTTCTGGGCATCGATCTGCCGCTGCATCTCGTTGACGCGCGGCACACTGCCCCGCCCCAGCCAGAGCTGGGCGTGCAGCGCCCCCAGCAAGGCCAGCAGGATGACGGGGACGATGCGGGAGACCATGGCGGCGGTTCAGTCCAGTGCCGGATGCCGCGCCACCAGGCCGACAGCACCGGGCCATGCCTGTGTCCTGGGCGCGCCGCACGCCAGTGCACCCGAGGAACCGGCTTGGCCGGGCCACCGGGTGCGCCCCCCTCCCGCAGGAGAGGGGGAAGACGCGAAGCGGCTCAGGGGGAGCTTCATTTCAAGTTATAGAACGCGGCGCGGCCGGGGTAGTGCGCGATTTCGCCCAGGTCTTCTTCGATGCGCAGCAGCTGGTTGTACTTGGCGATGCGGTCCGAGCGGCTCAGCGAACCGGTCTTGATCTGGCCCGCATTCGTGCCCACAGCGATGTCGGCAATGGTGCTGTCTTCGGTTTCGCCCGAGCGGTGCGAGATCACGGCGGTGTAGCCAGCGCGCTTGGCCATCTCGATCGCAGCGAAGGTTTCGGTCAGCGTACCGATCTGGTTGATCTTGATCAGGATCGAGTTCGCAATGCGCTTGTCGATGCCTTCCTTGAGGATCTTGGTGTTGGTCACGAACAGGTCGTCACCCACCAGCTGCACCTTGTCGCCCAGGCGTTCGGTCAGATGCTTCCAGCCGTCCCAGTCGCCTTCGTGCATGCCGTCTTCGATGCTGATGATCGGGTACTTGTCCACCCAGGCGGCCAGCATGTCCGTCCACTGCTGGGCGGTGAGCTTCAGGCCGCCTTCGCCTTCCAGCACATAGTGGCCGTCCTTGTAGAACTCGCTCGCCGCGCAGTCCAGGCCCAGGGCGATCTGCTCGCCGGCCGTGTAGCCTGCGGCTTCAATGGCTTGCAGGATGAGGCGGATGGCCGCTTCGTGGTTCTCGACGCTGGGGGCAAAGCCGCCTTCGTCGCCCACGGCGGTGCTCATGCCCTTGTCGTGGATGATCTTCTTGAGCGCGTGGAACACTTCGGCGCCCCAGCGCACGGCTTCGCGGAAGGTGGGGGCGCCCACGGGGATGATCATGAACTCCTGCAGGTCCAGGCTGTTGTTGGCGTGCGCGCCGCCATTGATCACGTTCATCATGGGCACGGGCAACTGCACGCTGCCCATGCCGCCCAGGTAGCGGTACAGGGGCAGGCCGGATTCTTCGGCGGCGGCACGGGCCACGGCCATCGACACAGCCAGCATGGCGTTGGCCCCCAGGCGGCTCTTGTTCTCGGTGCCGTCGAGGTCGATCAGCGTCTTGTCCAGGAAGGCCTGCTCGGATGCGTCCAGGCCCAGCACGGCTTCGGAGATTTCGGTGTTGATGTGCTCCACGGCCTTGAGCACGCCCTTGCCCAGGTAACGGCTCTTGTCGCCGTCACGCATTTCAATGGCTTCGCGGCTGCCGGTGGAGGCACCCGATGGCACGGCGGCGCGGCTCATCACGCCCGACTCCAGCAGCACGTCGCATTCGACGGTGGGGTTGCCGCGGCTGTCCAGCACTTCGCGGCCTACGATGTCAACAATGGCACTCATGATTTTCCTTGAGGTTTTTGAAATTCATTCAGACGGGCGGACGGGCTTGGTGGGTTAGAAGCCAAATGGCCGCTTGGGCGCGTCTGTGGTCATTTTATGCTACTGATTTGATAGTGAACCAGCCTGCAGGTACGAACCGGGTACAACCCGACCAGCGCGAACGAGTCATCGCGTACTCAGACGCCCTCGACACACACCATGCGCATGATGGCCGCGCCTTCGCGGGCCGCCTTGGCCTTCTGGTATTCGGGCGTGTCGTAAAACGCGCGCGCAGCGTCGAAGCTTGCGAACTTGAGGATCACGGTGCGGCCGGGGTTCCAGTCGCCTTCCAGCACTTCGACCTTGCCGCCGCGCACGCACACTTCGGCTCCGTGGGCCTGCATGGCCAGCGTGCTCCACTTGCGGTACTCCTCGTACTGCGTGGGGTTGGTGACGGTGACGGATGCGATGACGTAACCACTGCTCATGTCTCAGGCTCCAAAGTTGTTTTCGAGGAATCCACTTTTCTTGGTGACGTCGTCCAGGGCCACCAGCGTCTCCAGCAACGCCTTCATGTGCTTCAAAGGCACGGCGTTCGGGCCGTCTGACCAGGCCTCGGCGGGGCGGGGGTGGGTTTCCATGAACAGGCCTGCCACACCCGCAGCCACGCCCGCGCGGGCCAGCACTGGCACCATGTCGCGCGCACCACCGCTCACGGCGCCCAGGCCACCGGGCTTTTGCACCGAGTGAGTCACGTCGAACACCACGGGGGCGCCGGAGTTGCGCATCTCGGCCAGGCTGGTCATGTCTGCCACGAGGTTGTTGTAGCCAAAGCTCACGCCGCGCTCGCAGGCGAGGAAGCGGTCTTCCGACAGGCCGACTTCGGCCGCAGCAGCGCGGGCCTTGTCGATGACGTTCTTCATGTCCCAGGGCGCCAGGAACTGGCCCTTCTTGATGTTCACCGGCTTGCCGCTTTGTGCCACGGCGCGGATGAAGTCCGTCTGGCGGCACAGGAAGGCAGGCGTTTGCAGCACATCGACCACGCTGGCCACCTCGGCCACGTGCGAGGTGTCGTGCACATCGGTCAGGATGGGCAGTTGCAGCTGGCGGCGCACTTCGTCGAGGATCTTCAGCCCGGCGTCGATGCCCACGCCACGCTTGCTGGTGCCTGAAGAGCGGTTCGCCTTGTCGAATGAGCCCTTGTAGATCAGCGGAATGCCCAGCGGTGCGCAGGCTTCCTTGAGCTGACCCGCGACGTCGAGCGACATCTCCAGGCCTTCAATGGAGCAGGTGCCCGCGATCAGGAAGAAGCGCTGGTCCAGGCCAACGTTGAATCCGCACAGCTGCATTGTTGAGTCCCCTTATGCTTTTTTAGCGGCTTGCTGGTGCTCCACGGCGGCCTTGATGAAGGCGTTGAACAGCGGGTGGCCGTTCCAGGGCGTGGACTTGAACTCGGGGTGGAACTGCACGCCGATGAACCAGGGGTGGACGTTTTGCGGCAGCTCCACGATCTCGGTGAGCTGCTCGCGCTGCGTCAGGGCCGAGATCACCAGGCCCGCCTTGCGCAGCTGGTCCAGGTAGTTCACGTTGGCTTCGTAGCGGTGGCGGTGGCGCTCGGTCACCACATCGCCGTAGATGCTGTGCGCCAGCGTGTCCTTGGACACATCGGAGCTTTGCGCACCCAGGCGCATGGTGCCGCCGAGGTCCGAGTTTTCATCGCGCTTCTTGATGGTGCCGTCCGCATCCTTCCACTCGGTGATCAGTGCGATCACGGGGTGGGGCGTGGTGGGGTCGAACTCGGTGCTGTTGGCGTTGGCCAGGCCTGCCACATGGCGGGCGTATTCGATGGTGGCCACCTGCATGCCCAGGCAGATGCCCAGGTAGGGCACCTTGCGCTCGCGGGCAAACTGGGCCGTGGCGATCTTGCCTTCCACACCGCGCTGGCCGAAGCCGCCGGGCACCAGGATAGCGTCGTACTGGGCCAGCTTGGCGGCGGCGTCGGCGCTGTCGATGGTTTCTGAATCGACGTGGTCGATCTTCACACGCACATGGTTGCGCATGCCGGCGTGGCGCAGGGCCTCGTTGACCGACTTGTAGCTGTCCGACAGATCCACATACTTGCCGACCATGGCGATGGTGACTTCGCCCTGGGGGTGTTCGGTTTCGTACACCAAGTCGTCCCAGCGCTTGAGGCTGGTGGGTGGGGTGTTCAGACGCAGTTTGTCGCAGATCAGGCCGTCCAAGCCTTGCTCATGCAGCATGCGCGGCACCTTGTAGATGGTGTCCACGTCCCACATGCTGATCACGCCCCACTCGGGCACGTTGGTGAACAGCGAGATCTTGGCACGTTCTTCTTCAGGGATGCGGCGGTCGGCGCGGCACAGCAGCGCATCAGCCTGGATGCCGATCTCGCGCAGCTTCTGCACGGTGTGCTGGGTGGGCTTGGTCTTGAGCTCGCCCGCTGCTGCGATCCAGGGCAGGTAGGTCAGGTGCACGAAGGCCGCGTTGTTGGGCCCCATGCGCAGGCTCATCTGGCGCACGGCTTCCAGGAACGGCAGCGATTCGATGTCGCCCACGGTGCCGCCGATTTCGACGATGGCCACATCCACGGCATCGGGCGTGCCAATGCCGGCGCCGCGCTTGATGAATTCCTGGATTTCGTTGGTGACGTGGGGGATGACCTGCACGGTCTTGCCCAGGTAGTCGCCACGGCGTTCCTTCTCCAGCACGGACTGATAAATCTTGCCCGTGGTGAAGTTGTTGGTTTTCTTCATGCGCGTTTCGATGAAACGCTCGTAGTGGCCCAGATCCAGGTCGGTTTCTGCGCCGTCATCGGTCACAAAAACCTCGCCGTGCTGGAACGGCGACATGGTGCCCGGGTCTACGTTGATGTAGGGGTCAAGCTTGATGAGGGTGACTTTGAGTCCCCGCGATTCGAGGATCGCGGCAAGGGAGGCTGAGGCGATTCCCTTACCGAGGGAAGACACCACACCGCCGGTGACGAAGACAAATTTGGTCATGTCTTTTTTGGTGGTGGGAGGGTAGGGACAGTTCATTGCTGAACCATCCCCCCCTAAGAACCGGACTTGCGACTTTCACCGCATCCGGCTCAAGCACAACATGTCCATGTTCGGTTGAAGAACCGAGGATTTTACTCTCAACCCCTTTTCCGATCATGGACGCTAAGCCCTTATCGGGCCGGTTTCGCTACCGTCAATCCAAGAGCGTGCAGTCTGACGTGACAGACCGGATGCAACAATACCCGGTTGGACAGAGCATCCGACCCGCCCACCACCTTGTAAACAATGTGATGGTCGTGCCAGCCGCCCTGTGCGTCCAAAGGCTCTGTGCAGAGTGCACAACGCCCGTTCTGTGAGATGAACAGCATTGACGTTCCGTACTGGTACGACATGCCTTTGAGCATGCGTTTCGTCCTCAACGTTTCGCCATATAGCTCCCATTTCGGGTCAAAGGGGTTGTAGTCCCCCTTGATCTTTTCGTGTCTCACGATCTCTGTATCAGCGAGCTTCAACAGTTTTACCGCGATTGAACCTTCTGCTGTTTTGACGGTTGCAGCGAACTCATCCCTCTCTGCGGCGCGCTGCCAGTAACGGCTTTTGCACCACGGTCGGGACTTATTCGGATGACGCCTTCTCGCCCAGCGGACAAGCCGCCAGTGGATCAAGCTATCCATCCGACTGAAGGTTTCTTTCGCCACCACCGGCTGGTGGTACTGCGCCCAGCCACGAAGGACTGGGTTCAGTTTGGCAATGAGATCCTCCTGCTTCACCGATACATGCGTTTTCACGATATCCCGGACTTTGCTGTAGAACGCTTTCACGTTCTTCTTGCTCGGTTTTATGAGCAACTTCCCTTTGTACTTGCGGAAGTTCCATCCCAGGAAATCGAACCCGTCGTCGATGTGTGTGACTTTCGTCTTCTCCGGCGATAGCTCCAATCCTCGTTGTGCGAGGAAGGTTTCTATCCACGGCCTGACCTCGGTTTCCAGCAGATCTTTCGAGCTGCCGGTGATCACGAAATCGTCGGCGTACCGAACCACATAGACTTTTAGCTTCGCAGCCTTCGTCTTGCCGAATCGTGCACAGAGGTGCTCGATCAGGCCCGCTTCCAGCCCGTTTAGACACATGTTCGCCAGGGTAGGCGAGATGATTCCGCCTTGCGGCGTTCCTTCTTCAGTTGGCGAAAGGCGGCCCTGGTGGACCACCCCGGCTTTCAGCCACTTGCGCAAGATCGTCTTGTCTATAGGAACGTGACGAACCAGCCAATCGTGGTTGATGTGATCGAAACAGCTCCGAATATCCGCCTCCAGCACCCATGGGGCCGAGGCCTTTCTGGATGTACAGACGAATATCTGGCCCATGGCATCCGCCGTAGAGCGATTTTTCCTGAACCCATATGAGTTCGGGTCACTCGTGGTTTCCGCCACAGGCTCCAGCCCGAGCAGGTGGAGTGCCTGCATGGCCCGGTCAAACATAGTCGGGATGCCCAGTGGGCGCTCCTTTCCGTTCGATTTTGGGATGTAAACCCGCCGTAACGGCAGGGGTCGATATCCCCGTTGCTGCTTCAATTTCCCAATCGCCGCCCGTTTCAGGGCAGGTGAATCCCAAAGCTGGCGATCAACACCTGATGTTCGCTTGCCTTGGTTTTCAGTAACCCGTCTCACCGCCAGAGCCCTGGCGGAAAACGAGTGATTCAAGGACCGTTGAAGGGCTTTCACCCTGCGCCAATCCTGTTTCTGCGTAGCCTTCGCTATACGTTGCTGCGTCGTTCTCACGAACCGTTCGACCCGGTGCCAGTCAATGGCGTGCCAGTCTTGCGGTTCGCGTGAGGACGCAGATTCACTGTCTCCAGTGAGTTCTCTCATGCTTTCCCCTTCGAGTTGAACCCTCGGGGGACGCACTTTCCCCCGAAGGGGAAAAACGTCCCTTCGGGGTTTCGATTAAACAAATGCAGTCGTCTCGCGACGGTTGCACCACATATGGAAGTCAGCCCGCTTTCGCGTCGGGGGATGTTTCACCCCGTATACCGCGCGTTACACGCGGCCGTTCGCTTTCTCCAAGATCCCATACCCCCTCACCCAACAGGTCGCCTTGCGGCTTCCCTGCCCACACACCGGGGTGTGCAGGCGGATAGTGGGGCTTACCACGTTCCCTGATCTACCGAGATCGGTGGAGTGAACCACCTCTCTCTATCCGGTTAGGACTCATCTCTCCTGGGGCTGCAGTGTTGACGACGCACTCTCAATTTCCACGAGAAGTGTCGGCAGCGTACCTTTTGGTTTTGGCCTAACAGCAGCTTTGGCCAATCAATCCTTACCCAGGTTCAAACGATGATTCACTTTACGTTGCCCATGCGGAAATAGCCTTGCCCCTCTACCGCCGTTCTGCTGGCAGTGTCTGGCCTGACTCCTCGCGGATCCAGACCACCGCTTGCGCGGGGGATACGTTGTCAGGTGAGCTTCGCACCGGTCCATTGCTGGTCCGGCACGTCACCGTAGGCTACTCGTAGTCGTATATGAGGACGCAGCACCCCATAAGGGATGTGCGACAAGGCAGATCAGAGCGGAGCACTCTGAGTTGGTCCAGATGCGCTGCTCACATTTGTTGATCGCCTGAAGAGGCGACCATTTATCCACGGCGAAACCGCTTGTGGCGGTTCGTCGGCAATGTGCGCGAGCGCCACAAACGGTATTGCTACCGTTCAATTTCAGTCACCCCAGAGGGGCGACGTTTCAGATGACCGGTTGCCCGAGCATCGTCATTAAAAGCCCTTCACAAGGAAGAACTTTGTGAGATGGCCGTGTTACCGACCAGCTCTCTGGAGCCTGTCCGAGGACAGGCGATTTAATTGCTTTTTGTTTTTAGAGGCAAGCTACCTCACTCAGAGCAACACGTTACGTGTCGCACGGAAATTGGGATTATAGATGGCACCCCGGCGACACCCCCGGGGGCAGGGTCACCCCCGTCTGCTAAATTCGCCTCATGAATGAGCTTGCTGGCAAACACATTGTTCTGGGTCTGAGTGGGGGCGTGGCTTGCTACAAGGCGGCTGATCTGTGCCGCCAGCTCATCAAGGAGGGGGCCACCGTGCAGGTCGTCATGACCGAAGCGGCCGAGCAATTCATCACGCCGGTCACCATGCAGGCCCTGTCCGGTCGCCCCGTGTATGGCTCGCAGTGGGATGCGCGCGAGCCCAACAACATGCCCCACATCAACCTGAGCCGTGAGGCCGACGCGATCCTGATAGCGCCGTGCAGCGCTGATTTCATCGCGCGGCTGGTGCAGGGTAGGGCGGATGAGCTGCTCAGCTTGCTGTGCCTGGCCCGCCCTGCGCAGCGGGTGCCGTTGCTGCTGGCTCCGGCCATGAACCGTGAGATGTGGGCCCATCCGGCCACGCAGCGCAACCTGGCCCAGGTGACGCAGGATGGCGCGGTGGTGCTGGGTGTGGGCAATGGAGACCAGGCTTGTGGCGAGACTGGCGATGGCCGCATGCTGGAGCCTGTGGAGCTGCTGGAAGAGTTGATTGCCTTCTTCGCGCCCAAGGTCCTGGCAGGGCGCAGGGTGCTGGTGACGGCGGGGCCCACTTTTGAGGCGATCGATCCCGTGCGTGGCATCACCAACCTTTCGAGCGGAAAGATGGGTTTTGCCGTTGCCCGTGCGGCCCGCGAGGCCGGTGCCGAAGTCACTTTGGTGGCCGGGCCTGTGCATGTGCCCACGCCACGTGGGGTGCAGCGTGTGAATGTGCAGTCGGCCCAGGAGATGCTGGCGGCTGTACAGCGCCATGTGCAGGCGGCGTCGGTGTTCGTTGCCACCGCTGCCGTGGCGGACTGGCGGCCCGCCAGCCAGTCCTCCCAGAAAATCAAGAAAGACGGCTCGGGCCAGACCCCGACCCTGGGTTTTGTGGAGAACCCCGACATCCTGGCCACGGTAGCGAAGTCATCGCATGCCCTGGAGGGTGATCTTTTTTGTGTCGGTTTTGCTGCTGAAAGCCATGATCTGCTGGCCCACGCCACGGCCAAGCGTGCGCGCAAAGGGGTGCCGCTGCTGGTGGGCAACATTGGCCCTGCCACCTTTGGGCAGGATGACAATGCCCTGCTGTTGGTGGACGCCCAAGGGCACCGCGAGCTGCCCCGGGCTTCCAAACGGGTGCTGGCCCAGCAGCTGATCGGGGAGATTGCGGCGCGGTTGTCGCCTGTGGGTTCCTAGAGGTCTTTGCCGGGAGGCCGTATGAAGACTGGTGCCACCAAGCCTGAATGGGATACGCCGCCCGATGGCGACTTTGCACGCTACGTGGAACGGCTGACCGCGCCTGCACCTGCCAGAGGTGTACAAGCTCCAGCCCCTGGCTCCACCGCCGTCCAGAAGCCCGCTGGGGCGGGTGGGGTGCGCCCGGCGCCCCAGTCCGGTCCGCCGGATCTCGCTCTGGTTCTGAAGCCTTTGCTGGGCGTTGTGCGTGCGGTGCGCGCCGTGCTGCTGGTGTTGATTGTCTTGCACGGGGTGGCGCTGTTCATGTTCAGCCAAGGGTCTTTGCCGGGGCTGGCGGTCATGGCGGCCATCTGGTGGGGGTTGGGGCGTTTGATCGACGTGGCTCCCAAGGCCCTATCATCCGCAGCCTTCGGGGCCGCGTCAGGCGTGGAGCCCTTGCAGGAGCGGCTGCGGCAAGTGGCCCAGCAGCGCACAACTGGAAAGAAGAAATAACCGTGAAGATTGACGTGAAGATTCTGGATCCGCGCATGGCGGACCAATTGCCCACCTATGCCACACCCGGCAGCGCTGGCCTGGACCTGCGGGCCTGCCTCGATGCGTCGCTCACCTTGCAGCCCAACGCATGGCAACTGGTGCCCACCGGCATTTCCGTCTACATCAAGGACCCGGGGTATGCGGCCCTGATCCTGCCGCGCTCCGGCCTGGGTCACAAACACGGCATCGTGCTGGGCAACCTCGTGGGCCTGATCGATAGCGACTACCAGGGCCAGCTCATGGTGAGCGCCTGGAACCGCAGCAATGTGGCCTTCACGCTGGAGCCCATGGAGCGCCTGGCCCAATTGGTCATCGTGCCGGTGGTGCAGGCGCAGTTCAACGTTGTCACCGAGTTTGAAGCTACCGAGCGGGGTGAGGGCGGCTACGGTTCGACGGGCAAGGCCTGAAGTCCATGGCGCCACCGGGTTGGCGCGGCATTTGTAAGACGGCGCTTACTTTTATGCGTCTCTGTTACCGACACGGCGTGGGGTCATGTGTCTACGCGGCAGAACCCTGCCGCGTTGTTCCAATCAACCATGTGTCTGGGGCGCCTGCTGTGTGCCTTGCGTTGGCCCTTCGCCTCGGACTGGTCCTCATGACTTCAGGAGATTGAAATGCTGCAATTCACCCGCCGCCCTCTCGCCATCGCTGGTGTGGTTGTCCTGGCAGGCTCTTTGGCCGCCTGTGGCCACAACCGCCCGGCGCCCGCTCCCCAGTATTCGGGGGGCTATTCCAGCGGCTACCAGACCGCACCCGCCTACCCCAACAACCCGGCGGGTACCGAGTATGGCCGCGTGTCGAACATTGAGGTGATGCAGGGGCGTTCTCAGGGGCAAACCTCCGGCGCAGGCGCCGTGCTCGGTGCCGTGGTGGGCGGCGTCCTGGGCAACCAGGTGGGCAAGGGCTCGGGCCGTGCGGCAGCCACGGCGGTGGGCGTGCTCGGGGGCGCTGTGGCGGGCAATGCCATCGAGGGGCGCAACAACCAGGAGTACGTGCAGGGATATCGGCTGTCCGTGCAACTGGACCAGGGCGGTTACCGCGTGTATGACGTGAGCAGCCCGGGTGATCTGCGTATTGGCGACCGCGTGCGTCTGTACAACGGCCAGATCTCTCGTATGTGAATTCGCTGACTGACCAAAAAACGGGCGCCCCGGGTTTTTTCGGGGCGCCCGTTGTGCGTTGGAGGGGCTCAGTGCAGCAACGAGTTGCCGGGGGCCTGGGGTTGAATTCGGAAGAAGCCCGTGCCTGCGGTGCCGCGACCGACTTCTTCCTCGGTGGCTTCACGCACTGCCTGCACTGTCAATTGCAGGCGCAGCGCAATGCCCGCCAGCGGGTGGTTGCCGTCCAGCACCACATGTTCGGGGTAGATCTCGGCCACGGTGTAGAGCGCGGTGCGGGGGGCATCCGGGTTGCAGCCCTCCGGCAGGGCCATCCCGTCAAACGTCATGCCTTCCTCGATTTCTGCGGGGAACAGCGCACGGGGTTCCAGGAACAGCAGCTGGTCGTTGAAGTCACCAAAAGCATCCTCGGGTTCGAGGTGCAGCGCCAGGCTGGCACCAGGGCCGTGGCCTTGCAGGGCCTCTTCGATGCGGGGCAGAAGATCGTCGCCGCCGACCAGAAACTCCACGGGCTCATCGAGCACGTCCAATTCTTCGCCCAGCGTGTCCTTGAGCGTCCAGGTCAGTGCGACCACACATTGTTGGGTAATTTCCATAGGAGAATTGTCGCAGTTTGACCAACCGCCCCGCCCAGGGGCCCTGTTTTCCCATGGATATCCAGCAACCCCTTTCTCTGCTCGGTGGCCTCACCCCCGCGCAATTCATGCGCCGCCACTGGCAAAAAAAGCCGCTGCTGGTGCGCCAGGCCATTCCACAGTTCGCACCGCCCGTGTTGCGCTCCGAGCTGTTTGCACTGGCTGCCCAGGAGGGGGTGGAGTCGCGCCTGGTGCAATTGGTCAAGGGCGCCTGGAAGCTGCGCCACGGCCCCTTCAGCCGTCGTGCGCTGCCTGCGTTGCAGCAACCTGACTGGACCTTGCTCGTGCAAGGGGTGGATCTGCACAACGATGCGGTCCATGCGCTGATGCAGCAGTTCCGTTTTGTGCCCGAGGCGCGGCTGGACGACCTCATGATCAGCTACGCCAGCAATGGTGGTGGCGTGGGGCCGCACTTCGACAGCTACGACGTCTTTTTGCTGCAGGCCCATGGCAAGCGGCGCTGGCGCATTGGCCGCCAGAAGGACCTGACGCTGCGCGACGATATTCCCTTGAAGGTGTTGGCACAGTTCGAACCGGAAGAAGAGTTTGTGCTGGAGCCTGGCGACATGCTGTACCTGCCGCCCCGCTACGCCCATGACGGCATTGCCGAGGGCGGGTGCATGACCTACTCCATCGGTTTCCGCGCCCCGGCGCGTGCAGAGCTGGCCCAGGAGCTGCTGGTGCGCCTGGCGGAAGATGCCGGGGATGCCGATGAGGGCAAGCCTCTGCTCTACCGTGACGCAGGCCAGGAGGCGGTCGCGCAGCCCGCGCACATTCCGGCCGGGCTGCATGAGTTTGCGCGTGAAGCGCTTTCTCGTGCGTTGGCACAACCTCTGGTGCTGGAGCGCGCGCTCGGCGAATACCTCACCGAACCCAAGCCCAGCGTGTGGTTCGAGCCCGGGGATGCGAGGGTGATGCTGGAGGGGGTGCGCCTGGACCGCAAGAGCCGCATGATGTACGACGCGCAGCACATCTTCATCAATGGAGAGAGCTACCGCGCCGCCGGGCGCGATGCCACGCTGATGCGGCGCCTGGCCGACGAACGCCAGCTGACGGCGCGCGAGTTGGCCCGCGCCAGCGACGATGCGCTGGAGCTGTTGTCCACATGGTGCGATGCGGGCTGGGCCCATGTCTGGACGGGCAGCCACTGACCAGGAGGCCTTCATGACCGATGTGGCAGCCCCTTCGCCCGAGCCTCTGCACGACCTGCCCACCGGGCGGTTCAGTGGCCGGGAAACCTTCCAGCAGATGGTGCGTGACGCATTCGCCACGGCGGCGCGGGATGGCTGGCAGGAGATTGTGATCAGCGATGCCCATTTTCACGACTGGCCGCTGGGCGAGCGCAGCGTGGTCGAATCCCTGCAGGCCTGGGCCTGCAGCGGTCGGCGTTTCACCATGCTGGCCTGCAGCTACGACGACGTGATCCGGCGCCACGCCCGGTTTGTGCGCTGGCGCGGCACCTGGGACCACATCATCACCTGCCGCCGCAGCCCGGCGGCCGACCCCCTGGACTTGCCCAGCGCCCTGTGGTCACCGCAGTGGGTCATGCACCGGCTGGATCCGGAACGCTGCGTGGGGGTGGCGGGCAACGAGCCCGACCGCCGGGTGATGTTGCGGGAGTCGCTCAACGAATGGGTGCGCAGCAAGAGCACGCCCGGGTTTCCCTCGACCACGCTGGGCCTGTAAACCTCTGCGTTGCAAGCAGCCCAGGAAGGTTGGGCGGGGTGGGCTGCTTTGTGGCAAGGTCGCCACGGCTTCGCGTTCCATGCGCGAAGTCAAGCGGGTGTAAAGCTTTCGTCAGTGTTAGTCAGTATTGACTAAAAATCAATATAATCAATGGTTGCGCCAAAAAGGTGCAAATCAACGCTTTGTGCCAATGCGTACCAGGGCTTCCGAGGGCCTGACGCCGTGGCTTTTCAAGATTCTGTCTGTCCAACTAGGAAAATCGAAATGAAGAACTCTCTCGTTCTGGCCGCCCTGATCGCTGCTGCTGCACTCGCCGCTTGTGGCAAGAAGGAAGAGCCCGCTCCAGCAGCTCCCGCACCCGTGGAAGCTCCTGCCGCTGCGCCCGCTCCTGCCGCAGAACCAGCCGCTCCTGCTGCTTCCGATGCTGCTGCAGCCCCTGCCGCCGCTCCTGCTGCTGACGCCGCCGCTGCTCCTGCTGCCGACGCTGCCAAGGCCGCTGCTGACGCTGCTGCCACCGCCGCTACCGGCGCTTCCGCAGCCAAGTAAATCGCTGCAGGCTCCGGGCTGACCCCGTGGTCGGCCTGTGCCACGGCCCCGCACCGCAAGGTTCGGGGCCTTTTTTTGTCTTTTCGTGCCTGCACCTGGACAGGCCAGGCCCGTTCAGCGGCTTGGAGCGCTGTCGCCGACGCGCAGCCAGTCGGTACCCTGGGTGGGGCTGGCCACGATGATGTCCTCGGCCGTCCAGCCCAGCGCGGCGGCAAGGGCCTCTTGCGCGAGGCGAGGCACATTGTTCTGTGCACTCAGGTGGGCGGCCACCACCTGCCCCAAGCCCGCGTGCTGCACCACGCGCAGGATCTCGGCCGTGGCGGCGTTGGCCAGGTGGCCATGGGGGCCGCCCACCCGGCGCTTCAGAAAGGGTGGATAGCGCGAGGCCTGCAGCATGCCGGGGTCGTGGTTGGCCTCGATCAGGAGGGCGTGGCAGCCTTGGAGCTGCTCCAGCACATGGGCACTGGCGTGCCCCAGGTCGGTCAGCACGGCCAGGTGGGCATTGCCGTCGGAGCAGCGCAGCTGCAGCGGCTCCCGGGCGTCGTGGGGCACCGTGAAGGGCAGGGCCTGGAAGCTGCCCAGGTCGATGGCTTGCATGTCACGCGCCACATGCTGCAAGCCATCGAAGTCCGGGAAGCCCAGGGCCGCGTGGGTGCCTTCGCTCATCCACACCGGAATGCGGTAACGCACGGCCAGGGCCTGGGCGCAGCCGATGTGGTCGGAGTGCTCGTGGGTGATGAAAACGGCGTCGAGGTCTTCGGGCTGCAGCTGGGCCTGGGCCAGCCGGGCCTGCAGCTGGCGGATGCCAAACCCGCAGTCGATCAGCAGGCGGTGCACCTGCGTGCCGCTGCGGCCTTCAACCACGGTGGCGTTGCCTGAGCTGCCGCTGCCCAGATTCTTGAAGCGCAGCATGGTGGATGGGGGACGCTTAAAACACCACACCCTGCCGAGGGCCTAGAGCCCGGGGCAGGGTGTGGTGGGGAAGAGCGGTGTGCCTTTGCGGTTACTTCAGGTCGTCGGTGATCACGCGCACGATGCGCTCGGCATTGGCCGAGGTGTCGGGGGCGCCTGCCTCGTTGAGCACAGACACCGTGGTGGACTCGCCCTGGCTGCGCACCACGATGCGGTACTTGAGCGGCGGTGTGGCGGCCGAGGAGCCGCTGAACAGCTTGCCGAAGAAGCCGGGCTCCTTCTTGTCGGCGTTGGGGGCCACATAACGCACGAAGTACGTGCCTTCGTTGCGGTTGCGGTCTTCCACCGTGAAGCCGGTGCGGTCCAGCGCCAGGCCCACGCGGCGCCATGCACGGTCAAAACCTTCGTCCAGCTGCACCACAGGCTGGTTGTTGACGGTGGCCATGCGCGCTGCCTGTGTGCGTGGCGCCGGGGCGGCCGCAATGGCGCGGGACTGCTCCTGGCTCACGCCCAGCTTGACCATCAAGCGGCGCAGGAATTCGGTTTCCAGCTCCGGGTCAGAGGGGCGGGGCTGCCACACCGTGTTGTCCTTGGTGGTGGTGCCATAGACCTCGATCATGCCGCGGTGGGTGATGTAGATCTCGGTGTTGCCACTGGCATTGCGCTCCAGGCGGGTGCGGAACTTGTCGCGTTCGCCGGTGGAGTACAGCGAGTCCAGCATCTTGCCCAGTGTGGAGCGGATGAAGTCCTGAGGCAGCTTGGCGCGGTTTTCGGCCCAGTCGGTTTCCATGATGCCGACGTTGGACTCGGCCTGGGTCAGGTTGAAGCCGTTTTCCTGCCAGAAGTCGCGCACGGGCTCCCAGAGCTTGTCGGCGGGGCGGTTGACCACCAGCCAGCGCTGGTTGCCGTCGCGTTCGATGCGCACGTCGCCCAACTGCAGGGCGGCTGCGTTGGCCGTGCCGGAGGGCTGCGCGGCCTGGCCCGCCTGCATGGCGGCGGCCGATACCGGGCCACCTGGCACGGCATAGCGCGAATCGCGCGACAACTGCGTCAGGTCTGGCGGGACTTCCAGGGTCGAGCCCCTGGCGGCGCTCTTGTAGTCGATCTTGTCGCCTTCGAGGGCGGCGCAGGCGGACAGGGCCATGGCGAGGGCCAGCAGGCTCAGGCGGGTGGTAGCAGCTTTCACGCGGAAATCCTCGGGAAGAAGTGTCTCAGGGAGCCGGGCGTGGCCCGGGTTGGATCAGGCCAGCAGGCCGCTGCTGCGCAGTGCAGCCTCGACAACGGCTTCGTTGCCACTGGCCAGCGGCGTCATGGGCAGGCGCATGGTGCCACCACACAGGCCCATGCGGGCCATGGCCCACTTGACCGGGATGGGGTTGGCTTCGACGAACAGGTTCTTGTGCACGGGCATCAGCTTGAACTGGATTTCCATGGCGCGGCGTGCATCGCCCGCCAGGGCCGCCACACACAGCTCGTGCATCAGGCGCGGGGCCACGTTGGCCGTCACGCTGATGTTGCCGTGGCCGCCGCACAGCATCAGGGCCACGGCGGTCGGGTCGTCGCCCGAGTACACGCCGAAACCCTGGGGCACATCACGGATGAGCCACTGGGCACGTTCGATGTTGCCGGTGGCTTCCTTGATACCGATGATGCCGGGCACCTGGGCCAGGCGCAGCACGGTGTCGTGCTGCATATCGGCCACCGAGCGGCCGGGCACGTTGTACAGCACGATGGGCAGGTCGCCCGTGGCTTCGGCAATCGCCTTGAAGTGCTGGTACTGGCCCTCTTGTGTGGGCTTGTTGTAGTAAGGCACGACCTGCAGCTGGCTGTCGGCGCCGACCTTCTTGGCGAACTTGGCCAGCTCGATGGCTTCGGCGGTGGAGTTGGCGCCGCAGCCGGCCATGATGGGCACACGCTTGGCGGATTGTTCGACCGCGACGCGGATGATCTCGCAGTGCTCTTCGACATTGACCGTGGGCGATTCGCCCGTGGTGCCCACCACGCCGATGCAGTCGGTGCCTTCGGCGATATGCCAGTCGATCAGTTTGCGCAGGGCGGGGTAGTCCACGCTGCCGTCCGCGTGCATGGGGGTGACGAGGGCGACGATGCTGCCGGTAAGAGGCACGGAGGAAGAGGTCATGTCCGCAGTGAAAAACGGTAAAAGGGCATTCTAACTAGCCGCGATGGACAAAAGATGCCGGGAAGGCTCGCCAGGCTGCGGGAGTTCCCGCACGGCCGTGACGCGTTGCACAAAACGTGCGGGTTCGTCCAGGAACCCGTCTTCGTAGGCCACCACACGCAGCCTCTGGCAGGCGCCCAGCAGCTCGCCAGGCATGAGCAGGAACTCGGGCCGCGCGGGGCGCCCCACGGTTTCGTTCCCCTGGGCAAAGGTCTCGTAGATCAGCACGCCACCGGGGGCGACGGTGTCCAAGATAGTGGGCAGCAGCGGCCGCCACAGGTAGTTGGTGACCACCACGGCGCCAAACTGGCGTCCCGCCAGGGGCCAGGGGCCGCTCTCAATGTCAGCCAGCAGCAATTCACCCAGCCCGTCGCAGGCGGCCAGGGCCTCGGCGGACCGGTCCACGCCCACCACCGGGTGCCCCTGGCTGCGCAGCCAGCGCAGGTGGCGGCCCGCGCCACAGGCCACATCCAGCACCGCGCTGCCGGAGGGAATCAAGTGGGCCCAGCGGCGGACCCATGCGGAGGGGGCTTCAGTGCCATGCATGATGCTATTGAATATATAGCTATAAAGGCTTGCTCAGAGCGCGCAGAAGCCCAAAAAACCTTGAATCTGCCAGCCGTAGCCGTCAGAAACACGCCCACATCTGGTCGGCGAGCATCACCATGAACTCGGGCGCGGTGTACAGGCCAAACACCGCCAGACACAGCAGCACCGCCACGGCCGCGCTCAGCCAGCGCAGGGCGCGCGGCCTGGGTTTTGGGGGCGGTGGCGGGGTGTGCATGGCGGGCGGGAGGGTCAGGCAGGCTGCGGGGTAGAGCGCTGGATGGGGCTTTCCTTGACGGGCAGGTTCACCAGCCCGGCAAACACGCCCAGGCCGATGGCGATGTACCAGACGATATCGTAGTTGCCCGTGGCGTCATACAGATAACCGCCCAGCCACACGCCCAGGAAGCTGCCGATCTGGTGGCTGAAGAACACAAAGCCGCCCAGCATCGACAGGTGCTGCACGCCAAAAATCTGCGCAATGGTCGCGTTGGTGGGTGGGATGGTGGACAGCCACAGCGTGCCCATCACGGCCGAGAACACATACACCGACAGCGGCGACAGCGGCACGATCAGGAACACGGTGATGGCCGCTGCGCGCGCAAAGTAGATGAAGGCCAGGATGAAGCGTTTGGGCATGCGCTGGCCCAAGGTGCCGGCGATGTAGGTGCCAAACACGTTGAACAGCCCGATCAGCGCCAGCGCATAGCTGGCCACCTGGGGCGACAGCCCATGGTCTTTCAGGTAGCTGGGCATGTGCACGCCGATGAACACCACCTGGAAGCCGCACACAAAGTAACCCGCCATCAACAGGTTGAAGCTGGGGTAGCGGAAGGCCTCGCCCAGCGCCTGCACGATGGTCTGCTCGCGTTTCACGGGGGCCGCTCCCTTGAAGCCCGGCTCGCGCAGGCCAAAGGCCAGGGGCACGATGAGCAACACGGCCATCGACAGCACCAGCAGCGCCTGCTGCCAGCCCAGGCCCGCAATGAGCCAGCCTTCGACCGGCACCATCAGGAACTGCCCGAACGAGCCCGCCGCCGCCGCCACACCCATGGCCCAGGAGCGCTTTTCGGGCGCAATCTGCCGCCCCAGCACGCCATAGATCACGGCGTAGGTGGTACCCGCCTGCGCGGCACCAATCAGCACGCCCGCCGTCAGCGCAAACAGCGTGGGCGTAGGTGACAGCGCCATGCCCGCCAGGCCCAGGCCGTACAGCACCGCGCCGCCCATGAGCACGCGGAACGCGCCAAACCGGTCGGCCACCATGCCCGCAAAAATGCCGATCAGGCCCCAGGACAGGTTCTGGATGGCGATGGCCAGCGCAAACGACTGGCGCGTCCAGCCCATCTCTTGCGTGATGGGCAGCAGCCACAGGCCAAAACCGTGGCGAATGCCCATGGACAGGGTCACGATGGCTGCACCGCAGGCCAGCACCTGGAACATGGACAGTTTGGGAGGATTCATATGCATACGAAGGAATGTAGCCAGATTGCGTGAAACGCGCTGATACACCCGTGACCAATACAGTGCCCTGCAGGGTGGGTAATGACTGGTTTTTTATCCAGCTACGCCGCGCCTGCCGCACTACAATCCGCCGCTATGTCTGCCAAACCGTCTTCTGCATCCGCCAGCGAATATTCCGAAGGCTCGATCCGCGTGCTCAAGGGCCTCGAGCCCGTCAAGCAACGCCCGGGCATGTACACCCGCACCGACAACCCCCTGCACATCATCCAGGAAGTGCTGGACAACGCCGCCGACGAGGCGCTGGCCGGCCACGGCAAGAAGATCCGCGTCACGCTGCATGCCGATGGCTCGGTCAGTGTCGAAGACGATGGCCGGGGCATCCCCTATGGCATGCACCCCGAGGAAAACGCCCCGGTGATCGAGCTGGTGTTCACCCGCCTGCACGCGGGCGGCAAGTTCGACAAGGGCAAGGGCGGCGCCTACAGCTTCTCGGGCGGCCTGCACGGCGTGGGCGTGAGTGTGACCAACGCCCTGGCGACGCGGTTGGAAGCGACGAGCTACCGCGAAGGCAAGGTGGCGCGCCTGGTGTTCTCGGCCGGTGATGTGATCGAGCCCCTGGTGGCCCGGCCGCTGGAGGCGGGCGAGCGCAAGCAGGGCACGTCGGTGCGCGTATGGCCTGATGCCAAGTATTTCGAGTCGAGCGCGTTGCCCATGGGCGAGCTCACCCACCTGTTGCGCAGCAAGGCCGTGCTGATGCCCGGCGTGACGGTGCAGCTCGTCAACGAGAAGACGCGCGACACGCAAACCTGGCAATACAAAGGCGGCCTGCGCGACTACCTGATGCAGACGCTCAACGGCGACCCGGTGATCCCGCTGTTTGAAGGCGAGGGTTTTGCCGACCGCAACAACGAGAGTTTTGCGGAGGGCGAGGGTGCATCGTGGTGTGTGGCCTTCACCGAAGACGGCCAGCCCGTGCGCGAGAGCTACGTCAATTTGATTCCCACCAGCGCGGGCGGCACGCACGAAAGCGGCCTGCGCGACGGCCTGTTCAATGCGGTCAAGAGCTTTATCGAACTGCACAGCCTGTTGCCCAAGGGTGTGAAGCTGCTGCCCGAGGACGTGTTTGCGCGCGCCAGCTATGTGCTCTCAGCCAAGGTGCTGGACCCGCAGTTCCAGGGCCAGATCAAGGAGCGCCTGAACTCGCGCGATGCGGTGCGGCTGGTCAGCGGCTTCGTGCGCCCCGCGCTGGAGCTGTGGCTCAACCAGCACGTTGAATACGGCAAGAAGCTTGCCGAGCTGGCCATCAAGGCTGCCCAAACCCGCCAGAAGGCCGGGCAGAAGGTGGAAAAACGCAAGGGCTCCGGCGTGGCCGTGTTGCCCGGCAAGCTCACCGATTGCGAAAGCAAGGATATCGCCCACAACGAAGTCTTTCTGGTCGAGGGCGACTCGGCCGGTGGCAGCGCCAAGATGGGCCGCGACAAGGAAAACCAGGCCATCTTGCCGCTGCGCGGCAAGGTGCTCAACACCTGGGAGGTCGAGCGCGACCGCCTGTTTGCCAACAACGAAATCCACGACATTTCGGTGGCCATCGGCGTGGACCCGCATGGCCCCAACGACACGCCGGACCTGAGCGGCCTGCGCTACGGCAAGGTTTGCATCCTGTCAGATGCCGACGTGGACGGCTCGCACATCCAGGTGCTGCTGCTCACGCTGTTCTTCCGCCACTTTCCCAAGCTCATCGAAACCGGTCACATCTACGTGGCGCGCCCGCCGCTGTTCCGCGTGGATGTACCCGCGCGCGGCAAAAAGCCCGCCGCCAAGATGTATGCGCTGGACGATGGCGAGCTGACGGCCATCCTCGACAAGTGCGCCAAGGACGGCGTGCCGAAAGAGAAGTGCCAGATCAGCCGCTTCAAGGGCCTGGGCGAGATGAACGCCGAGCAGCTGTGGGAAACCACGCTCAACCCCGACACCCGCCGCCTGCTGCCCGTGCAGCTGGGCGACATGGACTTTGCCGCCACCGAAGGCCTCATCACCAAGCTCATGGGCAAGGGCGAAGCCGCCGCGCGCCGCGAGCTGATGGAGCTGCATGGCGATGCGGTCGAGATCGACATCTAGGAAGGTGTGAACGAACCGGCGCCCCCCGCTGGGTCTCAATGGCCAAAATATGAATAAAAACAGTGCTTTCCGCGCATCTGTATTGGGTTTGTTGCTATGTTTTATGCGGCAATTCGCCCATGCGGACCTGTGGGCGCATGTGGATGAGCGCGGCGTGACGCACTTTGCCGCCGAGCAGGTCGATGCGCGCTACCAGCTGTTTTTTCGCGGCAACGACTTCGACTCCACCCGCGATGCACCGGCCAATGCGTCGCCCATGCCCTATGCGCTGCCCGCAGCGGGCGCGCGCCTGCTGGCGTTTTTTGACATCGCGCCCGACTACAAGCGCGTCAAGCACCACCTGCGTGCGGCATCCAGCCAACATGGCGTGGACTATGAATTGCTCCAGGCGGTGATCGCCGCCGAATCCGGCTTTGACGCCACCGCCGTGTCGCCCAAAGGCGCCGTGGGCCTGATGCAGGTGATGCCCGCCACGGCCAGCCGTTTTGGCGTGAGTGCAGACAAGAAACGCACGGTGGAGCAAAAACTGGCCGACCCGGCCGTGAACGTGCCCACGGGCACCCGCTACCTGCGCCACCTGCTCGACCTGTTTCCTGGCCGCATGGACCTGGCCGTGGCCGCCTACAACGCGGGCGAGGGCGCCGTGCAAAAGGCGGGCAACCAGATCCCGGCCTTCAAGGAAACCCAGAACTATGTGCGCACCGTGCTGGGCCTGTATGCCCAGCTCAAGCCGCCAGCCCCGGTGCTGGCGCAACGCGCCGTGCCGGGCCGCGTGCGCATGGAGCTTTCGGGCGGCGCGCAGAACCGGGGCAACCTGCCACCCACCAGCGTGGCGCAGACCCGCAGCGCCCCCCAGAACGTGAACCCAGAAACTGTACCCAACGAATGAGCGACCAACCCACTCTTGATTTCACCACCGCAGGCGACGACGGGGGCGACTCCCTGGGCCTGGCGGGCTATGCCCAGCGCGCCTACCTCGAATACGCGCTGTCGGTCGTCAAGGGCCGTGCGCTGCCCGATGTGTGCGACGGCCTCAAGCCCGTGCAGCGGCGCATTCTGTATTCGATGGACCGCATGGGCCTGGGCTACAGCGGCCCTACGCGCAGCGCGGCGGCCAAGCCGGTCAAGAGCGCCCGCGTGGTGGGCGATGTGCTGGGCCGCTTCCACCCGCACGGTGACCAGTCGGCCTACGACGCGCTGGTGCGCATGGCGCAGGACTTTGCCCAGCGCTACCCGCTGATCGACGGCCAGGGCAACTTCGGCAGCCGCGACGGCGACGGCGCAGCCGCCATGCGCTACACCGAGGCGCGCTTATCGCGCATCACGAGCCTGCTGCTGGATGAAATCGACGAAGGCACTGTCGATTTCATGCCCAACTACGACGGCAGCACCGAGGAGCCGCGCCAGCTGCCCGCGCGCCTGCCGTTTGCGCTGCTCAACGGCGCCAGCGGCATCGCTGTGGGCCTGGCCACCGAGATCCCCAGCCACAACCTGCGCGAGATCGCCGACGCCTGCATTGCACTCATCAAGACGCCGTCGCTCAGCCAGGACGAGCTGCTGGCCATCGTGCCCGGACCGGACTACCCCGGCGGTGGCCAGATCATCAGCAGCCCCGGCGACATTGCCGATGCCTACCGCACCGGCCGGGGCAGCCTCAAGGTGCGCGCGCGCTGGAAGATCGAGGAACTGGCGCGTGGCCAGTGGCAACTGGTGGTGAACGAGCTGCCACCGGGCGTGAGCACGCAAAAGGTGCTGGAAGAGATCGAGGAAATCACCAACCCCAAGGTCAAGGCGGGCAAGAAGGCGCTCTCGCAAGACCAGACGCAGCTCAAGGCCAGCATGCTGGCGGTGCTGGATGTCGTGCGGGATGAGTCCAGCAAAGATGCCCCCGTGCGCCTGGTGTTCGAGCCCAAGACGGGCAAAACCCCGCAGCAGGAGCTGATCACCGCGCTGCTGGCACACACCAGCCTGGAGACCTCGGCGCCCATCAACCTCACCATGGTGGGCCTGGACGGCAAGCCCGTGCAGAAGTCGCTGCGTGTGATGCTGGAAGAGTGGATCGCATTCCGCCAGACCACGATCACGCGCCGCAGCCAGCACCGCCTGAACAAGGTGCTGGAGCGCATCCATATCCTCGAAGGGCGGCAGATTGTTCTGCTCAATATCGACGAGGTGATTGCCATCATCCGCGAGGCGGAGGAGCCCAAGGCCGCGCTGATTGCACGCTTCAACCTCAGCGACCGCCAGGCCGAGGACATCCTCGAAATCCGCCTTCGCCAGCTCGCGCGGCTCGAAGCCATCAAGATCGAACAGGAGCTGAAAGAACTGCGCGAAAGCCAGGGCAAGCTCGAAGACATCCTGAACAACCCTGGCTCGCTGCGCCGCACCATGGTCAAGGAGATCGAGCAGGATGCCAAGACGTTTGCCGATGCGCGCCGCACCCTCATCCAGGCCGAGAAAAAGGCTGTGGCCGAAGTGAAGGTGGTGGACGAGCCCGTGACGGTGGTCGTCTCGGAAAAAGGCTGGGTGCGTGCGCGCACTGGCCACGGCCACGAGGCCGCCAGCTTTGCCTTCAAGGCGGGCGACGGGCTGTATGGCACGTTCGAGTGCCGCACGGTCGATACCCTGCTGGCCTTTGGCAGCAACGGCCGCGTGTATTCGGTGGCCGTGTCGCTGCTGCCCGGTGCGCGCGGTGACGGCCAGCCCGTGACCACGCTCATCGAACTGGAAGCGGGCACGCAGCTGCTGCACTACTTTGCGGGGCCCGCCAACGCCACGCTGTTGTTGTCCAACTCGGGCGGCTACGGCTTTCTGGCAGCGGTCGAGAACATGGTTTCGCGTCAGAAGGGCGGCAAGGCCTTCCTCACGCTGGGTGAGGGCGAAACCGTGTGTGTGCCGTCGCACGCTGCGGGCACCACGGGCAGCAAGCCGGTGATGCCCGCCACGCATGTGGCCTGCGCGTCCACTGGCGGGCGCATCCTCACTTTCGAGATCACCGAGCTCAAGACCATGGCCAACGGCGGCCGGGGCCTGATGCTGATCGACCTGGAAGACAAGGACCAGCTGGCGGGCGCTGCAGCCTACACGCGCAGCATTTGCCTCGATGGCATCGGCCGGGGTGGCAAGGTGCGTGATGAGACATTGGAGATCCGCAGCCTGAACAACGCCCGTGCCGCACGCGGCCGCAAGGGCAAGGCTGCCGATCTGGGCTTCAAACCCCAGGTGGTTACGCGGGTAGAGTAGGTCGCCCTAGTGCTAGGCAAAAAAGCCACCTGCCCCGGGGCGGTTCTTTTGAATGAACTGTGGTTTTCCACGGGTTGCTACGGATTGGATGAAATGCCGGAACGGGCGCACCATATGCAAGTGATTATCCTTGCTGGCCTGCGGTCGCTCGTCCGTATCCCGCGCTTGCGGGCTGAATCCGGGGCGATGGGGCCGCCAGTGTCCAGGTTCACCAGCAAGACAAGCAGGCATCCAGGTGTCAAGGCCGCCCCACAACTAAAGGACCATCATGTTCAAACGCATCCGCATTGCCCAAAAACTGTGGCTCGCCGTCATTTTTATTGTGGTAACGCTGGCCGGGGTGGTGGGGTTCTCTGCCTTCCGCTCGGCCAAGGTGCAGGCCGAGGCCGATGCTGTGTCCCGCGAGATGCAGAACCGCGTTGGGGCTGCGATCCGTTGGACGGGATTGACCGAAACCAATGCCGCCCGCACGCAGGCGATGATTGTGAGCAGCGATCCGGCGGTTGAGGCCGAGTTCAAGGATGTGATTGCCGCCACCTCGGCGCAGATCACCGAGGTGCAGAAGTCGCTGGAAGGAATGGCGCTGTCTGACGCCGACAAGGCGCAGATGGCCAAAATTGCCGATGCGCGCAAGACCATGATCGACCTGCGCGGCAAGGCCCGCCAGCTCAAGGCCGACGGCAAGGCCGACGAGGCCGTGACTCTGGTCAAGCAAACCTACAACCCGGCCGTGGCTGCCTACCTCAAAACCCTGCGCGACTTTGTGGAATTGCAGCAGAACACCGCACAGACGAAGCTGGCCGAGATGGCCGCGTCCCGCTTGCTCACCGAGAAGATCGCGGCTGTGGCAGTGGCTGCATTGCTCGCCGCCATCATCGCCGGGGCCTATTACCTGATCGGCAGCATCCAGCGCCCGCTGGCGCAGGCCAACGACCTGGCTGCCAAGATTGCGGCCGGTGACCTGAGCGAGCAGGGTGCCGTGACACGCGGCGACGAGTTCGGCGACCTGTTGCGCTCGCAGTACGCGATGAGCGATTCACTCGGGCGCATGGTGCACCAGGTGCGCCAGAGCACCGACAGCATTGCCATTGCCAGCGCCGAGATCGCCACGGGCAACCACGATCTTTCAGCGCGCACCGAGCAAACTTCCAGCAACCTGCAGCAGACAGCAGCGGCCATGGAGGAGTTCACCAGCACCATCTCGCAAAGCGCCAGCAGCGCGCGCCAGGCCAGCACCCTGGCCGCCAGTGCCACGGGCGTGGCTGAACGCGGTGGCACGGTGGTGACGCAGGTGGTCTCCACCATGGAGGACATCAACCACAGCAGCAAGAAGATCTCGGACATCATCGGCGTGATTGACGGCATTGCCTTCCAGACCAACATCCTCGCGCTGAACGCGGCCGTGGAGGCTGCCCGTGCGGGCGAGCAGGGCCGGGGTTTTGCTGTGGTGGCCAGCGAAGTGCGCAGTCTGGCGCAGCGCAGCGCCGAGGCGGCCAAGGAGATCAAGACGCTGATCAGCGCGTCGGTGGAGAAGGTGGAAACCGGCACCCGGCTGGTGGCCGATGCAGGCACGACCATGAACGACATCGTGCGCTCGGTGCAGAGCGTGACGGACATGATCGGCGAGATAACGGCCGCTTCGTCTGAGCAGAGCGCGGGCATTTCGCAGGTCACCCAGGCCGTGGGCAACCTCGACCAGATGACCCAGCAGAACGCTGCGCTGGTGGAGGAAAGCGCCGCCGCCGCCCAGAGCCTGCGCGAGCAGGCCGAATACCTGGCGCAGGTGGTGTCGGTGTTCAAGGTCAACGGGGCGGCCTATGGCGGGGTGGCGCCGCCCGTGCATGTGGCGCACAAGCCAGCGCCCCAGGCCCCGCGCGTGCCTTCAGCGCCCGCCAAGGCCGCTGTGGCGGGCAAACCGGCCACCCAGCGCATCGCCCAGACTGCCCAGGCGGGCAGCAAACCTGCGCCTGCCAAGGCCAAGGCCCCGGCGCCTGCACTGGCCCAGGGCGCGGATGAGGACTGGGAGTCGTTCTAAACCGCAGCGCGGCCGTCGAAACTGGCACGCCGCAGGCCAGCGCTCCCGCGCAAGGGCCGCCAAGCTGCGGATGCGGCGCTTCACTTGCGTGCGCTGTGAGCGTCCCCCTTCAGGGGGAACGCGCGCAGCGACTCAGGGGGTCATGCCAACTCAGCGATCAGCTCAATCTCCACACAGGCACCCATGGGCACCTGCGCCACGCCAAAGGCGCTGCGCGCATGCACGCCCTTGTCGCCAAACACCTGGCCCAGCAGCTCGCTGGCGCCGTTGGTCACCAGGTGCTGCTCGGTGAAGTCGCCCGTGGAGTTGACCAGGCTCATCACCTTCACGATGCGTTGCACGCGGTTCAGGTCACCGCCGGTGGCGGCATGCAGGGTGCCCATGAGGTCGATGGCCACGGCGCGTGCGGCGGCCTTGCCTTCTTCGGTGCCGATGTCGCGGCCGAACTGTGCGGCCCAGGGCTTGCCGTCCTTGCGGGCGATGTGGCCGCTCAGAAACACCAGGTTGCCGGTCTGCACATAAGGCACGTAGGCGGCGGCGGGCACCGACACGGGGGGCAGGGTGATGTTGAGTTCTTTCAGCTTGTCGTAAACGCTCATGGTCTTCCTCGGGTTGGAGTGGGTAATGGAGGGATGGTGAAGGGAGTGAAGAGGGCGGGGCGGGCCCCCGCGCCGGGTCGGGGAAGAGTGTTACACAGCCGTGCGCGCCGAATCCAGCCGCCCCGGTGCCGGTGCGGCATTAGCATCAGCCCATGCCCGCCATAAGCGCCTCTAATGCCACCACCTTGCCCCGCCCCGACGGTGCGCCCGGGGCGGGCGACTGGCTGCAGCCCGTGGCGCCGTGGCGGCTGCCGGCCCTGCTGCTGGGGGTGGTGGCAGGGGCTGCACTGCAGTTGCAGCAGCCCGGCCTGTGGAGCGCTGGTGCCTATGCCGCACTGCTGTGCGCCGCGCTGGTGGTGGGCTGGTGCGGGGTTGCCGCCAGCCGCCCACGCCGCCCGGGGGCGGTGCGCCATGCCCGGGCGCGCGCTGCGGCGGCGGCGGTGCTGGTGCTGCTGGCCGGGGCGATGGCCATGGCGGCGGTCAGCGGTTTGCGGGCCACGGCCTATCTGCAGCAGGGGCTGGATCCGGCGCTGGAGGGGCAGGACATCCGCGTGACCGGGGTGGTGTCGGCCATGCCGCAGACCAACGAGGCGGGCACGCGGCTGCGCCTGGAGGTGTTGTCTGCGCGGCTGCAGGGCAACCCGGTGCAGTTGCCGCCCCGGATCGAGGTCGCCTGGTACGGCGGCGCTTTCGTGCGCGATGCGGGCGATGCGGTGGACCTGCAGCGCCAACCCGCCCCGGTGCGTGCGGGCGAGCGCTGGGAGGTGACGGTGCGGCTGAAGGCGCCCCACGGCCTGCGTAACCCCCATGGGTTTGATTTTGAGCTGTGGACCTGGGAGCAGGGGGTGCAGGCCACCGGCTATGTGCGCGCAGGCCCCAAGGACGAGCCGCCGCGCCGCCAGGCCACCACCTGGCAGCACCCGGTGGAGCAGGCGCGCCAAAGCGTGCGCGATGCCATCCTGGACCGCCTGGGCCGGGGTGCAGACGAGGCCAGCGACCCGGGCCGTGCACGCATTGCGGGCGTGGTGGCGGCCTTGGTGACGGGCGACCAGCGTGCCATCGACCGTGCGGACTGGGACATGTTCCGCGCCACGGGCGTGGCCCACCTCATGAGCATTTCGGGCTTGCACATCACGCTGTTTGCCTGGCTGGCAGCCGGGGTGGTGCGGGCGCTGTGGCGGCGTTCCACGCGCCTGTGCCTGTGGGTGCCTGCACCGTCGGCGGCGCTGCTGGCCGGGGTGGTGCTGGCCAGCGCCTATGCGCTTTTCAGCGGCTGGGGCGTACCCGCGCAGCGCACCGTCATCATGCTGGGCACCGTGGCGCTACTGCAGTGGAGCGGGCGGCGCTGGCCCTGGCCCCAGGTGTGGCTGCTGGCCTGTGCCGCCGTGGTGCTGGCAGACCCCTGGGCGCTGGCGCAGGCGGGTTTCTGGCTGAGTTTTGTGGCTGTGGGTGTGCTGTTTGCTACTAATCCAATAGCTGGAAAGGCATATGGGACAGGCGCAAAGGGGCATTTTTATACACTTTTTCGTGAGCAGTGGGTGGTCACGCTGGCGCTCACGCCCCTGAGCCTGCTGCTGTTTGGCCAGGTGTCGGTGGTGGGGCTGGTGGCCAACCTGGTGGCGATCCCGTGGGTGACGCTGGTGGTCACGCCGCTGGCGCTGGGCGGCGTGGTGTGGGCGCCGCTGTGGAGCCTGGCGGCCGGGAGCTTGTGGCCCCTCACCGCGTGGCTGCAGTGGTTGGCGCAGTGGCCTGGGGCGGTGCTGTTTTTGCCTGCCGCGCCCCTGTGGGCGGGCGTGGCCGCCGTGGTGGGTGGTGCACTGCTGGCCATGCGGCTGCCGTGGCGCCTGCGGTTGCTGGCGCTGCCTTTGCTGTTGCCGGTGTTCTGGTGGCAGCCCGCGCGGCCTGCGCCGGGCCAGTTTGAGCTGCTGGCGGCCGACATCGGCCAGGGCAACGCGGTGCTGGTGCGCACGGCCACCCACAGTTTGCTGTACGACGCGGGGCCCCGTTTCAGCCGCGAGAGCGACGCAGGCCACCGTGTGCTGGTGCCGCTGCTGCGCGCGCTGGGCGAGCGGGTGGATGTGCTGATGCTCAGCCATCGCGATGCCGACCACACGGGCGGCGCAGCGGCAGTGCTGGCGCAGCAGCCGGGGGCCGAACTCACCGGCTCCATCGAGGCCGACCACGGCTTGCAGGCCCTGCGCCCCGCCAGGCCCTGCCTTGCGGGCCAACGCTGGGAGTGGGACGGTGTGGCCTTCGAGGTGCTGCACCCGCTGGCGGGGGACGACGCCCCGGCACCCCGCCCCCCACGCCCCAACACCTTGAGCTGCGTGCTGCGCGTGGTGGCGGCCGGGGCCCAGGCACCGTCGGTTTTGCTGGTGGGAGACATCGAGGCCGCGCAAGAGCAGGCCCTGGTTGCGCGGGGCGCAGCGCTGCAGGCCGAACTGCTGCTGGTGCCCCACCATGGCAGCAAGACATCGTCGTCGCCCGCCTTGCTGGAGGCTGTGCGGCCGCGCACCGCTTTGGTGCAGGCCGGGTACCGCAACCGCTTCGGGCACCCGGCGCCCGATGTGCTGCAGCGCTACCGCGAGCGCAACATTCGCGTGGTGGAGTCGTCCCGCTGCGGGGCGGCCACCTGGGTTTCTGCGGCCCCCGATGCGGTGGCGTGTGAACGCGACACCGGCCGCCGGTACTGGCAGCACAGCATGGTGCCACGGAGCGATTGATTGCGAAAGCATGGCGCAGTAGCGCCAGGGGCTGTTGCAAGAGGGGTGGGCGCACAACTTGCTATCCTGTTTGCAGGAGGCCCGTTCATGCAGAAATTTGACGAGATGTACGCCATGCTGCCGTTTGATGGCAGCGACGTGCGGGAACACTACAAGCGCTATGCGCAGTGGTTGAGCAAACAGCCCCCTGACGTGATGCAGGCCCGCCGGGCCGAAGCCGAGATGATCTTCCGGCGCGTGGGCATCACCTTCGCCGTGTATGGCGCCAAGGACGAGGGCGGTGCAGGCAATGAGCGGCTGATCCCGTTCGACCTGATCCCTCGCATCATCCCCGCCCACGAGTGGGCCAGCATGCAGCAGGGCCTGGTGCAGCGGGTCACGGCGCTCAACCGCTTCATTCACGACGTGTACCACGGCCAGGACATCATCCGCGCCGGCATCGTTCCATCCGACCTGATCCTGAACAACGCGCAATACCGGCCCGAGATGGCCGGGCTGCACGTGCCGCAGAACATCTACGCGCACATCGCCGGCATCGATATCGTGCGCGCCCCTGATGCCCAGGGCAACGGCGAGTACTACGTGCTGGAAGACAACCTGCGCGTGCCCAGCGGCGTGAGCTACATGCTCGAAAACCGCAAGATGATGATGCGGCTGTTCCCCGAGCTGTTCAGCCTGCACAAGGTGGCGCCCGTGGCGCATTACCCCGACATGCTGCTCGAAACCCTGCGCGCCAGTGCCCCCGCAGCGGCCGACGAGCCCACGGTGGTGGTGCTCACGCCCGGCATGCACAACAGCGCGTACTTCGAGCACGCCTTCCTCGCGCAGCAGATGGGTGTGGAGCTGGTCGAAGGGCAGGACCTGGTCGTCAAGGACAAGTTCGTGTACATGCGCACCACGCGTGGCCTGCAGCGGGTGGACGTGATCTACCGCCGCGTGGACGACGACTTCCTCGACCCGCAGGTCTTCCGCCCCAACTCCACACTGGGCTGCTACGGCCTCATGGAGGCCTACCGCGCGGGCAACGTGGGCATCTGCAACGCCGTGGGCACCGGCGTGGCCGACGACAAATCGGTCTACCCCTACGTGCCCGAGATGATCCGCTTCTACCTGGGCGAGGAGCCCATCCTGAAGAACGTGCCCACCTGGATGTGCCGCAAGCAGGACGACCTGCAGCATGTGCTGGCCAACCTGAAGGACCTGGTGGTCAAGGAAGTGCACGGCGCGGGTGGCTACGGCATGCTCATCGGCCCCGCAGCCACACAGGCCGAGATCGAGGACTTCCGCCGCGCGCTGATTGCCAACCCTTCAGGCTACATCGCCCAGCCCACGCTCAGCCTGTCGAGCTGCCCCACTTATGTAGAAAGCGGCATTGCCCCGCGCCACATCGACCTGCGCCCCTTCGTGCTCAGCGGGCGCGAAGTGCAGATGGCCGCAGGGGGCCTCACGCGCGTGGCGCTGCAAGAGGGCTCGCTGGTGGTGAATTCATCGCAGGGCGGTGGCACCAAGGACACCTGGGTGCTGGGCGAGGGTACGCCTGCAGCGCAACGCAAGGCCGTGCAATCCCAGTCGCAATCGCAGTGGCAAGGTCAGTCGCAAAGTCAATCGCAAGGGAGTCTCTGAACATGCTGAGCCGCACCGCCGACCATCTGTTCTGGATGTCCCGCTACACCGAGCGGGCTGAAAACGCCGCCGAAGGCGGGGTTTCACCACAACACAGCCAGCGTGCGCAGCACGCGCGGGGTTCTCTGCCCGGGGAGGAAAAATGCTAAGTCGCACTGCCGATCATCTGTTCTGGATGTCCCGATATACAGAGCGGGCAGAGAACACAGCAAGAATGCTCAATGTGAGCTACGAGACTTCCCTGTTGCCCCAGGCTGCCGATGTGGCGCAGAAAGGCTGGGAGGGCCTGCTGTCCATCAGCGAGCTGATCCCTGCCTACACAGCCAAACACGGCGAAGTGACACCCGCCAACGTGCTGGAGTTCATGGTGCGCGATGGCAACAATCCGTCGTCCATCCTGTCGTGCCTGCGTGCCGCGCGCGAGAACGCGCGTGCCGTGCGCGGGGCGCTGACCACCGAGGTGTGGGAGACGCAGAACCAGACTTGGCTGGAGCTGCACCGCCAGCTGGAGGGGGGCGCCTTTGAGCGCGACCCGGGTCAGTTTTTTGAGTGGGTGAAGTACCGCTCGCACCTCTCACGCGGTGTGGTGCTGGGCACCATGCTGCAGGACGAGGCGTTTCACTTTTTGCGCATGGGCACCTTCCTGGAGCGCGCGGACAACACTGCGCGCCTGCTGGATGTGAAGTTCCACGCCGTCAAGAACGACTTTTTTGGCCGCCCCAGCGACCGCAACCAGGAAAGCGACTTCTACCACTGGAGCGCCATCCTGCGCAGCGTGTCGGCGTTCGAGGTGTACCGCAAGGTCTACCGCGATGTGATCACGCCCGGCCGCGTGGCCGACCTGCTGATCCTGAGCCGCGACATGCCGCGCTCGCTGCACGCCTGCCTGCGCGAGGTGGTGGACAACCTGGCCGTGCTGGCCAACGGGCAGTCCGCCGAAACCAGCCGCAGGGCGGGGCGCCTGCTGGCCGACCTGCAGTACGGCCGCATCGACGAGATACTGGCCACAGGCCTGCACGCGTTCCTCACGCAGTTCCTGGACCGGGTGAACGACCTGGGTGGCGGCATCAGCCGCGATTTTCTGGTGACCTCGGGCGACTGAGAGGCCCCTCGGGCGGGGCGCTGCGCTGGGGCTGGATCACTCCTGCGCGTTGCGCCGCTGGTCGCGCAGCATGAAGAGGTAGAGGCTCTCGACCTTCTCGCGCGCCCAGGGTGTCTTGCGCAAAAACTTGAGGCTGGATCCCACGCTGGGGTCGATCTGAAAGCAGCGGATGGGAATCTGCCGCCCCAGCTCGTCCCAGCCAAAATATTCGGCCAACCCCACCACCATGGCTTCAAGCGTCACGCCGTGCAGGGGGTTGCGCGGCTGGGCGGGTTTGGTGGCTGGTGTGCTGTCGGGTGTTTTATCGGCGGGTGCCGGTGGCGTGGTCTCTGGGGTGCTCATGTCCCGAAGCATACAGACTGCAAATCACCCGCGCTCTCTGCAACGGGTGTTTTCCCAACCCGCACCGCCGTGGGTCTGGGCCCGCCGGTCCGGGGGGCGTCCCCCTCGGGGGAATGACGCGAAGCGGCTCAGCGGGCGTCAGGCTTTGCGTTGCAGATGGTCTTCCCGCTGAAAAAGCTCGGCCGCCCAGTCCACAAAGGCGCGCACCTTGGCGCTCAGGTGGCGGTTGGGCGGGTACACCACGTACACGGGCAGCAGGGGCTGGGTCCACTCGTGCAGCAGTTGCACCAGGGTGCCGCTGGCGAGGTGGCGCTGGGCCTGCCAGCTGGTGATCTGGCCAATGCCCAGGCCCGCCACGATGGAGGTGACGTAGGCGTTGGCCTCGTTCACGCTCAGCTGGTAGGGGCCGGTGACGTCAATGGACTCATCGCCCCGTCGAAACTCCAGCGGGTAGTGCCGTCCGCTCTGCGGCGAGAAATAGATCACGCTGGCATGTTTTTCCTCGATCTCCAGCGGGTGCGTGGGGGTGCCCTTGCGCTCCAGGTAGTCGGGGGCCGCGACGGTGATGAACTCCAGGTTGCCGATGCGGCGCGCCACCAGCGACTGGTCGCTCAGTTCACCGCCCCGGATCACGCAGTCCACGTTGTCGCCGATCAGGTCCACCGTGCGGTCGCTCACGCCCAGGTCCACCTGGATGTCTGGGTAGCGGGCATGGAACTCTGCCAGGTGCGGAATGATGAGCAACTGCGCCACCGAGGTGCCTACATCGATGCGCAGCCGCCCGCGCGGGTTGGCGCGCGCGTTGGTCATGCTGGCCTCGATGTCGTCCAGGTCGGTCAGAAGCCGCACCGTGCGGTCGTAGTAGGCCGCGCCGTCGGGCGTTACCGTTACCCGGCGGGTGGTGCGGTTGAGCAGCTTCACGCGCAGTCGCTCCTCCAGCGCCTGCACATGCTTGGTCACGGTGGCTTTGGGCAGCGATAGCGAATCCGCTGCCCGGGTAAACGTGCCGGCCTCCACCACCCGCACGAATATGCGCATGGCCTGTATTTGGTCCATGGCTTCTCCTTGAATCTGAAACTGCAGCACCCACCAGTGGGTGCCAAGAGCGTGTTGACGGCCTTTTCATGGTGCCCGCAAAGCGGTAGCAAGCCGCAATCTAGGCGCGTGCCGCAGCCCATGCTTTCGGCCTGGGCAAGGCACGCAACAACGAGTGCGGCTTGCTACCGCTT
The DNA here is from genome assembly GCF_054950075.1 of Acidovorax sp. Q11. Taxonomy (NCBI): domain Bacteria; kingdom Pseudomonadati; phylum Pseudomonadota; class Betaproteobacteria; order Burkholderiales; family Comamonadaceae; genus Acidovorax; species Acidovorax sp. Q11. The sequence goes on along the minus strand of NZ_JBUDZG010000005.1, from coordinate 9,051 downwards.
TGCCCGAAGGGTTGCCCCATCACAGTGGCACTTGCGGCGTTGCAGATCCTCGCAGGGCCACCGGCCCAGCTGCGGTCTGCGCCTTGCACCTGCCACTGTGATGGGGCAACGGGCACCATGAAAAGGCCATCAACACGCTCCAGGGAATTCTCACACGCAAGCCGGTGTTTGATTGTTGAGCTTTTGGAAACAGTGCGGTGGTGTTTGACCTGTTTATCCAAATGGCCCAAGCCACTACATTTCATCCATCGTCAACCGACCCTCCACCTACTGACTGGGTACCTGCCATGCAGCCCGACCGCTCTTCTTCGCCATCCTCCACACCGCAGCCCTCTGCCGCTGCCAAGGCCACAGAGTCTGTGTGCACCGACTCCACCATTGAGGTGGGCAAGGGGCAGGACGTGGCCGTGCGCATGTATGGTCGCAAGAAGGCGGGACAAGCGTCCCCCGTGGTCGTGCATTTTCATGGCGGCGCATTCACCTCGGGCGATCTGGATAACGGCTGCACCGTGGCGTCGTTGCTGGAAGGCGCAGGGGCGGTGGTGGTGTCGGTGGCCTATCCGCTCACGCCGTTTCCACAGCCCGTGGACACGGGGTACGACGTGCTCAAGTGGGTGCACCGCAACCGCACCAAGCTCGGTGGGCAGGGCGCTCTGGTCTATCTGGCGGGTGAAGAGGCGGGAGGCAACCTCGCCGCCGCCGTGAGTCTGATGGCGCGCGACCAGTCGCACCCGCCATTGGCCGGGCAGATTCTGCTGTCACCCATGCTGGACCCCTGTGTGGGCACCGCCTCGCTGCGCGAAGCCACGGGTGACTCCACCGGCTGCAAGTGGACCGAAGGCTGGCGCAATTTTCTGCGCTGCCCACGCGATGCCGAGCACCCCTACGCCGTGCCTGCCGGTGCACAGCGCCTGGCGGGGTTGCCGCCCACGCTGGTTCTGGTGGGCGACACCGACCCCATGCATGACGAGGCGCTGGCCTACGCAGCCCGGCTGGAGGCCGCCGGCCTGCCGGTCACCCGCCATGTGTTCTCCAAGAACCCGCAGTGGCCCGATGCCCTGTTGCAGACCGGAGAGCACGAATGCCCTTGTGCTGCGGGTGCGCAACAGCAGTTCCGCCAGTTCTTTGAAGCCACCCGATGTCCGGTACCTTCCTGAGCATTGGCTCGAACCCCTTGGGCCGCTGACTGTGGATGACCTCAACGCAGGTTGAGGTTTGATACTGCGGCCCCTCTACCAACCCCTGGTTTTCAACGCTGATTTTTCCGGCTTGCCGTGCCGGAGGGGGGAAGCTTTGCCCGCGTTTTCTGCAAGCCGTGCCCGTGAGGGGCAGGACGGCGGGCAGGAGTCATTGATGTCAACGATATGGAGGAAATAACAGCATGAACCACACCTTGCGCTTCTCTGGGGCCTGCCGCTTTGGCTGTCACAACCCGCAGCACCACCGCGTCTGATTTTCCGAGACTGGCGTGCCCCCACTGGCGGCGTCGGGTCAGGGGGCTTGACTCTCTCACCGTGTCAATGCCGAGACTGCCCCACCGCCCGCTGCTTTGGCGTCTGTCACCCCGTTGCGGAGAGGCAGTCTGGCAGCAAAAACACCTTCATCGGCTTGCCTGCCAAGACGGCCTCTACGTTTGATTGAAATGACCATGAACTCCAACCCGCTTTTCAAGAACCGCCCTCTGGGCCTGGCCACCATTGCCACCGCCGTGACGGCTGCAGTGGCCGCTTTGATCCTTGTTTTCCAGTCGCCTGCGGCCCAGGCCAATGGCGAAGGCGCAACGCCGCCTGCCATGCCCGTGTCGGTGGCTGCGGTGGTGCAGAAAGATATCGCCCTGTGGGACGAGTTTTCCGGCCGGCTAGAAGCCGTGCAGCGCGTGGACGTGCGCCCGCGCGTCTCGGGCGCCGTGCAGGCCCTGCACTTCCGCGAAGGCTCGCTGGTCAAGCAGGGCGACCTGCTGGTGACGGTGGACCCAGCCCCCTACGCCGCCGAGGTAGACCGCGCCGAAGCCCAGGTGGTGGCCGCGCAAGCCCGTGTGTCGTACACGTGCAGCGAACTGGAGCGCGCCACACGCCTGCTCGAAGAAAAAGCCATTGCCCAGCGCGAGCACGACGAACGCCTGAACGCACAGCGCGAGGCCGATGCCAACCTGCGCGCCGCCCAGGCCGCGCTACAGACCGCGAAGCTGAACCTGGGCTACACCCAGGTGCGCGCCCCGGTGGCGGGCCGCGTGGGCCGCATCGAAGTCACCGTGGGCAACCTGGTGGCGGCCGGTGCGGGTGCCCCCGTGCTGACCACGCTGGTGTCCGTGAGCCCTATCTACGCGAGTTTCGACACCGATGAGCAGATCGTGGTGAAGGCCCTGGCCGATCTGCAAAGCGGCCAGCGCGGCAACAGCGCCCGCCAGCTCATCGAGCGCATCCCCGTGCAGATGGGCACGGGCACCACGGGCGGCACGCCGCACGCCGGTCGCCTGCAGCTCATCGACAACCAGGTCGATGCCAAGAGCGGCACCGTGCGCGTGCGCGCCGTGTTCGACAACGAAGACGGCTCGCTCATCCCCGGTCAGTTTGCCCGCGTCCGCATGGGCCAGGCCCGCAACACGCAGGCGCTGCTCATCAACGAACGTGCCGTGGGCACCGACCAGAACAAGAAGTTTGTGATGGTGGTGGGCGAGGGCAACAAGGCCGAGTACCGCGAGGTCACTCTGGGCGCGCCGATTGACGGCCTGCGCGTGGTCACGTCGGGCCTCAAGGCGGGCGAGAACATCGTCGTCAACGGCCTGCAGCGCGTGCGCCCCGGCGCCGTGGTGGCGCCGCAGCCTGTGCCCATGACCGCCAAGGCCGAGATTGCGGGTGATCGCAAGGAAGCCAAGAACAACACCAAGTCGCCTGCCGCGTGAGTACGGGCCAGAGCGACACCAGGAATTTGCATCCATGAATCTATCCCGCTTTTTCATCGACCGCCCCATCTTCGCCGGGGTGCTGTCGGTGCTCATCTTCCTCGGGGGGCTGATCGCATTGCGCGGTCTGCCCATCTCCGAATACCCTGAAGTCGCGCCGCCCTCCGTGGTGGTGCGCGCACAGTACCCGGGCGCCAACCCCAAGGTCATCGCCGAGACCGTGGCCACGCCGCTGGAGGAATCCATCAACGGCGTGGAAGGCATGCTCTACATGGGCAGCCAGGCCACCACCGACGGCGTGATGACGCTGACGGTGACCTTTGCCCTCGGCACCGACCCCGACAAGGCCCAGCAGCTGGTGCAAAACCGCGTCTCGCAGGCCGAGCCGCGCCTGCCCGAGGAAGTGCGCCGCCTGGGCGTCACCACCGTCAAGAGCGCGCCGGACCTGACCATGGTGGTCCACCTGGTCTCGCCCAACAACCGCTACGACATCGACTACCTGCGCAACTACGCGGTGCTCAATGTGAAGGACCGTCTCGCCCGCATCGGCGGCGTGGGCCAGGTGCAGATCTTCGGCGGCGGCGACTACTCCATGCGTGTCTGGCTCGACCCGCAGAAGGTCGCGCAGCGCGGCCTCTCCGCCAGCGACGTGGTGACCGCCATCCGCGGCCAGAACGTGCAGGCCGCTGCCGGGGTGGTGGGTGCATCGCCCGGACTTCCCGGCGTGGACCTGCAACTTTCCATCAACGCCCAGGGCCGTCTGCAGACCGAAGAAGAGTTCGGCGACATCATCGTCAAGACTGGTGCTGATGGTGCGGTGACACGCCTGCGCGACATCGCCCGCCTGGAGCTGGGTGCGGCCGACTACTCGCTGCGCTCGCTGCTTAACAACGATCCGGCCGTGGGCATGGGCGTGTTCCAGGCGCCGGGCTCCAACGCGCTGGACATCTCGTCCAACGTGCGCAAGACCATGGACGAGATCCAGAAGAACATGCCCGAAGGCGTGGAGTACCGGATTGCGTACGACCCCACGCAGTTCGTGCGCGCGTCGATCAAGTCCGTGATCCACACGCTGCTCGAAGCCATCGCCCTCGTGGTGCTGGTGGTGATCCTGTTCCTGCAGACGTGGCGTGCCTCCATCATCCCGCTGCTGGCCGTGCCGGTGTCGGTGGTGGGAACGTTCGCGGTGCTGCACCTGCTGGGCTTTTCGATCAACGCCCTGAGCCTGTTCGGCCTGGTGCTGGCCATCGGCATCGTGGTGGATGATGCCATCGTGGTGGTGGAGAACGTCGAGCGCAACATCGAGGCGGGCCTGACCCCGCGCGAGGCCACCTACCGCGCCATGCGCGAGGTGTCCGGCCCCATCATCGCGATTGCGCTGGTGCTGGTGGCGGTGTTTGTGCCGCTGGCGTTCATCAGCGGCCTCACGGGGCAGTTCTACAAGCAGTTCGCGGTGACCATCGCGATCTCCACGGTGATCTCGGCGATCAACTCGCTGACCCTGTCGCCCGCCCTGTCAGCACTGCTGCTCAAGGGCCACAACGAGCCCAAGGACGCGCTCACGCGCGGCATGGACAAGGTGTTCGGTGGCCTGTTTCGCGGCTTCAACCGCCTGTTCCACCGCGGCTCCGAGGCCTACAGTGGCGGCGTCAAGCGCGTCATCAGCCGCAAGGCGCTGATGTTCGTGATCTACCTCGCACTGGTGGGGGCCACTGTGGGCCTGTTCAAGATAGTGCCCGGCGGCTTTGTGCCCGCGCAGGACAAGCAGTACCTGATCGGCTTTGCGCAGCTGCCCGACGGCGCAACGCTGGACCGCACCGAGAATGTGATCCGCCGCATGGGCGAGATCATGAAGGAGAACCCGAACGTCGAAGACGCCATCGCCTTCCCCGGCCTGTCGATCAATGGCTTCACCAACAGCTCCAACTCCGGCATCGTGTTCGCCACGCTCAAGCCCTTTGCAGAGCGCACCCGCGCCGACCAGAGCGGCGGTGCTGTGGCAGGCCAGCTGAACCAGGCGTTTGGCAGCATCCAGGACGCGTTCATCGCCATGTTCCCCCCGCCCCCCGTGGCGGGCCTGGGCACCACGGGCGGCTTCAAGCTGCAGATCGAAGACCGCGCCTCGCTGGGCTACGAAGCCATGGACAACGCCGTGAAGGCCTTCATGGGCAAGGCCTACCAGACGCCGGAGCTTGCTGGCCTGTTCACCAGCTGGCAGGTCAACGTGCCGCAGCTGTACGCCAACATCGACCGCACCAAGGCGCGCCAGCTCGGCGTGCCCGTGACGGACATCTTCGACACGCTGCAGATCTACCTGGGCAGCCTGTACGCCAACGACTTCAACCAGTTCGGCCGTACCTACAGCGTGCGTGTGCAGGCCGATGCGGCCTACCGCGCGCGGGCCGAGGACGTGGGCCTGCTCAAGGTACGCTCTGCCACCGGCGAGATGGTGCCGCTGTCGGCGCTGATGAAGATGGAGCCCAGCTTCGGCCCCGAGCGCGCCATGCGCTACAACGGGTACCTCGCGGCCGACGTGAACGGCGGCCCCGCGCCCGGCTTCTCGTCGGGCCAGGCGCAGGCAGCCATCGAGCGCATCGCGGCCGAGACGCTGCCCCAGGGCATCACCTTCGAATGGACCGAGCTGACGTACCAGGAAATCCTGGCCGGCAACTCTGCCGTGCTGGTGTTCCCGCTGGCCATCCTGCTGGTGTTCCTGGTGCTGGCCGCGCAGTACGAAAGCCTCACGCTGCCCATTGCCATCATCCTGATCGTGCCCATGGGCATCCTGGCGGCCATGACCGGGGTGTGGCTGAGCAACGGTGACAACAACGTGTTCACGCAGATCGGGCTCATCGTGCTGGTGGGGCTGTCGGCCAAGAACGCGATCCTGATCGTGGAGTTTGCGCGCGAGCTGGAGTTTGCCGGGCGCACGCCCATACAGGCCGCCATCGAGGCCAGCCGCCTGCGGCTGCGCCCCATCCTGATGACCTCGCTGGCCTTCGTCATGGGTGTGCTGCCCCTGGTGCTCTCCACTGGTGCCGGCGCCGAGATGCGCAGCGCCATGGGTGTGGCGGTGTTCTCCGGAATGATCGGGGTGACGGCTTTTGGCCTGTTCCTCACGCCCGTTTTCTACGTGCTGCTGCGCAAGCTGGCAGGCAACCGCCCGCTGGTGGAGCATGGCGCGCATGTGGCGCCCATCTCGCAGGCGCCCCACGGTGGTGGCATGGGTCAGCCGGTGCTGGCCGCTCCCCGCAAGGAGCACGAGTGATGCACACGACAACGACGACCTTTGTGGCTCTAGACGCTCGCAGCCATGCTGCCAAACGCAGTGGGCGCATTGACTGAGGCAGGAGACCAACCATGACCGATTTGCTATTAAAGAAAAACTTCACCGACGGTGCCCTTGCAGCGCGCAAGCGCAGCCTGCTGGCGCCCCTGGCCGCCGCCCTGGTGCTGGCCGGTTGCATGACACAGCCCGTGGCCCCCGCGCCGCATGCGGGCGTGCCCGTGCCCACCAGCTTCACCGCAGGCGGCGACGCGCTGCCAACAGCCCCCTGGACGGTGGCCGCCCCTGCCGAGGCGCAGCCGCGCGGCGAATGGTGGCTGGGCTTTCAAGACCCGGTGCTGGCCGACCTGGTGCAGCGCGCGGGCCAGGCCAACACCAGCATCCAGCAGGCCGCTGCGCGGCTGGCTGAGGCTCGCACGCTGCTGCGCTCTGCCGACGCTGCCCGTTCGGTGCAAGTAGGCGCATCGGCGGGCGTGACGCGCCAGGCAGGCGCTGCCACCACGGGCAGCGCAGCACCCGCCACGTTGGGCACGGCGGGGCTCAACGCCTCGTACGAGTTGGACCTGTTCGGTCGCCTCTCGCAAACCAGCGACGCCGCGCGGCTGGACGCCGACGCGCGCGAGGCCTTGCTGCAGAGCACGCGCCTCATGGTGCAAGCCGATGTGGCGCAAACCTATCTGCAGCTGCGTGCCGTGCAGGCCGAGCAGGTGCTGGTGCAAGAGAGTCTGGCCGCTTACCAGGACACGCTGCGCCTGACGCAGCGCCGCCTGCAGGCCGGCGATGTGGCCGAGCTGGACGTGGCCCGTGTGCAGGCTGAGGTGGCGGCTACCGAATCCGAAGCATTGGCCCTGCAACGCCAGCAAGCGTTGTTGACCAACGCGCTGGCCGTGCTGGCGGGCGAGGTGGCCAGCGGCTTTGTGTTGCCGCCCGCAACGGGCGATGCCGCGTTGCCGGTGATTCCGCCAGGCGTGCCCGGCACGGTGCTGGCGCGTCGTCCCGATGTGTCGGCCGCCCAGACGGCCGTGCTGGCCGCGCAAGCGCGCGTGGGCGTGGCGCAGAAGGCCTGGTTCCCGGCCGTCACGCTCACCGGCAATGCGGGGCATGCGTCGCCTGAGCTGGGCGATCTGTTCAAGTGGTCGGCCCGTGCCTGGGGTGTGAGTGCGCTGCTGTCGCTGCCGATCTTTGACGGCGGCCAGCGTAATGCCCAGATCGAGGGGGCGAAGGCGCGCCTGGAGGCTGCGCTGGCGGACCACCGGGGGCAGGTGCTCAATGCCTTTCGTGATGTGGAGGACCAGCTGACCTCGCTGCGTCTGCTCTCTGGCCAGGCTGAGGCGCAGGGGCGGGCGGTGACGGCTGCGCGGCGCGCGACACAGTTGTCGGATGTGCGGTATCGCAATGGGTTGGTGAGCCAGCTGGAGTTGCTGGACGCGCGCCGCAGCGAGTTGCGCAATCGGCGGCAGGAGCTGCAGGTGCGGACGGCGCAGTATGTGGCGACGGTGGGGTTGATTCGGGCGCTGGGTGGTGGTTGGGGGGATCAACCTGCTGTGAAGATGGCTGCTGCATCGCAGTAGTTCGCTAGCGACTTTGCCTGCTTGCGCTAGTGGGATATGCGCTGGTAGCTATTGATTTTGCAGTGTTTGAGTGCGTGTGCCGACTTAGCCGCATGCCTTTTTGGAGGGCGGAGGCCGGGAGTCGCCCGGCATGCGAGTGACTTTCTTTTGCTTCGCCAAAAGAAAGTCACCAAAGAAAAGGCGACCCCCAGTCTGCGACCCCTTCGCTTCGCTGTGGGGCAAACCTGCGTCGGGGCGGTTGCGGGGTGCACCGTGGAACTCGCTTTGCGCTGCGCGCGCCGCTCGGACAACCACGGCGAGTCAGAGCACGAAGCACGCGCGCTACGACGCGCGTGCCACCCCGCAACCGCCCCGCCGCAGGCGCAGCCAGCAGGGGGTGGACAGCCGAACATCCAACAGCCGAACAGCCCCACGGGCCATTGCTTCGCTCGGCCCCGCCTGCGCAGCGCGTGGCGCTCGCGCCCGCGAGAGGGGGCCGAGCGCAGCAATGGCCCGTGTGGATGTCCGCACCCCGGGTTCCCTTCAGGATGCGCCGAGGAGCGCAGCGGCCAGCGGATCAGGGCTCGCGATTGTTTGAGCGAAGTGAAACGAAGCGAGTTCGAGCGAGACCCCGGTGGACGCGAGCACCGCAGGTTGCCCGCAGCGAAGCGAAGGGACGCAGCCTGTAGGGTCGCCCTTTCTTTGGTAACTTTCTTTCGGCGACGCTGTTCAGACCGGTCACATGGGAAACAGGTGTGCGGGGACATGGGTAACACCTGCTCAATTGGAAGCCGTCAAAGCGTTCATGTCCAGACGCATGAATCGCTGGTGACAGAAGTACAGGTCAAAGCACCCGTCGTGCAGATCGTCCGGGCGCAAGGCGACCGGCAGTCTGTGCAGTGCACTGGATAACCGCAGCTTGTGTCCCCGGAACTTCACAAAGCCATTCCAGCCCACCGTGAGCACATGGTCGCGCTCGGCGTACTCGATGGGCGCCAGGGTCGTTGGCATGGGCCGGGCACTCATGCGGTAGTGCTGCACCGGTGTCTGCATCGCCAGTGCCTCGTGAGGCCGGTGGTGGTTGTAGATCTCACGCCAGCGCTGCATCGCCTCCTGCGCCTGGGCCAGGCTGTCGAAGGTCCGCCCTCGCAGCACCTCGGCTTTCAAGGAGCGGTGAAAGCGCTCGATCTTTCCGTTGGTCTGCGGATGGTACGGACTGCTGTGGCTGCTGCGCACGCCCAGGCGGATCAGCCAGACATCCAGGGTACTCAAGTGACCAGGGGCGCTGGGTGAGCCCCAGGGCGAGCCGTTGT
>NZ_JBUDZG010000004.1:0-229490 GCF_054950075.1 Acidovorax sp. Q11 | reverse complement strand
GGTGCACAGACGCCTGAAGACGAAGGTGTACTTCGCCGATCCGCACAGCCCTTGGCAGCGTGGGCTCAACGAGAACCACAATGGGCTGCTACGCCACTACTTCCCCAAGGGCAGTGATCTGGGCACGACCAGCGAAGAGCAGGTGCTCCACGCCGTGTACCGGCTCAACCACAGGCCCCGCAGATGCCTGGGCTGGAAGACTCCGCATGAGGTGTTCCACGGCTACAAAGTGAGCCCACTTACACTGGGGATTGGCGCACTTCGTTGTTGAAACCGCCCTTGAATCACACCGGCCCGTGCAGGGGCGCAGGGCCGGTGGAGCGCGCCTGGCGCGCCCGGGACCGCTCCAGCACATGGTGCGACATCAACTGGGCCAGTGCATCTTCGGCCAGAAACACCACCGTGCCATCACTCTCCTGCACCAACCTGCGCGCCTCATCCTCGCTGTGGCTGCGCACCACGGTCTCAATGGCGGGGTTCAGTGTTGTCGCCGTGGCGATGATCTGTCGCACGTTGAGAGAGTCGGGCGTGGCAATCACCAGCATGGCGGCTCGGGCAATGTGAGCCTGGATCAACACGGCGGGCTCCACGGCATCGCCGAACACAGCGGCAATGCCCTCGGCCCGCAACGACTCCACCAGCTCGCGGTTCTGCTCGGTCACCACAAACGGAATGTCGTGCGCGGCCAGCGCACTCGCCACGCGTCGCCCTACCCGGCCGTACCCCACCAGCACCACCTGGCGGGCGAGGTAGCGCGAATCCGTGCTCATCGGCAACTCAGCCAGCGGGTCGTCGCGCTGCTCCAACCGCCGCGCCCAGGCCGAGCGGGCCCGCAGCCAATCCTGCAGTGGCGCAATCGCATGAAAGAGCAAGGGGTTGAGCGCCATAGAAATCAGCGCCCCTGCCAGCACGAGGCTGGCCCCCTCCGGCGGCAAAAGGCCCAGTGATGCCCCCAAGGCCACCAGGATGAAAGAAAACTCACCAATCTGCGCCAAGCTGGCCGACACCGTGAGCGCCGTGTTGAGTGGGTAGCGGAAAGCCAGCACCAGCGCAGCCGCCGCCAGCGTTTTGCCCACCATGATGATCGCCGCCACCGCCAGCACCTGCAAAGGCCGCTCCCACAGCACTGCAGGGTTGAACAACATGCCCACCGACACAAAAAACAGCACGGCAAAGGCGTCGCGCAATGGCAGGGACTCGTGCGCGGCCCGGTGGGCGAACTCGGATTCACGCATCACCATGCCGGCAAAAAAAGCGCCGAGCGCAAACGACACGCCAAACAATGCGGCCGAGCCAAATGCAATCCCCACCGCCGCAGCCACCACACACAGGGTGAACAGTTCGCGCGAACCGGTGCGCGCCACCTGCCACAACACCCAGGGGAATAGGCGGCGCCCCACCAGCAGCATCAAGGCCACAAAGCCGCCGACCTGGAGCAGCGTCCAGCCCACTGTGCGTCCCAGTTGTGCGGCATCCAGCTCGGCGCCAGCACTGCTCCCAGCCACCCGGCCAGCGGGGGCAACAGCACCAGCACCAGCACCATGGCCAGGTCTTCCACCACCAGCCAGCCCACGGCAATCCGGCCGGTGTAGCTGTCCAGAATGCCCAGCGTCTCCAGGGCCCGCAGCAGCACCACCGTGCTCGCCACCGACAGCGAAAGCCCAAACACCAGCGCCCCGCCCAGGCTCCACCCCCACCAGGTGGCCAGTGCCATACCCAGCGCCGTAGCCACCATCATCTGCACCACCGCCCCAGGGACGGCAATCTTGCGCACCGCCAGCAAGTCACCCAGAGAGAAATGCAGGCCCACGCCAAACATCAGCAGCATCACACCAATCTCGGCCAACTGACTGGCCATGGCCGCATCCGCCACAAACCCCGGGGTGAACGGCCCGATTGCCACTCCCGCCAACAGATAGCCCACCAGCGCCGGCAAACGCAGACGTGTTGCCAGAAAACCCAGCGCCAGTGCCAGCCCAAGGGCTGCGGCGATGGTGTGGATAAGGGAAACGCTGTGCGGCATGGGGATGTGTGCTGGAGAGGAGAGCGCATCGTGCGCCCGCGCATGGCCTCGTTAAAACCGCATCCCCCCTTGGACTGCAAAATCGGAGGGCTTCTTGCAAGTGCGTGCCGCCATGGCGGGTATGATCCTGCCTCTGCACCAACGCAGTGGCGGACGCTCCGCCCAGCCAGTAGGCGTCACCGCCGAAAGCCTTTCTGCCCGTAGCTCAACTGGATAGAGCAATAGCCTTCTAAGCTATAGGTCGGGGGTTCGAGTCCCTCCGGGCAGGCCAATACTCACGCTGTAAAAATCATCCGACTGGCATTGATTGCGCCAGGGGAAAACACCGAAAAATCCACTTCGGCCAGGCCGCACACAGCCACCACATCCTCGCTTCAGGATGGTCGGTCGATGGCTTCAGCGCTTTTGCGGCTAGCGGTTGGGTTGCGGTACGGCTGCATAGTTCATTGCGATGGCCTGCACCACGGCGCCAATCAACGCCGAATCTCCCGCACTCTGGGGCAGCACTTCTTTGACAATCTTGACCGCATATTCCAACTGCTCCTTGGCCAGGGCCGCAGACATGGCATTGCCACGCTTCTCACTCGGCGACGCATCGCGGACTACCAGATTCATCAGAGACTCCTGAAGCAGTTAAGCGAGCAGTATGCGCTGCCTTCTTCTCGCAACGCGGCCGTTGCGGAAACCAAGTGGGAGTGGCAGATCGCAATACCCGGAGCCAGGGCCTAAAAACCACTGCAGAAAGCAAAAACCGCTGCAACGTTTTCGTTGCAGCGGTTTGCATTTTGGGGTGGCTGATGGGGCTCGAACCCACGACAACAGGAATCACAATCCTGGACTCTACCAACTGAGCTACAGCCACCGTAGCTTCGCATTATAGCCTGGGTTTTTTGGTCCCCAGACCAGATTGCTTAATTTTCTGCAGTGACTTGGACTGCAGCGTCAGGACGCGGGGCCTTGATCTGCACCTTGAAGCGTTGCTTGAGCAATTCGTAATAGGCCAAGCCTTCTGCGGTCGTCAGCCACTGCTCGTACTGCTGGCGCTCTTGCTGGGCACGCTGCGCATCAGGCGCCTGGCGGGGCACTACGCGGTTGACCTTGACCACCATGTAGCCAGCGGCCCCCAGGTCCACGCCCGTCCAGCCGGGCAAGGCATCGGCAGGTGCGCGCAAGGCGGCGTCAATCACTTGGCGGGGCAGGTTCTGGGGCTGCTCACGCGATACTTCCGTGGCAGCAGAAAGGCCCGTGGCCGAGGCCGGCGTCGCCTTCCAGGCAGCCAGCTTGGCCTCGCCCTCCTTGCGCGCCAATTCGGCCGACTTTTCGGCTACATAGAGGGTGCGCACGCGGGCACGCACTTCATCCAGCGGCAAGGTGCGAGCCGGGGTGTAGGTTGTCACACGGCCTGCGGCCATCTGGCTGGGGCCCACTTCGACGGCCTCAGTGTTGCGCTTGTTCTGCACGGAGTCCGATGCAAACAGTGCTTCCAGGAACTTGGCATTGGCCAGGGGTCCCTTGGCGCCTGGTGCCGGGGTGCGGGTGACCCCCGTGGCCGTCTGCACCTTGAGCTTGAGCTTGTCGGCCACCGGCTGCAGGCTGTCCGCCTGCTCGTACACACCGTTGGTGAAGGACTCTGCCACTTCGGCGAATTTGCGCTGGGCCTGCTGCTGCTTGAGTTCGGCTTCCATCGAAGGACGCAGCTCCTCGAACGAGGGCTGGCGGGGCGTCTTGATGTCGGTCAACTGGATGATGTGGAAGCCGAAGTCGCTCTCCACCACATCGCTGATCTCACCCTTCTTCAGTGCAAACGCCGCATCTTCGAAAGGCTTGACCATGGCACCACGGGCGAAGAAGTTCAAGTCCCCGCCGACCACGGCTGAGCCCTTGTCGTCAGAGGATTTCTTCGCCACGTCCGCAAAACTCGCAGGCGCCTTGCGCACCTGGGCGAGCAGTTCGGCAGCGCGGGCCTTGGCCTTCTCGCGGTCTGCAGCCGGTGCATCCTTGGCGGCATTCACGAGGATGTGGCTTGCGCGGCGCTCTTCCTTGGCCGTCATCCGCGCCGCGTTTTCCTTGTAGTAGGTACGCAGGTCGTCTTCGCTCAGGGAGATGGTGGCGCGCACACTGTCGAGGTCCAGCACCACGTACTCCACGGCGGCCTGCTCCAATTGCTGGAACTGTGCGGGATGGGCTTTGTAATAGGTTTCGAGGTCCGCATCTGTGGGCGCGACCTTGCTCGCGAAATCGGAGGCATTGAAACGTGCCACCTGGATGTCGCGCCGCTCGTACAAGGCGTTCAGGGCCAGCTTGACCTGCGCATCAGAACCAAAAGCAGAGCCCATCACCCCCCCCATGACCTGGTTGGTGGAGATGTCGCGGCGCACATTGGCCTCGAACCCCGCAGGCGTGAGGCCCTGGCCGGCCACCAGGGCGCGGTAGGCTTCGGCGTCCAGGGTTCCATCCGCGCGCTTGAGCCCGGCAATCGCCGGGATCTCTTGCAGGCTGCGTGCCAGGCGCGCATCGCTGGTGACGAGGTGCATTTTTTGCGCGGCAGCAGCCAGCACGCGGTCGCGCACCAGGCGCTCCAGCGTGGCGTAGCGTGCGCTGGGCGAATCCAGCAACTTGGGATCGACCGTGGGAGACTGCGCGCGAATGCGGTCCGTCTCCATGCGGTGGGCATTGTCCCAGTCTGTCTGCTTGATATTGTCTCCATCGACACGCGCCACCACCGGGCTCTTTTCAGAGAAGTAGTTGCTGTCAATGCCTACCAGCACAAACGAAGGAATGATCAGCAAGAACAAGAAGATCATCACGATCTTGGAGTGCTTGCGGATGGATTCAAACATGGTCGATCTTTCAAGAGGCAAAAAACAAAAGGCGAACTTGCGTTCGCCTTTGTTCGGTGATGGTGGGTCCTGACGGTCTCGAACCGCCGACCTACTCCGTGTAAAGGAGCCGCTCTACCAACTGAGCTAAGGACCCCACCTAAACTTGATCCTCAGTTCAAGGCATCTTTCAATGCCTTGCCAGGACGGAACTTTGGAACTTTAGCAGCTTTGATTTTAATCGTAGCGCCAGTACGGGGATTGCGGCCGGTGCGGGCAGCGCGCTTGCCCACAGCAAAAGTGCCAAAACCGACGAGCGACACCGTGCCGCCCTTCTTCAGAGTCTTCTTGACAGCCTCGATCGTGGATTCCAGGGCACGCGCAGCAGCGGCCTTGGAGATGTCGGCGTTGGTAGCGATGTGCTCAATCAGTTCGGTTTTGTTCACAAGAAGCCTCTCGGAAAAGAGTTGATGGAATGTCTCGCGGATATCTGGTCTTCACACGTCTGACGGCACAGCCGAGGGCTGACAGGGAACAGGCGGGGGAATGACTGGCATACACAGCAGTGGCTGCTGCATCAGATTAAAGCCATCGAGTTTCAGAGTGTCAATACAGCACGCTGATTTGAGGCAGCGTTGGGATGAATTCTAGTCGTATTTCGCGCTGCGACAGGGCTTGCAGGGCCGTTTTGTCTCAAACACGCCGTATGGGCAGCATCCCGTATTGACACTCCAATTCCGGCGCCACTCAAACGGCCGACAGGGCCTCGGCGATGGCCTTGCCAACGTCCTGCGTGCCGGACTTGCCGCCCAGATCAGGGGTGCGGGGCCCGCCACTTTGCGGGTCCAGCACCGCCTCGATCGCGGCCAGCACCGCATCGTGCGCGGCGCGGTAACCCAGGAAGTCCAGCATCATCGCGCCGCACCAGATCTGGCCAATGGGGTTGGCAATACCCTGACCCGCAATGTCGGGCGCCGAGCCATGCACGGGCTCGAACAACGACGGCATGGTGCGCGTGGGATTGAGGTTGGCGCTGGGCGCAATGCCGATGGTGCCCGTGCAGGCCGGCCCCAGGTCCGAGAGGATGTCGCCAAACAGATTGCTGGCCACCACCACATCGAAAAAGTCGGGGCGCTGCACAAAATGGGCTGTGAGGATGTCGATGTGGAACTTGTCCACCTTCACACCCGGATACGACCTGGCCATCTCGGCCACGCGCTCGTCCCAGTACGGCATGGTGATGGCAATGCCGTTGGATTTGGTGGCGCTGGTCAGGTGTTTCTTGGGGCGCGACTGGGCCAGGTCGAAGGCAAATTTCAGAACGCGGTCCACGCCGTGGCGGGACATCACCGTCTCCTGCATCACGATCTCGCGCGGGGTGCCTTCGTACATGCGGCCGCCGATGCTGGAGTATTCGCCCTCGGTGTTCTCGCGCACGATGAGCATGTCGATTTCACCTGGCAGGCGCGGGCTGCCATCGCGCCGCACCACGGGCGCAATCACCCCCGGCATGAGGCGTGCAGGGCGCAGGTTGATGTACTGGTCGAACTCGCGGCGGAACAGCAGCAGCGAGCCCCAGAGCGAGACATGGTCGGCGATCTTTTCGGGCCAGCCCACAGCGCCGAAGTAGATGGCCTCGTGGCCGCCGATCTGCTCCTTCCAGTTGTCGGGCAACATCTTGCCGTGCTTCTCGCAATAGTCCCAGCTCGAGAAATCGAAATGGTCAAAGTGCAGGTCGATGCCAAATTTGCGCGCGGCCACGTCCAGCACGCGCAGGCCCTCGGGCATGACCTCTTTGCCAATGCCGTCGCCAGCCACCACGGCAATGCGATGTTTCGCCATGCAAACGCTCCTGAAAATATAGCTGCCTGCGCTTATCCAGAGCGCGCAGACGGCCAAAAAAGCTTGAGATTTACTTGACGCGGGCCCGGATTTCGGGGAGCGCCTTCTGCAGGTAATACACCATGGACCAGACCGTGAGCACCGCAGATGCCCAGATCAGCCAGGTGCCCCACACGCCCGTGTCGATCACGCCAAACAGGCGCCCGTCGTACAGCAGGAAGGGGATGGCCAGCATCTGCACCGTGGTCTTCACTTTGCCGATCATGTGCACGGCCACGCTCTTGCTTGCACCGATCTGCGCCATCCATTCGCGCAGGGCCGAGATCGCGATCTCGCGGCCAATGATGATGAGCGCCACGAACACATCGGCGCGCTGCAGGTGCACCAGCACCAGCAGCGATGCACACACCAAAAACTTGTCGGCCACCGGGTCGAGAAAGGCGCCGAAGGACGAGGTCTGGTTGAGCTTGCGGGCCAGGTAGCCGTCCAGCCAGTCGGTGGCGGCAAACACCACGAACATCACGGTGGCAATCAGGTTGCGTGTGGCCGGGTCCAGCGGCGCGTAGAACACCCCCACGATCAAAGGTATCGCGACGATGCGCGTCCAGGTCATCAAGGTGGGGATAGTCCAGAACATGGCGGCGATTGTGTCACGGCACGGCAATGGCGCCGCCGATAAGGCCTATCTCAGCGCCTTATAAATTTCTTCGGCCAGTTCGCGCGAGATGCCGTCCACCGTGGCCAGGTCTTCCACGCTGGCCGAGGCCACGCCACGCACCCCGCCAAACCGCTGCAGCAGCCGCGCCCGCTTCTTGGGCCCCACCCCTGCAATTTCTTCGAGCTGCCCGCCACCCACACGCACCTTGGCCCGCGCAGCGCGCATGCCGGTGATGGCAAAGCGGTGCGCCTCGTCGCGAATCTGCGCGACCAGCATCAGCGCAGCCGAATCCTTGCCCAGGTAGACCTTTTCGCGCCCATCGGCAAACACCAGCTCTTCCAGGCCCACCTTGCGGCCCTCGCCCTTCTCGACCCCCACGATGCGCGTCAGGTCCAGCCCCAGCGCGGTGAACACCTCGCGCGCCACGCCCACCTGGCCCTTGCCGCCGTCGATGAGCACCAGGTCGGGCAAACGCGCCTGGCCCTTGGGCCGGGCTGCGGCTTGCGCCTCCGGAGACTTCGCATAGTCAATGCCGCCCTCTTCGCGCTGCGCCTCCACCACCTTGCTGTAGCGGCGCGTCAGCACCTGGCGCATGGCGGCATAGTCGTCGCCCCCCGTGATGCCCTCGATCTTGTAGCGGCGGTATTCGCTGCTCTGCATCTTGTGGTGGTGGAACACCACACACGATGCCTGGGTAGATTCGCCCGCCGTGTGCGAGATGTCGAAACACTCGATGGTGAGCTGGTCCAGGTCTTCGGGTGGCAAATCGAGCGCCTCGGCCAGCGCGCGGGTGCGGGCCTGCTGCGATCCCTCCTCGGCCAGCAGGCGGGCGAGTTGCAGGTCGACGTTCTTTTGCGCCATGTCCAGCCAGGCGCGGCGCTGTTCGCGGGGCTGGTGGATGGCGTTCACGCGCAGGCCACTTTGCTCGGTCAGCGCATCCAGCAAGGCCTTGTCCACCGGCACACTGGTCACCAGCAGCGGGGGTACGGGCACGCCGATGTAATGCTGGGCGATGAAGGCTTCAAGCACCAGCGCCTCCACGGGGCGGGCGGGCTTGGCCGGGGCGGTGGCCGCGTCCTCGACGCCCTCCACGCCTTCCACAGCCTCGGCACTATCGCCCCCCTCTTCCGCATACACCGCTGCAGCGTCTTCCACATGCACCGGGAAATAAGGCCGGTCGCCCAGGTGGCGGCCACCGCGCACCATGGCCAGGTTCACGCAGGCGCGGCCGCCTTGCACGCGCACCGCGAGGATGTCCACATCCTTGTCATCCACCGTCTCGATGGACTGCTGGTGCAGCACGCGCGACAGCGCCTGGATCTGGTTGCGCACCTCGGCCGCCTGCTCAAACTCCAGCTTGTCCGAATGCGCCATCATGCGCGCCTCCAGCGCCTGCAGCAGCTCCTGCGTTTCGCCGCGCAGCAGTGCCTCGGCATGCGACACGTCGGCGGCATAAGCCTCGGGCGATATCAAGTCCACACAAGGCCCGGTGCAGCGCTTGATCTGGTACAGCAGGCAGGGCCGCGTGCGGTTGGCAAACACCGTGTCTTCGCAGGTGCGCAGCCGGAACACCTTTTGCAGCAGCTGGATGGTTTCCTTCACCGCCCAGGCGCTGGGGTACGGGCCAAAGTACCGGTGTTTTTTATCGACCGCGCCCCGGTAGTACGCCATGCGCGGAAACACCTGGCCCGGCGCATCGCCCCGCGTGTGGGCGCCCGGCGTGCCGGTGATCTTGAGATAGGGGTAGCTCTTGTCGTCGCGGAACAGGATGTTGAACTTGGGGTTCAGCGTCTTGATGAGGTTGTTTTCCAGCAGCAGCGCCTCGGCCTCGGAGCGCACCACCGTGGTCTCCATGCGCACGATCTTGCTGACCATGTGGCCGATGCGCGTGCCGCCATGGTTCTTCTGGAAGTAGCTGGACACCCGGCGCTTGAGATTGAGCGCCTTGCCCACGTACAGCAGCGCATCCTGCGCGTCGAAATAGCGGTACACGCCCGGTAGCGCGGGCAGCGCAGCCACCTGCGCCAGGAGTTCTTCGGAATGGGACATGGCGCGTATTGTGGCCCCGCGCGCATCCTGCCCCATTCACTATCAAATAAATAGCTGCTAGCGCTTATCCATCAAGCGCTAGCGGCCATTTTCATAAAAATATCCGAATCATTCCGCCTCGATCTTCGAGGTCTTCACCACCTGCGCCCAGTTGGCCAGATCAGCCTTCACCTTGTCGCCCAACTGCGCGGGGGTCTGGTAGTCCGCCGTGGCGCCCTGCTCTTGTGCCTTTTGCTGGAAGGCCGGGTTCTGCACCACGGTGCGGATGTCGGCCGTGAGCTTGTCCACCACGGCCTTGGGTACGGCGGCGGGGGCAAACACCGCAAACCACGAGGTGGCATCGACCTTGGGGTAGCCCGCCTCGGCGGTGGTGGGCACATCGGGCAGGCTGGGCAGGCGCTGCTTGCCCGTCACGGCCAGCACGCGCAGCTTGCCGCTGGCAATGTGGGGCATGAACGGGGGTGCAGTGCCAAAGGTCAGGTCCACCTGGCCGCCCAGCAGGTCCTGCAGCGCGGGGCCTGTGCCCTTGTAGGGCACGTGGACCATCTTGATGGCGCCTTGCTGCTCCAGCATGGCACCGGTCACGTGCTGGAGGGAGCCATTGCCCGACGAGGCGTAGTTGAGCTTGCCGGGGTTGGCCTTGGCGTGGGCGATCAGCTCGGGCAGCGTTTTCACCGGAAGGTCGGCCCGCACCACGATGATCTGCGGAGCCGAGATCACATTGGCCACGGGCTGGAAGTCGCTCTGCTCCCACTGCTTTTGTTTGGTGATGTGGGGCGAGATGACGTGGTAGCCCGAGTACTGCATCAGCAGCGTGTAGCCATCGGCCTCGGCCCGCTTGACGGCGCTGGCCGCGATGTTGCCGTTGCCCCCGCCCTTGTTGTCTGCGATGACCGACTGGCCCAGCACCGGCGCAAGCGCCTGCGCCAGCATGCGGGCCGACAGGTCGGTGGTGCCACCGGCTGCTGTGGGCACCACAAGGGTCACATTCTTGGACGGGTAGGCGCCCTGCGCCGCTGCGTGGCCGATGAAGCTGATGGTGGCCATTGCGGCAAGGGCCAGGGTGGTGAACTGTTTGCGGGTGGTTTTCATGAAAGGGATGTCTCCGTTGTCGTTGTTGTGAAAGGTCTGAGTATCAAAAGGCAGCAGGGTTCGACAGTCGTGCACCGCTCAATCCACCGTCGCACCCGTCTCCTTGACCACACGGCTCCACTTGGGCAGGTCGGACTGCACCAGCGCCGCCAGCTGCGCCGCCGTACCCTTGAAGGGCTCGCAGCCCACGGTGGCCAGCTTGTCCACCACGTCTTTGTGCTCCAGCGCACGGACCACCTCGGCCTGCAACTGCGCCACGATGGGCGCGGGCGTGCCGGCCGGGGCAAACAGCGCATACCAGGGCGCCTGGCCAAAGCCCTTGATCGTCTCGCCAATCGTGGGCGCGTCGGGCAGCGCGGCCACGCGCTTTTCATTGACCACGCCCAGCACCTTGAGCTTGCCCGCCTTGATGAACGCAATGGCCGATGGCAGGCTTTGCACCGACAGCGGCACTTGCCCGCCCACCACGTCGGTGGCGGCTGCCGCAGAACCCTTGTACGGAATGTGCTGCAGCTGGATGCCCCCCGCCTTTTGCAGCATCTCGCCAATCAGGTGGTTCAGCGTGCCGTTGCCCGCCGAGGCAATCGCATATTTGCCAGGGCTGGCCTTGGCCAAAGCCACCATTTCGGCCACGGTGTTGGCCGGGAAGGATGGATGCGCCACCAGCACATAGCCCGCCGTAGCCACGGGCGCCACGGGTGCAAAGTCCTTGACCGGATCGAACCCCGGGTTCTTGTACAGCGCAGGGCCAATCACATGGGCGCTGTCTGCCGTCAGCAGCAGCGTGTAGCCGTCGTTGCGCGCCCGGGCTGTAGTGCCGGTGGCCAGCGTGCCGCCCGCGCCAGGGCGGTTGTCCACGATCACGCTCTGGCCCAGCTGCTCGCTGAGTTTTTGCACCACCACGCGCGCAATGGCGTCGTTGGCGCCACCGGCAGCCTGGGGCACGACCACGGTGATGGGCTTGGAGGGGTATTTGTCCTGCGCGCCCGCTGCGAAGGCAGCGGAGCACAGCACGGCGGCGCTGAAGATGCGGCGGGACAGTGGGGTGGGGAAGGTCATGGCTTTTGTCTCCTGGTGTTATGTATGAATGCAGGCTCGCCCGCGCTCAGCGGGCAAGTGCTCTTTCGCGGATCGCCTCGAAATCGGTAGACACCGGGTGCAGCGCCAGGCGCGGTCCCGCCTTGGCGATCTGGCTGGGAATATCGTGGCCGATCAACGCAGGCAGTTGCTGCGCCGCCGCCACCAGTTGTGCCAGATCCACCCCGGTGTCATAGCCCATCAGCGCCAGTGCATGCACGATCTCTTCGCTGCACACATTGCCGCTGGCGCCCGGCGCATAGGGGCAGCCGCCCAGGCCACCCAGCGAGGCATCGAACCGGTCTGCGCCTGCGTCAATGGCCGCCAGCACATTGGCCAGCCCCATGCCACGCGTGTTGTGGAAATGCAGGGTGAACTCCACCCCCGGCCAAAGCGCGCGGGCCGCCGCCGTGAGCTGATGCACCTGCGTGGGGTAAGCCATGCCCGTGGTGTCGCACAGCGTGATGCCACGCACGCCCAAGTCCACAAAGCGCTGCACCCAGTCGAACACGTCGGCCTGGGCCAAATCGCCTTCCATGGGGCAGCCGAACACGCAGGACAGCGACACATTCACCGCCACGTTGGCGCCCTGCGCCAGGGCCACCACTTGCGCCAACGCCGCAAACGACTGTTCCTGCGTCATGCGCAGGTTGGCCAGGTTGTGCGTGGCGCTGACCGACATCACCAGGTTCAACTCGTCCGTGCGCGACTCGATGGCGCGCTCGGCACCGCGCAGGTTGGGCACCAGCGCGGTGTAGACCGTGCCAGGGCGCCGTGTGATCTCGCGCATCACGACCTCGGCATCTTTCAGCGCAGGAATGGCGGTGGGCGAAGTGAACGAAGTCACTTCGATCTTGGACAGACCCGCCGCCGACAGCGCATTGCACAGCGCGATCTTGTCGGCCGTGGGCACAAAGGCCTTTTCCATCTGCAGGCCGTCGCGCAGGCCGACTTCCTGCATATGGATGCGGCGGCCTGCGCCCTGCCATACGGTGTTGGATGCACTCATTGAATCACTCCCTTGCTGCGCAGCAGCGCGATCTGTTCGGCCGTGAGGCCTGCCTCGGCCAGCACCGCATCCGTGTCGTCGCCCAGGTGCGGCGCACTGCTGCGGATGCTGCCCGGCGTGCCCGAGAGCTTGGGCACGATGCCAGGCACCTCCACGCTGTAGCCGTCGCGCGTCTGCTGCGTCAGCAGCATGTCGCGGGCACGGTAGTGCGGATCTTCGGCAATATCCTTGGCGGTGTAGACCTTGCCCGCAGGCACGCGGGCGGCGCCCAGGGTCTCCATCACCTGCAACACCGAGCGCGCGGACGTCCAGGCACCAATGGCGGCGTCGATTTCGCCCACCCGCGCCACGCGGCCGGTGTTGCTGCTCAGGTCTGGGGCGTCGGCCAGGTCCTGGCGGCCAATCGCCGTCATCAGCCGCTTGAAGATGCTGTCGCCATTGCCCGCCACCAGCACCCAGCCGTCCTGGCAGGGGTAGGCATTGCTGGGTGCAATGCCCGGCAGCGCGCTGCCGGCCGCCTCCCGCACGGCACCAAAAGCGCTGTACTCGGGGATCAGGCTTTCCATCACGTTGAACACCGCCTCGTGCAAGGCCACATCAATCACCTGGCCATGGCCCCCATTGGCCTTGCGGTGGTACAGCGCCGTGAGCACGCCGATGGTGCCGTGCAGTGCCGCCAGCGTGTCGCCGATGGAAACGCCCACACGCACCGGCACACGGCCCGGCTCCGCCGTCAGGTGGCGCAGGCCGCCCATGGCTTCGCCGATCACGCCAAAACCCGGCAGGTCTCGGTAGGGCCCCGTCTGACCGTAACCCGAGATGCGCAGGATCACGAGGCCAGGGTTGAGCGCGTGCAGCTCATCGGGCGACATGCCCCAGCCTTCCAGCGTGCCGGGGCGGAAGTTTTCGACCAGCACATCGGCTTCAGCAATCAGCTGGCGGGCGATGTCCTGGCCTTCCTTCTGGCGCAGGTCCAGCGCCACCGAGCGCTTATTGCGCGACTGCACCTGCCACCAGACGGAGGTGCCTTCCTTGATCAGGCGCCAATTGCGCAATGGGTCACCGGACTCGGGCGCCTCGATCTTGATCACGTCGGCGCCAAACTCGCCCAGCGTCTTGCCGCAGAACGGCCCGGCAATGAGCTGGCCCATTTCGATGACGCGCACGCCTTGCAAGGCGGCGGGGGAAGCAATGGAATCCATAGAACGGTTTGTCTCGTGCAGGCGGTGATGCTGGGCCGCAATGATGCGCACCCGCCGCCCGCCTGCAAAACGCTCAAGCAACAAGCCACCATCGCAAACCGGCATGGCAGCTTGCTACCATCGGTGCCCCATGAAACTCGATCCCGTGTCCCTGCGCCTGTTTGTTGCCGTGATGGAAGAAAGCACCATTGCTGCGGCTGCCGCACGCGAGCATCTTGCGGCCTCCGCTGTGAGCCGGCGCCTGGCGGACTTGGAGGGCACGCTGCGTGTGGAGCTTTTTACCCGCAGCAACAAGGGCACCGAGCCCACCGCCGCCGCCTATGCACTGCTAAACCTGGCGCGTGGCGTGCTCAACGATCTGGACGGCATTGCCAGCCAGATGCGCGAGTACGGTGCCGGCGTGCGTGGCCATGTGCGCGTGGTGGCCAACATCTCGGCCATCACGCAGTTCCTGCCGGCGCAGTTGCAGAGCTTCATGGCGCTGCACCCGCAGGTGGATGTGCGGCTGCAGGAGCAGATCAGCACGGCCATCGCCCAGTCGGTGGCCGAAAACGCGGCCGATGTGGGCATCCTCAACCAGGGCCACTACGGTGACCGCGTGGTGCAGCTGCCCTACCGCCGTGACGAGCTGGTGCTGGTGGTGCCCACCGGCCATGCGCTGGCGCGGCGCAAGTCCGCCCGCTTGGCCGACGCCCTGCCCTACGACTTTGTGGGCGCGCACCCGGGCAGCGCCATCAACAACCAGCTGACCCGCGCCGCATCCGAAGCAGGCCTGCCGCTGCGGCTGCGCATGCAGGTCACCAGCTACGACGCGCTGTGCCTGATGGTGGCTGCCGGCCTGGGCGTGGGCGTGATGCCGCGGGGCAGCGCCGCGCTGTACAAGGGCTCGCAACCCATCCGCGTGGTCACGCTGAGCGAGCCCTGGGCGCACCGGCAGCTGGTGCTGTGCGTGCGGTCCGAGGAGTCCCTGTCCAGCGTGGCACGGCTGCTGGTGGACCATCTGCGCGCTGGTGCACCGCAACAAGGAAACATGGCATGACGGCCAAAGCGCCCGCCCCCCCCGCGCTCCCCGCATTGCAATGGGATGTGTTCTGCCGCGTGATCGACAACTTTGGCGACATCGGCGTGTGCTGGCGGCTGGTGGCGCAACTGGCCAGCCTGGGCCACCGCGTGCGCCTGTGGGTGGACGACGCCTCGGCCCTCGCGTGGATGGCGCCCGCAGGCTGCCCGGGTGTGGAACTGCGCGCCTGGGGCGCGCCCCCGCCCGGCCCCCACGAACCAGCACCCGATGTGATGGTTGAGGCGTTCGGCTGCGAGATTGCTCCTGAATTCATAGCTTATGGCGTACACCAGTCGCGCGCAAACGGCCAAAAACCTGTCTGGATCAACCTGGAATACCTGTCGGCCGAGCGTTATGTGGAGCGCACCCACCGGCTGCCATCGCCCCTCCTGTCAGGCCCTGCTGCGGGCTGGACACGGTGGTTCTTCTACCCCGGCTTCACGCCAGCCACTGGCGGGCTGCTGCGCGAAGACGACCTGATGGTCCGGCGGCAGGCGTTTGACCGCACCGCCTGGCGCCAGGCGCACGCCGACGCGTTTGGTCTTGACAACGACGACGGCCCAGGGCGGCGCTGGGTGTCGCTGTTCTGCTACGAGCCCGCCGCCCTGCCCGAGCTGCTGCAATACAGCCAGGCCCAGCCCACGCAGTTGCTGGTCACGCCGGGCCGCCCCACGGTGGCGGTGCAGGCCGCACTTGGCGCCGCCCAAAACCAGGGCCAAAATGCCCGCATGGGCGCGCCCGACAAGCTTGGGCAGCTATACATTTCATACCTGCCTGCACGCACCCAGACGGCGTTTGACGACATGCTGTGGGCCTGCGACCTGAACTTTGTGCGCGGCGAAGATTCGCTGGTGCGGGCGCTGTGGGCTAGGCAGGCCCTGGTCTGGCAGATCTACCCCCAGCACGACAACGCCCACCACGACAAGCTCTGGGCGTTTCTGGACTGGCTGCAGGCCCCGGCATCGCTGCGGCAGTTCCACGCCACCTGGAACGGGCTCAACACCGCGCCCCTGCAGTGGCCCGGCGACGACACCCTGGCCGAATGGACCGCCTGCATTGCGGCCGCACGCACGCGCCTGCTGACGCAGGACAACCTTGTGGCGCAACTTTTGGGCTTTGTCGCCGAAAAACGGTAAAATCCGAGGCTTTGCGCAAATCAGGTGCGGCACACCGGTGCCCAGCCCTCGCGCATTCCCGCCGCGGAACATGCATCGGCACGGCGCGCCTTCTGCCTCCCCTGCGAGACAACAGAAAGCCACCGGCCCGCGCGTTGAGCGGCCCCAACCCAAGCAACTCGCTATGAAAATCGCTCAAGAAATCCGCGCCGGCAACGTGATCATGCACGGCAAGGACCCCATGGTTGTCCTGAAGACCGAATACGCCCGTGGCGGCCGTGGTGCAGCCACCGTGCGCATGAAGCTCAAGAGCCTGATCGGCAACTTCGGCACCGAAAACGTGTTCAAGGCCGACGACAAGATCGACAACGTGATCCTGGACAAGAAGGAGTGCACCTACTCCTACTTCGCCGATCCCATGTATGTGTGCATGGACACCGAATACAACCAGTACGAAGTCGAAGCCGAGAACATGGGCGACGCACTGAACTACCTAGAAGACGGCATGTCCCTCGAAGTGGTGTTCTATGACGGCAAGGCCATCTCGGTCGAACTGCCCACCAGCGTCGAGCGCGAAATCACCTGGACGGAACCCGCCGTCAAGGGCGACACGTCCGGCAAGGTGCTCAAGCCCGCCAAGATCGCTACCGGCTTCGAAGTGCCTGTGCCCCTGTTCGTGTCGCAAGGCGACAAGATCGAAATCGACACCCGCACCGGCGAATACCGCAAGCGCGTGTAAGGCTTGTCTGAGGCTTCTGCCTCGGCCCACCAAAAAGGCTTCCCTCGGGAAGCCTTTTTTATTGGTGTTGTTGAGGCTCAGCGCCTGATGGGCAAGCGCTGACAGCTATTCAAACCATAGCAAATTTGACAGCCCGGGCGATTTTCACACCGGCACGGCCACCAGGTCATGCCCCTGCGTGCCCACGATGCGCGCGCGGGTGAACTCGCCCACCTTGAGCTGCTTGCTGATCTTCTCGGGCGGCAGCAGGTGCACCACGCCGTCGATTTCGGGCGCATCGGCATAGCTGCGGCCCCGGCCGCCCTTCTTGCCCAGCGCGGGGGCGTGGTCCACCAGCACCTGCATGGTGGCACCCACGCGGCGCTGCAGCTTGGCGATGGAGACCTCTTCGGCCACGGCCATGAAGCGGGCACGGCGCTCTTCGCGCACTTCCATCGGCAGCATGCCGGGCAGCTCGTTGGCGGCGGCACCGTTCACATCGCTGTAGGCAAAGCAGCCCGCACGGTCGATCTGCGCCTCGCGCACAAAGTCGAGCAGGTGCTGGAACTCCTCTTCGGTCTCGCCCGGAAAGCCCGCAATGAAGGTGCTGCGGATCACCAGCTCAGGGCAGGCCTCGCGCCAGCGCTGGATGCGCTCCAGGTTGCGTTCGCCACTGGCGGGGCGCTTCATGCGCTTGAGCACGTCGGGATGGCTGTGCTGGAAGGGCACGTCCAGGTACGGCAGTACCTTGCCCGTGGCCATGAGCGGGATGACCTCATCCACGCTGGGGTACGGGTACACGTAATGCAGGCGCACCCAGGCGCCATAGGGCTCGGCGATTTCGCCCAGGGTCTGCACCAGCTCCAGCATGCGCGTCTTGACGGGCTTGCCGTCCCAGAAGCCGGTGCGGTACTTCACATCCACGCCATAGGCCGAGGTGTCCTGGCTGATGACCAGCAGCTCCTTCACACCACCTTCGAACAGGGCCTTGGCCTCGCTCAGCACGTCGCCAATGGGCCGCGACACCAGGTCGCCACGCATCGAAGGGATGATGCAGAAGGTGCAGCGGTGGTTGCAGCCCTCGCTGATCTTGAGGTAAGCGTAGTGCTTCGGGGTGAGCTTGATGCCCGCGATGCCGAAACCGCCGGGCACCAGGTCGATGAAGGGATCATGGGGCTTGGGCAGGTTCAGGTGGACGGCGTCCATCACCTCCTGCGTGGCGTGTGGCCCGGTCACGGCCAGCACACTGGGGTGCATCTCGCGCACCATGTTGCCGCCGCCTTCGCCCGCACGTGCGCCCAGGCAGCCGGTGACGATCACCTTGCCGTTTTCGGCCAGCGCCTCGCCAATGGTGTCCAGGCTTTCCTTGACGGCGTCATCGATGAAGCCACAGGTGTTGACAATGACCAGATCCGCGCCATGGAAGGTCTTGGAGGTTTCGTAGCCCTCTGCGCTCAGTTGCGTGAGGATGAGTTCGGAATCGGTCAGCGCCTTGGGGCATCCGAGGGATACCATACCTATACGCGGCGAGCGTGCTGGTTTTTCTATCGTTTCAGTCATGGTGGGGGTGATTGTGAAAGGTCTTGTCTACAGCTACATGCGGTTCTCTGATCCGCGCCAGGCCGCTGGCCACAGCCGCGAACGCCAGGAGGCATACGCCGCGAAATGGGCAGCAGAGCACGGGCTGCAGCTGGACGACAAGCTCACGATGCTGGACGAAGGCCTGTCGGCCTACCACCAGCGGCACGTCAAATCGGGGGCGCTGGGGGCGTTCCTGGCGGGGGTTGAGGCCGGGCGGATCGCGTCTGGATCGGTGCTTGTCGTAGAGGGGCTAGACCGGCTCTCACGCGCCGAGCCGATCCAGGCCCAGGCGCAACTGGCCCAGATTGTAAATGCGGGCATCACAGTGGTCACTGCCAGCGACGGAAAGGCCTACAGCCGGGAGCGCCTGAAAGAGAACCCGATGGACCTGGTGTACAGCCTGCTGGTGATGATCCGGGCCCATGAGGAAAGTGACACCAAGAGCAAGCGGGTGAAGGCCAGCATTCGGCGGCTGTGCGAGGGATGGAAGGCGGGCACCTATCGCGGCCGGGTGCGCCAGGGGCACGACCCCGACTGGCTGCACGAGGCGCCAGGCGGGCCGAATGGGGGATGGGAGCTGGTGCCCGAGCGGGTGGAGGCTGTGCGCCGGGCCATAGCGCTGTACGTGGACGGCCAGGGGGGAAAGCGCATCGTGCAGGCGCTGAATGCCGAGGGCCTGCAGCTGTACGGCACAAGCGATGCGAACCACACGCAGCAGATCTATCGGATGATCAAGATGCCGCAGCTGATGGGCGCCAAGCCCGTGAGCGTGGACGGCGAGCAGTACCTGCTTGAGGGCTACTACCCCGCCATTCTTAGCCAGGCCGAGTACGACGAGCTGCAGCGGGTGGCCGCGCAGACGGGGCGCCGCAGGGTGAAGGGGGATCTGCCGCATGTCATCACAGGGCTAGGCATCACCGTGTGCGGGTATTGCGGCCGCCCCATGGCCGGGCAGAACCTGGCCACGAAGCCACGCCTGCCAGATGGGCGAATCCGCGACGGTTACCGGCGCCTGCTTTGCGCATCAAACGCGGCCTATGGTGGCGGCTGCGCGGTGCAGGCCAGCACCAGCGTGGCGCCGGTGGAGCGGGCCATCATGACCTACTGCAGCGACATCGTGAACCTGCAGGGCCTGTTTGGCACTGACCGCACCGAGGGGCAGCGCGCGCACGTAGCCACAGCGCGCGGCCGCGTGAGGGACATCGAGGCGCAGCTGGAGAAGATCACAGACGCCATGCTGGCTAGCGCGGGTGAGGGAACGCCCATGGTCTTTGCCCGCCGGGCCCGCCAGCTGGAAACCGAGCTGCAAGACGCGCAAAGAGCCCTGCAGGCGGCAGAGCACGAGCTGGCCAACCTGGCGCGCAAAGACACCAAAGGCGCCGACGAAGCTTGGCGCGCCCTTGCGGCCGGTGTGGAGGCCCAGGACATAGACGCCAGGCTGCGCGCCCGCCAACTGGTGGCCGACACTTTCGAGCGCATCGTGGTCTATGCCAGGGGCATGCGGCCAGATCCTGCGGCCACGGGGCACGACTACCAGATAGACCTGATCCTGGTTGGCAGGGGGGGCAACTCGCGCGCGCTGCGCATCGACCGAGAGGGCAACCTGGTGGGAGGGTACGACGCGCCGGAGGGTATGAACGAAATGCCGCGCGATTGAGTGCAACAACAAAATACTGTATATTTTCACAGTGTATTTTTGGAACCACCATGCACACCCTTGACATCGTCTATTCAGTCGCCTTGCGCGACTACCCCGAAGATCTGCACGCGGCCGACCGCATGAGGATTGAAACGCAGTACGCGCAAGAACTTGAGCGAACCTACGGCACAGCAGACAACGTGGCTGCAGCACTCGATTCGATGCAGGCGCTGGAGGCTATGCCGCCCGGCCCACTTTCGCCTGGCGACCTGGCGCTAGTGCAGCATTGGGGCAAGGCCAATGCGCAGGCCCGCCAGGTGGCCCTGCAAGAGTTTGGGGACGTGGCCACATGCCGCTTTGAGGTAGAGCGCATCCCGTTCTGAAGGCGCATGTACTGCAACGTTTATCGGCTCTACGACGGCCAGGGAAAACGCCTGCAGAATGAGGTGGCCAGGGCCAACGGGCAACGCGGATGGCTGGTGTACCGACTTAAACGCCCAGGTACAGGCGAGCCACTTCACCACGCCCTGCTATTACCCAAGGAGGGGGCGCCAGACCATTCTGCTCTGCTGCCACCACTCAACCACGCGCATCTGCGGATGCTTCACGGGGGAATGCGCCTGACTGGCCAGGACTTTGATGCGGACCACAGATACCTGAAGCAGGCCTGGTGGGCGGTGCCGGTGGTGGTCTAGCCCTTGGATGCCTACTCTTTCAAGCCAGCGGTACAGCAGCGCAAGCCAAAGCGTTGCTACCCATATGCTAGTGCGCCACCTGCTGGACGCCAACGCCAATGACCCGAAGCAGCGAGAGAGTTTAAACTTCCTGATCGAGACATCGGCCTACAAAAGAAATCAATGCGCGCAGTAAAAATACCTTATCGCCTGACCCATCAGGAATGCAATCATTTCATTCATGAAGAAGTGATTAATAAAGTTATTCTCCAGAATGCACGTGGAGTTGTTTTTGATTTTTCAGGCATAACTTTTATTGATCCATCAGGGCTAGCCGCTCTTTACAATTCAATAAAAATACTTGAGCACTATCAAAAGGAAATTATATTCACCAACCACGACATGACCACCGATGTCAACAACTATCTAGATGACAGTGGATTTTATTCCACGATGATCGGAACTCGAGTTTTCCAGGGCAGGACCAGAAGGCCAACAACGGTGCCAATCCATATTTTTGGCATCAATAATTACTATGGCCATCTAACAGGCGAACTAATGCCATGGATTGCAACCTCTTTAGGCATAACGCCACAATCTTTAGATGTGCTCAGGGCAACTCTTGAAGAGGCTTATCACAACGTCGCTTATCACTCAGGAGTCAATGAGGGCTGTGTTTTTGCCCAACACTACCCTAAAAGAAAAACTCTTGAGGTGATAATATCCGATCACGGTAAGGGAATTCCGCACAGGGTGCGCACAAAAATTCCGAACATCTCCGATAGCAACGCCTTGGAGCAAGCGTTTGAAAAGGGCTTTACCACTGGCTCGGTGGTTTCGAACAGGGGATGGGGCCTCTGGCAACTTGCAAATTTCACAGCACAAAAAAATGGTGGTCATGTAACCATCCGATCTGGCCAGGGATACGCCAAAGCGGAGCGAGGGCCCGAAGAACCTAAGATCAGGGCGTGGAAGACAGACTGGGCCTACCCCGGCACACTGGTGCGCGTTGTCCTCGAAACCGATACACTGCAGGAACTCCGAAACGATACCGAAGAGGAGGTGTTCACATGGTAGTCATACGCATCCAGGAGCACGCGCCCCAAGCTTCTACCTACGCGGATGGGCAAGCAATTTTTGACTTGCTCAAGCCTCGGTTGGCGCAAGGAGAAGAGGTAACTCTCTCCTTTAACGGGATTCTTGCTGTCCCATCCGCCTTCATCAATGCGGCAATCGTCCAGTTGGTGGAGCACGTGCCGTTGACGCAGGTTCGGCAACAGCTTCGAATCGCCGATTCCACTAGGGCCATCAATAATCTGATCCGTACTCGCCTGGAATTTGTTGAACGCTCTGCAGGCGATACGACCTACGCTCATTGATAGATCAAGTCGCCGGGCCTCTTAGGCCGTGCACGCGTGTGCACGGCTGTTAGCCCCCCGGCAACTTCCCCCCACCCGCCTGCAACTCCGTCTTACGCTGGCTGCTGAAGCTGGTCCCCAGCCAGTACGCACCAATTAGGGCAATCACCCCAAGGAGCGCCGTCACAAACTGCACGCGCAGTTCGCTGCTGTAGTTGTCTGGGTGAACAAACAGCACATCCACGATCAGCCCATACAGCGGCAGCAGCAGCAACAGCGAGATCCAGAACGCCGGGTTGTGCCAAAACCCCTGTGTGCCTGGCTGCAGGTACGCCGCGTTGGCCTCGCGCGCGGCCACAATGCCGCCGCCCACCTCTTCCAACTTGAACCATTGAGCTTCGATGGCCCCGCGCACGGCAGCGGCCGCAGCCGGGTCGCTGCCGATGGTCTCCAGCAGCTCCTGCTCATTGCGCGCGCCAATGGCTTCCTTGGCCGCCGCCACCACGATCTCGGCGGCCTTGATGTTGCGCTCCGAAGTCTCAGAGCCAGACGAGAACAAGCGGCCCAGCTTGGGCACCAGGTCAATCAGGGATGGCAGCACTGCAGCGACAAACGGGGCCATGGGTTGCTCCTTGGAGGGTTGAGGGGTGATGGTGTCGGCGGCCAGCGCCACCGGGTTGATGAAATCGTCCAGCGTGGGCGCCACCTCGGGCGCAGCCGGTGCATACGTCCCGCCGTGGGCCTCGTACTCCTGCCGCGCCCGGGCCATGGTCACCACCGGCTGGCCGTAGGGGCTACCTGGCAGGCTGGCCCACTCGCGGTTGCACTTGCGCACGGCGTCCTCAAAGCGCCCGGCGATCACATCGTCCAGAGCTTTGCGGCCCAGGATCAGCGCCACGGCGCCCAGGTCCTGGTTCATGGGCGAGAAGTCGGCGAAGCCATACTGCTTCACCAGCCCGTCCCAGGTCTTCGACAGGAACTGGTACGCCCCCGCCGCCGTGCTGGTGATGGGCGTGCCCCCCAGCTTGCGGGTGATGGCCCGGCGCGGGTGGTCGGCAAAGTCGTCGGCCGTGCCCGGCTGGCCATCCAGCCCCACCAGGTGGCCACCGCCAAACATCACGCGGTAGCCGTCATCGCCCGCAGTGCCCTCGCCATGCCGCAGCATGCGCAAGAAGGCCTGCACGTTGGCGTCCTGCAGCGCTGCAATCAGCGCAATCGGGTCTTTGGTGCTCATGGTGATCCGCTCGTAAAAAGTGCTTTGAACAGGGTCGCCAGCGCCGCCCACCCGCCGATGGCATACACGATGCCCCCCAGCGCCATGAACAGGCTGGCCTTGCGAAACAACCCCCACAGTCCGCCCAGCACAAACCGACCTGCGTGCTGCGTGGCTTGCTTCTGCAACACCGTCAGCCCCGCAGCCCAGAACGCGGCGGCAGTCTCCTCGGTCATCGCTCCCTTGATGCCCTCGCGCACAGCTGCAGCCATCTTCGACTCCAGCCAGGCGCCGGTCTCCTCGGTCAGCCGCACCTCAGAAGGTGTGGCGGCGCGGCGCTCGGGCCCCGTGTACTCATCAGGTGGCGGCATGCACGCCCCCTGTCCCGACGGGGGTCCGGCTCAGCGCAGCCCACAAGCTGCACGGGTCGAACCGCCAGGCATCCGGCAGGCCCAGCATTGCGGCCACAGCCTCGCTGCACACCCACCGGGCCTTGTCGTGGCCCAGCACGCGGGCGATGAAGCCAGCCAAGCCGAGCAGGTCGTAGCCCTGCCCGTTGTGCGCCTGCAGCCAGTCGCGCGCATCGGCAACACTGCCGCCCACCTCGATCACGTCCCAGTGGGCAGGGTTCAGGGCCATGTGCTTGACGCGCACGCCCCGGTCCATGAACGAGCTGCTGGCGCAAATGGAACGGCCTTGGGCATCGGCACCCAGGATCAGCTCGCAATGGCTGTAGGGGCCACGCAGCCACCAGGCGGTGAGCCGGTTGAACAGGCGCTTGCGGCCTTTGTAGAAAGCGACTTGCATGGATCAGCCCTCCAGGCCCTTGATGTGGCGTTCGTGTTCGACGGTCGGAGTGGTCAGGATGGCCAACTTCTTCGCGGCGGTCATGGGGCCGGAGCCTGGCGCCCAGGGCTGTGCGGCAGGCTGGGCTGTGGCGATCAGCATGTCGATCATTGCGGCCACACGCGGGTCTCGCAGGTCGATGTACTTGCGCACGCCGGTGAGGGTCTGCACGGCCTTGCATGCGCCGTGGTCGCTGGCGGCAATGGCCAGGGCGTCCGTGCCAAAGCGGTCGTAGAACGGGCCCACGTCAACCCACCACAGGCGGGGGTCTGCCTCGGGCTCTACCGGGGCGGGCGGCGCCAGGTAGGGCAGCTCCACCCACTCCACGCCCGTCCAGTTGGCACGAGGCTCGCCCTCCACCTCGGTGAGGGACGTGTTGGCGGGGGCTACCGGCGTGGTGCGCAGGCCCGGCTCTTCGACCTGGCCGATGTACCAGCCCCACAGATCAAACTCAAAGTTCATAGTAAAGCTCCTGTGCAGCCGTGTTGGTCTCCAGCGCTGGCCCCGCCGTCGTGCTGCCGTTGAAGATGAACGAATCCACGCCCGGGCGCTTGCACAGGCCAGGCAGGGTGCCGTCTGTGTTGATGTCGATGTGGGAGCGCCAGGCAATGCCGTTGTGCGTGCTCAAAATCTGAGCCCGCCCCCCAGCAACGGCACTGATGTAGAGGTGCCCGTCTAGCACTGCGTGGAACGGAGAGAGCCCGGTGAAGGAACGTCCCTCCAAGAAGACGCCATAGGCGGCACCCTGCTGCCAGGTGGCGCCGCCATCATCTGAATAGATGGTGGCCAAGGCTGTGCCAGAGATCGCCACGGCCACAAGGCGCGCCCCCACTGCATACACCTGGCTTGGGGCCGCAGGCAACTTGGCCGCCTCGGTGGCGTAGCTCGCAGATGCGGTCCAGGCCGTTGTGTTGGCACTGTATGCCGCTGTACCGGTGCTAGACACCATCGCCCATGCAGCGCCAGTGCTCGCCACTGAGACCCACAATTTCGACTCGGGCATGGTGCGCGCGCCAATGGCGCCTGTCGAATCACACCCATAAACGGTTGTAGTCGGGATGTTCCCGAAGGCAAAGGCAATACCGCCCGCTGCACGGAGCGACCCGTTGCCTCCGCCGGATATCCCGGTGCTCGTGCCCCCGCTCCACGTTGCGCCGTTGTCAGAACTCACGTAGAGGAAGTGGCTGTTGACGCCACTGCTGAAGGAGTGCGCAGCGATGCGCGTGCCGACCGCCGCCACTCCAGCGTTGGTGTTACCCGGAACCGTGCGCTGCGTAAAGGTCACAAGGTCGGGCGAGGTGTAGACGTTGGCTCCAGCCATGCCCGTATACACCGTGCCGTTGTTTGACACTCCCTCCAGAAACAGATTCGCAGGGCTGGTCAGGCCGCGTGGCTTGAAGGGGTTCAGCTGCGCGGTCACCAAACCATTGACGGAGCGGGCACTGCCGGACCAGATGGAGCGCTGGCGCAGGGCTGCGCCCAGGCCAAATTTTCGATTGAACGAGAGCATTACAGCCACCCCCTTGATGCTGTTTTTGTGTAAGTCTTGTCGGCCGTCAGCGAGTCGAGCTGCATGTCGCCAGCATCGTTGTCAAACAGTGAGCCGTTGCGCAGCAGCGTGGGCGTGGTGGCCCCACTGCGGTTGGTTACGCGCACCATTTCCTGGGCCACGGCACCGGCGGGCATGGAGCACACAGCGAGCGGGTGCAGCACGATGTAGTGCACGCCCACCGACAACAGGTGCGGCAAGCCGGTGTCAATGTCCAGCGGCGTGGTGATGTCCTTTTGCGGCATTGAATGCGGCGAGCCCGTCAG
This sequence comes from Acidovorax sp. Q11, assembly GCF_054950075.1. Taxonomy (NCBI): domain Bacteria; kingdom Pseudomonadati; phylum Pseudomonadota; class Betaproteobacteria; order Burkholderiales; family Comamonadaceae; genus Acidovorax; species Acidovorax sp. Q11. Next base: position 203,700 of record NZ_JBUDZG010000004.1, on the reverse strand, counting down.
GCGCCAGCCAGCGGGGTCGTTGGCGGGGTCTACGGCGCTGGCGGTTACGCCTGCAGGGATGCGGCGGTATGTGAGCATCGAGATGGGGGACCACACCGGGTCGCCCTGGGTGTAGTTGCCCGCCACCCACCGATCAGCACCAGAGAGCACGGCCGCATTCTGCGCACTGACCTCAGCGGCCGCAGCAAGCGACGCAGCGCTGGCGCGGGATTCGTCGGATCGCTCTGCAAACCACCGGGCGGCCCCCGCGTTGTAGGCGACGTTCGCGGTCAGAGCGTTCATCTCGCCAACGAAGGGGCCAGGCGACCCCATGTGCAACCCAAAGGTCAAAGCCTTGCTGTTGTACGTGAAGGTCGCACGGTCTGCAGGCATCGGGAACGGCGGTATGACCGACACCGTAGCGGCTGGTTGAATGTCCATCAGATATTGCCTTTAGCGTTGAGGCTCAGAGAAGCGCCGCCGTAGTCGTCGGCGCGGATGGAGCCAGAGAGAAAACACAGCGTGTTCAAGTAACCGAGATGAGGCAGGCCGGTGGCCTCGAAGGGCACAGCCACGTCTGCGATTTCGTCGAGCACTGCATCGGCATATAGGGCCTGCTGGGCATCGAGAACGACACGGCAGGTCACGTCCCGCGAGCGCGCGGGGCGCACCGTCTGCGTGTAGGTTCCATCGGGCTTGTAGTCGCGGTAGGTGTAGGTCTTTCGCGTCGATTCAGCACCGGGAACCACACCGCCCCACTTCGAATCTCCGATGAGCTGGCGCCAGTCGCCCACCTTGATAACGCCCACCGCAACAGCCCCCCCGCCAGGCGAGGTGATCGTGATGGTGATCTCCGTGTTCAGGGCCAGCGGTATGTCGTCCATGCCAAACTGATCCAGCGCCCGAAGAGGCTGGTACAGCAATTCGTAGAACCCCGCAGCCTGCGCGTACAGGTCACCTGACACGGACTTCAGAACGGCACCACCCGGCCCATCACGGGCCACCATGGAATACGCAGCGCCTTCTGGGCCATAGACCTTTACTCCATTGGCAAAACCGGGCGTTACCACAAAGGTGAGCGTGCCCGTGCCGCGTGCCTTGGTGGACACGTAGTCATCAAACGGCGCCATGCGGTCGGTAGGCCCTTTGCGCAGCCAGTAGCCGGGCGCCTCTGTTTCTGGCGGCGTTGCCCTTCCGGTGTGGTCCCGCACGCAGGACCACACCGAGCCGTTGTAGGTGCGCAGGTCATCGGCCACGTAGGCGGCGCTGGGGACCCACGCCACTTCTCCGTTGGCTGTGTTGGGCTCAGGCACGCTGGTGCCCGCGCCGATCATCGCGGGGGTGATCTTCACGGGCACGAGCACGCGAGCAGCAGTAAGCGGCTTCATGCAATTTCCTTCGCTATTTCTTTCGCAATGGCGCTGGCCAGCGGCGCAACGTTGACGATCTCAGTGCGCGTGCCAATGCCGCCCTCTGTCACCTGGTCGGTGTGGTCCACCATCTGCGGCAGGCCTTCGGTGTTGGCATCAATCGCAGCCAGGCGCACTTGCACCTGGCCGAACTGCATGCGCAACGCCTGCAGCTCTGCCACCACCTCGGCGTTGCCGCCACCCATCGAATAGACGCCCAGGCGGCCGCCCACGTTGGCCAGCGGCAAGATGCCTTCAGACTGCCCGCCCTCCCCCATCTGGCCGATGTTGAAAAACGAGGGTCTGCTGACAATGCCGTTGGTGAATGCACCGCCGGTGGCAAACGCAGGGAGCTGGTCGCGCCAGTGCGTGAAACCGGCCCCCTCCATCAGAGCCACGATGTCTTCGGCTGGCACCTTGAGCGCGCTTGCCATTTCAGCCAGCGACCAGTCGCCCAAGTAGGCATTGGCGCTGATCTGCGCCAGCGCGTGCGGGTCGGCGAAGTTGGTGGAGTCTTTGTAGACCATGCCAACGTAGTCGCGGATGCTCTGGGCTTTGAGTTCAGCCTGGTCGAATCCGCCCCCGCCACCACCACCTCCCCCGCCGATCACGAACGGGCTACCACTGGAACTACCAGAGCCGCCACCGGCTTCAGGCTTCTCGGGCGCCAGCAAGGCCAGCAACTGCATGAAGTAGCCCGACACCGTATCGGTCAGCTCAACGGTGCCATTCACCAGCGCGTCTGCCCTGCGGTCCAGGCTGTCCAGATATTCCAGCTGATCGTTGATGCCCTTGAGCTGCCGTTCCTCGACGCTCAGCTCAAGCACTCCACGGTCTGCCATTTCTTCCAGCTGGCCCCGCAACACCAGTGCATCGCGGTCGCGTTCGAACTGCGACACGTAAGCACCCTTGTCGATGCCGCTACGCGCCGCGCTGATCGCGTCGGACAGGCTTGCATAGTCGGTGACAGACGCTCCGGCGCGAACGCCTGCCAACGCCTGTTCGACATAGACCATGCCCTGCGCGGCCATCATCTGCGCGGTGCTGTCCACCGACAGGGCCAGATCGCGCGCGTTGCTGCGCAGCATCGAGACAACATCAGAGATGCCGCTGATGGTGTCCCGCACCTTCGCAGCCTCATCGTTGAGCGCTGCGCGGTCTTGGGCCAGAGCGCGCTTGAAAGAGCTGTAGATCGAATCCACCGCCGCTTTGTGTTGCTGCTCCAGCTGCTCAGCCAGCGCCCGGGTTGATTCAGCCGCACTGTCGGCGCCAGCCACCACCCCGGCAAAAGCGCCCGACAAAGCCAGCAAGCGAGCAGCCGTGGCCGCACCGCCATCACCCAGCGCTAGCTGGGCTTGCACCATGGCTTTGTATTCGTCGCGCGTGCGCGGCATCTGAAAGCCCAGCTTGGCAAGCTCTGCCGCGACGTTTGCGGTGGCTACCGCAAGACGCTCTTCCTCAGAGAAGAAGTTGGCCACAAAGGTGGACATGTTGGCCGTAAGAGCCTCCACCCCACCAGATGCCTGCGCGAGCTTGGAGATCGCGGCGTCTGCCAGACTGGCGAACGTGGGCATGTACCGCCCGAAGTCCGCAAACACTGCCTTGACGTTGTTGATCTGCGCGACCACGCCCGCCATCTGCTCAATGCTGGCGCCCTCCCCCAATGCGTCCAGCATGGTGGTGGCCCAGCCTGGCAGACCGATGCTGTCCAGGGCCTCACGCACACTGCTGCCCAAGGCGGCCAAGTATTCTTTTTGGCCCTGCTCACCATTGGCGAACTCCTTGGGTGCCCAGCGGCTGGTGCGCGTGTCGTCCCAGTTCAGAATGGTTTCTTCCATCCTGCGGATGAGCAGGCCACCCCAGGCACCGTCTTCACTGGTGTCATCGGCAAAAGCCGTGGCCACGCGGTAGCCACCCTCCTTGCCGAAGGTGGCCGCCGTGCCATCCAGCAGCTGCGTGATGCTTTTTGCCAGGCCTGCGGTGAACTGCTGCGATTGCGCGCTGAAGTCCACGCCCCCGAAGCCCATACCGAAAGCACCATGTGTGGTGCTGTTGGCAGCGCCCGTCGCAGCGCTGTAATCAGACAATGCACCGGTGTGAAACGTGCCGGAGGTGTCCTTGCCAAGCAGGCTGACCAGGGCACCAATGCCCAATGCAATTGGGCCCAACGCGCCTGCAAAGGTGCCCAGGCCGCCCAGGATGTTGCCCGACTGCAGTGCAATGGAGCCTGCAGACATTGCGCCCCCCAGCGTGGTGCCCGCGCCCGACAGGCCCAGGCTGCCCAGCAGGCCGCCAAAGCCGCCCGCCATGCCACCACCAAACGCACCACCCAGACCCGACAGCAGGCTGTAGCCGCTGCCAATGCTGCCGATCCCAGAGAGCAAGCCGCCCCCACCCGTTGCGGCCTGAGCTGCTGCGCCAAAGCCGCCACCGAAGATGCTGGTGCCGATGTTGATCATCCAGCGCCGCACAGTCATCTGATACAGCACATCCAGCACGCTGGCTTTGAGGGTTTGGCCCAGCTTCTTGAAGACGTTGGAGCCGCCCTCGAAGACGTTCACAAACACGTCGTGCGCGGTGCGGTCCACGCTGGACCACATATCCGTCCAGCCGCGCTCTTCGCGCTCGCGCACGTCTTTCTTGGCGATCAAAGCCAGGAGCTTTTCGCGCTCCTCGATCTCGCGACGAACACGCTCCCAGCCATCGCTTCCTTTGCTGTAGCGCGCCTGCTCTTCCAGCTTGCGCGCGATGGCAACGCGCTCCACCGCCTCGGCCAAGCCGATGTTGAGAGAGCGCGCCATTTCAGCAGCCTGCTCTTCGTCCTGCAGGCCAGTGATGCGGTCGCGGATTGCTTTGAGCGTCGCAGCTGCCGCCTCTTCCTGCGCGCGAATGAAGGCATCAATACCATCGGTCTCTTTCTTGCGCGCATCGGCTGCGGCCTGCGAGGCCTTCACGGCATCGTCGAAGGCCTTTTTCATCAGGGGCTGCTGCTCCAGCAACTCCCGCTGCGCGGCCGTGAGGACTTCGAGGCTGATGCCATTGGCGGCATATGCAGCGCTGAGCTTCTCCCACTTCTCCGCGAAGTCCCCACCCAGGCCGGAGTCTTGGGCAAGCAGGCTGGCCGCGAGCTTGGCGCCGTCTTCGGCTTTCTTCTTCGCCTCGTCAGCCGCCTTGTCGGCAGCAGCTTTGGCTTTCTTGGCGGCTTCTTCGCGGGCCTTTTCTTCGGCCAGAAGGTCTTTGCTGACCTTCATGGTGGTAGCGGCAGACACCACTGCCGCATTGCTCTCAGCAGACCATGCCGCCTGCACCGCCGCACTGGTGGCAGACCACCCGGCCGTGACATCCTTCTGCCACTCCTTGCCAATGGCTGAGGCCTGCGCGAAGTCGCCGCGCAGGATGGCCATGACCTGGCCCATGGCAGCGCCGAGGGTTTTGCCCACCGTGGAGAACACCTCAACGATGCCCAGGCCCACGGTGTACAGAATCTTGAGGCTGGCGGCCAGGAAGTCGGCCACGCCCTTGAGCCGGTCGCCCGAGGTCATGGACTCCAGAAACGAGGCCGTCAGGTTGGTGAGCGTGGGCAGCAGCTGCGCGGCAATGCGCGTGCCCACGCCCTGCACGCCCAGGCCCAGCAGTTCCAACGTGTCGTTGAACTGCCCGGCCTGCGCGGCGGTACTGTCTTCGATGACCAGGCCGAGCTTGACGGCCTGATCCATCAACTTGGCGATGCCATCGGACCCGCTATTCAAGAGGGGCACCATCTCGACGCCCGACTTGCCGAAGATTTCGATAGCCAGCGCGGTTTTTGCAGCCCCGTCTTCCAGACTGGTGAATTTGTCGGCTACGTCCAGCAGTACCTCAGTTGTGCCACGCAAGCTGCCATCCGCGTTGCGCGCATTGACACCCAGCGCGCGCAGCCCGGCGTTTCCTTCGGACATCTGGCGCGAGAGCTTGGCCAGGCTGGATGCCATAGCATCGTTGCCCATGCCTGCCTGCTTGTACGCCAGCTGCAACGCCGACAGCTCCCTTGCGCCAACACCCACCCGGCCAGACATTTCATCCAACGCATCGGCCGCATCGATGGCGTTGCGAATGAAGCCCGTGATGGCTGTCATGGACAGGCCCACCCCGAGAAGACCGAGGGCCTTGCCCGCCAGTTCTGCAGCCTTCTGCATCTTGGCAGTGGCGCCCTGCACCACGCTGGCCGCGTTGTCCATGTCCTGGCGCAGGCGTGCCACATTGGCGGCCATCTCAATCGTGAGGGTCGCGATGTTCATGGTCAGTCTCTTCTACGGTGGATTGGCCGCGTCAGTCGGCTAAACAGGGCTTCAAGCCGGGCGTCCACCACGTCGGGGTCTGCCAGCTCTTCAGGGTCGCCATACGGCAAGGTGTCGTCGGTGCCCGTGAGGCTGACGACGTAAGCGCGGGATGCGGCGCGCAGGGCTTCGAACTCCCAGGGCTGCAGCCCAATGCCGCTGCCCTCGCACCAGGCACGGATCTCCAGCGCTGACAGCGGAACAGGCCCCATGGCACCGTGGCCATAGACGCCCATGCGCTGCAGGTAGTCCAGCAGGTAGGGAGCGGTCTGCTCGGGCAATTCGATGCAGCCGCCGTTTTCCTCTACTTGCTCCGCGCGGGTCTTGTCGCTGGGCTTGCCTTCGGCGTCAGGGACACGGCGGGCCGCCCAGCCCAGCTGCTCTGCGGCGAGGGTCAGCTCTTCGCAGATTCCTTGAAGAAGTTTCCCAAGTCGTTCACGTGGGACCGCACCTGGTTGCCGATGTAGTTCAGGCGCGGCTCACGGTAGATGGCAGCTGGCCCGCCGGGGTAAGGGAAGTTTTCGAACTCGGCCGTGATGGCGGTCAGAAACTTGGCGTCGGCCTCGGCGTCGTCTTCGCCGTTCTTCTTCTTGTTTTTGTTGGCACCCATGGCGCGGAACACGCGGGCGGCGCTTTCCTTTTCCATGGCTGCGCGGGCCTTGGCGTATTCGTCGGTGGCGGGGCCAAAGAGCAGCACGGCCACGGGCTTGCCGTCCCACAGCATGGGGGCGCCGTTGGGCAGCTCCAGTTCCAGGCGGCTGGTGGTGTCCAGCAGGAACGCGGAAAAGTCGGATGCAGCTGCTGCAGTGGTGGTGGTCTTGGTCATGGTTCGTCTTTCGCAGGGATGAAACAAAAAAGCCGCGCTGTGCACACGTGTGCACTGCAGCGGCCGGGATGTGCCCGTGCCCCAGCCCGCCCACCCCTGCGAAGGGTGAAACGGGCCGGAGTCGGTGCGGGGGTGCCTTCTAGGCGAAGGTCAGGGGGTCTTTTCCAGCGCGGCCACTTCGTCGCCGCTCGCCAGAAAGATGGGGTTGAGTTCCACGGTGATGGTGGAACTGGTCATGTCATTGGCGCCGCCGATGTTGATGGGGAACGACGTGACCTGGCCACGCACCCAGAAGGTGCGGCCGTTCTGCAAGGTGATTTCAAACGAGTAGTCGTCATCGCTGTCCAGCGCTTCCTCGCAGCGGTCCTGGCCAGCACTGCCCTTCAGGATGTCCACTTGGATGGAGAGCGTGCCCGCGTTGAATGTGCCCTTGCGCTTTTCTTCGCCACGCTGCGAGAGGTACTGGTTTGCGATGAGCTGGAACTTCTTGCCGAACTCGCCCGCGTTCTTGATCTTGCCGATCTTGCCAAAGAGCTGGGCGACAAAGCCCGCCTGATCCCAGGTGGCCGGTGCGCCAGATGCGATGCCGATGGTGGTGCCAGCAGAGCTGTGCGTTTTGGGTGCGGTTGCCATTGCGGTTGCCTTCCTATAAAAAAAACCCGCAATGCGCGGGCATGAAAAAGCCGCCGGGATCACTCCAGGCGGCACGCCTTGTGGGGCCCTGCGAGGGGCCTATGTGTCGAATGTCACCAGGTAGTCAGCCGGGCGCGTCCACGCGCCGGTGAGCTGGTCCTGGTCAACGCCTGCGCGGCCTTCGGACTGCACGCGGATGACGCGCTTGCCCGCCATCACCTGGCCCCGCACGGGCAGCACCGCGTCTGCCACGGCCTTGTGGATCTGGTTGACGGTGGGCATGTCCATCGCCAGCGGGTTGATCTGCAGGCGGAACACCGACACACCGGACTCATCGTCCAAATACGGGGAGTCGGTGGATGTGATCACCTGGTACACCAGCGCAGGAAAATCGGTGCCCTGCGGCAGCTGCCTGAGCGCGCACCGGTCCCCGACCAGGGCGGCAATGCCGGGGGCCTGCAGCAGGGCCTCGGCAATCAATACATCGGCATCCACATCGGTCATTGCCGCTATCTCCCCTGTTTGGCTATTTCTTTGGGTAGCCGGTTTGCGATGTAGTCCCGCACAACCGTGAGGGCCTGCGTGTTTGCTGAGTCGAACGCGGGGCGCATGAAGGGCTTGGATGCAGCGCCAGGGTGCAACACGCTGGGGCCCACATACCGATCACCGATGCGCAGCGCGCCGCTCTTAAGCATCTGGTTCATCTTCTTGATCGAAACGTCCCGCGTGCCCCGGCGCGTCTTGCGCTGCACCTTCTCCGTGACGGCAATCAAGTGCTGCGCCGTACCGAACTCGACCATGTGGGCGTAGAACGCCTTGGCGTTGCCCGCCACCAGGTGCATGCGCACCCAGCCATATTTCTGGCTGCGGCTTTTGAAGCTGATGCGGATGCTGTCGCGCAGGTCACCTTGTGCAACCGGCACGTTTGCGCGTGCGGCTTCAAGCAACACTTTCTGACCAGCGCGCAGGGCGCCGCGCATCACGTTGCCTTCAATCTTGCCGGGCAGCTCCTGCAGGGTCTTGTGCAACTCGGACAGCCCTCCAATGCTGAATTCGGAAGCCATCACAGCACCTTGATGCGCATGCCGTGGCGGGCCACGAAGCGCGCGATCTTGTCTGCGTTGGGCTGCAAACCGTGCAGCATTGCGAACACCACACAGGCCGCAATGTACGGCCGCACCCACCAGGCGGTGCGGACTTGGATAACTACAGTTTTAGTGGCCATCTGCGCCCCCTTCCGAGCAATCAAAAATCAGCAGCTCGTTGGCTTCGTCACGGTTGCGTGGCAGGCCAACGATGTTGAAAGTGCGGGCGCCGAACACAATGCGCCACTTACCGGTGGCCACAGCCAGCGCACGGTGGTAGCCGGTTTCGACCACATGGGTCTGACCGCTTTGCATCTGGAATGCAGCCACGCGCTCGTTGCTGCCTGCGGGGCGGATGCGCACCCAGGCGTCCTTCACCAGAGTCCAGCCGGGCTGGCGGTGGCCAAACGCTGCCTTCGCATCCGAGGGCTGCTCGAACCGCACGCGCTTATCAAACTTTCCTGCCTGCAACACGATGGACTCCTAGAAGCGAGGGGGCACGGTGATCTCGGCCAGCATGTGGTCCAGGAACGAACTGGGCAGCTCTGCCACGATGGTCCCGGTGACAAGCGATTCACGCTGCGCATACACGGTGCCGATGTGCATCAGCAGCCAGTTGCGCACGCCGGGATACGCATTGAGGTCGGCCCCGGCCTTGTAGGTGATGCGCAGCAGGCCTGCGGGGCGCCCCTCGGGGAACGACACGAACGACTCGCGCTGTTCCCTGCGAAGCACCACAGGCGCGGTGATCGGGGTGGCTGTGCCATCGGGCGCAAGCACCTCGACCGACTCCACCTCAAAGGCCTGCCCTGTATCCAGCGCATCGCCCGATAGGCGGTGCACCGGCCAGTGCTCGACATAGCGGGCCTCTCGAATGGCCGCGCCGGTGCGGGATTCGCACTGGGCAACCACGCCGGGGATCACGATGTTCTCCAGCAGGTCGCTTTCCAGCAGCACCGCGTCGTTGCGCCGCCAGGTGGCAATGTCCTGCGGGGTCAGCACAGGGGCGCCTGTGTACGCGATGCGCTGTGCCATGGCTTAGGGGCGGTCGTCGTTGTCGGCGCTGCCACCTGTGCCAGCTGCGGCCGCAGTGGCATCCGTCTGGCTACCGTCAACGCCAGCGGGGTTGCTGGTGTCTGCATTACCCGCACCGGGGTCTGCCGAGCCGCCCGGTGTGCCGCCTTCAGCAGGCCCAGGTGCGGGCGCTGTTGCATCGGTCTTGCCGCGCTTGGTGCTGGCCGGTTGCCGCTGTGCGGGCTGCTTGGCCGGGGTTTGTGTGGCCGAGGCATTGTCGCCCTGGGCCGCGTATTCCTCGGCCACCTTGGACTTGACCAGCTGCTCGGCCACCTTTTCGTCGAAGCCTGCAATCTCGCCTGCGCTGTAGCCGCGCCAGGCGAGCACGAACTTCACTGCGCGCTTTTCTGTAGTGCTCATGGCACCCCCTATGAAAATGAGTTTGGGAGCTGTGCACACGTGTGCACAGCGGGGAATGAATCAACCGTTCAGGGTGGCCACGCTCAGGCGAGCATGGTGTCGCCCCAGGTGACCTGCTTGGCCACCACGATGGACTCGACGTGGCGCGGGCCAATGTCGTGCTTGGCGATCACGCGCACCAGCGTCTGGTCGCGCTGGAAGGCGCTGACCGTGTTGCCCGCGCCGTCCTTGTAGGAGGCCTCGTTGCTGTAAGCGATCACCAGCTGCTGGTCTTCACCGATGTAGATGTCGGCAAAGTTCACAAAGTAGATTTCCGATTCGTTGGCGCCTACGCCCAGGTTGATCGGGATCTGCGTGGTGAGCGCAAACCGGTAGCCCTTGAGCATGCCTTGCTCGATTTCTGGATAGGCCTTGTTGCCGTTGCCGTCGCGCAGGGAGCCCAGCCAGCGGATGGTGCGGGGCGCCATGAGCCAACCGCTGCCGCCGAGCTGCACATTGGCGTTTTCCAGCCGCAGGATCATGCCCGAGAGGAAGGTCTCCACCTGCTGCAGCGTGGGCGCTGCCGGGGCGTTGATCAGGTTGCCGGGCAGCACCCAGTGGCGGAAACCCTTGGGCAGGTAACCCGAGCCGTCAGCGCGGATAAAGTGCAGGTCCTCCGACAGGCCCATGCTCACGGTCAGGTCATTTGCTACCACCTGGTCCACGCGCGGGCTGATACCTGCATTGGCCAGCAAGTCGTTGCTGATAGGCACGATGGCCGCAGCCTTCTTGGCCGACAGCTTGAGGTCACCAAACGCCATGTCCGACACTGCAATGTCGGTTTCCGTTCCGAGGTACGTGACCGATGTATTGCCCAGGATGCGCGGGATGGTCATGTTGCCGTTGTTCAGCGGAACACTGATGGCCCCCATGCGGCGCACCACCGATGCGGGGCGCAGGGCCTCGATCAGCTCGCTGGCAAAGTTGGTGGGGACCAGGACGCCCCCGGCGCCAGCGGTGACGGTGGACAGGGCCATGGCCACGTCCTGGCCGTAGCCGCTCGATGCGGCCAGGCTGGCGGCTTGCTGCTGGTTGCCTTGCGACATGGCCAACAGGCGCACCATCTGTGCCATCTTGGCGCCGCGCGGGGCGTTGTCCGTCACGGTGATGTGCGCAGGCGGGCTGGCGATGCCCTGTGCGGATTCGTTGACGGGCACCGCTGCGGCCGCTTGCATGCGCTCTGCGGCCTCGGCGCGGGTGAGCTTGGCCGACAGGTCGGCAATCTCGGTTTCGATCTGGCCGAAGCGGGTCAGCTCTTCGGCACTCAGGCTACCGCCGTCGGCCTCTTTCTTGGCAAGCGCCTGCAGCTCTTCATTCAGCTTGGCGCGTTCGCTGCGAAGTTTCAACACTTGGGACATTGCATGCCTCCTTGGGGCAAAAAAAAGCCCGCTTGACGCGGGCGGGGTTGACTGCCGCGAACGCGGTCAGATCTGGGACTGCACCAGGGCGGCCCTGGCGCGAACGGATACACGGGCGCCACGGCGCTGGGCGCGGCTGTCGGCAACGGCGCGGGCGATGTCGTCTACGGCGTCCTGCGGGGCCTGCAGGCGGTCTGCCAGGCCTGCGCGGATAGCCGCCTCGCCCCGGTACAGGCCCGCCTCGGTGGCGCGCACTGCAGCGGCGGACATGCCCCGGTAGTCAGCGATGGCTGACACGAACATTTCATAGCCGTCGTTCACCAGCTCGGTGAGCACCTTGAGCGACTGTTCCGACAGCGGCTCGTGCGGGGTAAGGTCGTTTTTGTGGGCGCCCGCGTACACGGTGGTGACTTTGACGCCCTGCTTTTCGTTGAGGGCCGACCGGTCCAGGTGGGAGGCGATGACGCCGATGGAGCCGACCCCGCTGGTGCGGCTTACCACCACATCGGTGCAGGCCGCCGCCAGCAGGTATCCGCCGCTGTAGGCCGAAAAGTTCACCACCGCTGTGATGGGCTTGATGGCGGCCAGCTTGCGGATCTCTGCAGCCGCCTCGAAAGCGCCTGCAACAGAGCCGCCATTGCTGTCGATGTCCAGCACTGTGCGCTCCACCAACGGGTCGTTGGTGGCCTGTCGGGCCATGGCCACCAGCCCCTCATAGCTGGTCATGGTCTCACAGGCGTTGATATGGGCTGCGCGGGGCACCAGCACGCCATGCACTGGGATCACTGCCACACCCGTGGCGGCCGAGCTGCCGTGGCGCCCGCCCTCCACTTCCATGCGCCCGCCGCCCTCGTTGTCGTCCATGCGCATGGCTGGGCCCGCGTGGATGTTGATGATGTTCAGGCCCATCACCTGATTGGCCCAGCGTACGCCCAGTTCCAACAGGTCGGGCGTGGCAAGCAGCGGCTGGTTGAACAGCAGTGCCGATGTGCGGATATGGCTTTTCATTGCTCCAGCATCCTTTCAATCTCCAGCTTGGTCTGTTGCAGCTGGGCCCGCGTGCGGGGGTTGGTGGCGTCTGCGAAGACGCCTTTGGTTGCATCCACCATGTTGAGCGGCTGCAGGTAGGTGTCACCGCCTTGCACGGGCGGCATGTTCTCCAGGCGGCGGATGTCGTTGACCGACAGCCAGCCCCACTGGCGCCCGATGGCGTAGGCCTCATACCGGGTCTTCTGGTCGCCGCGCAGCAGGCCCGACAGGTTGAACTCGATGTAGTAGCCCTTGCGGTCTTCTGCCAGCAGGAAGTCGCGCATCATCGATTGCTCGTGACGCTTGACCCAGGGCAGCAGGCCGAACACCACGAACATGATCAGCAGCTGCTCGACCGTGTTGTAGTTCGCTCCGTCCAGGTCGTTGACCATGGGCAGCGGGATCTTGTAGATCCGTGCGATGTCAGCGCCCGAGAGCTTCAGGATGTTGACTACCTCGGCGTCCACGTTGGACATCGAAATGGGCTTGAACGTCATGCCCTCCTGCAGCAGCGCAATTTTCTTGGCGTTGTCGATGCCGCCGTACTTCTGGCCCCACTGGTCGATGATCTTGTCGATAGTCCCCTGGTCTTTGATCGGGGACGATTCCTTGGGCCGCTCAATCACACCCGACACCGTGGCGCCATTGGCGAACGACTTGCCGGTGTACTGCCGAACGGCCTGCGACAGGCCCACCGCCTCGGCGTGCAGCTCAATGGGCGACAGGCCCACATAGCCGCCATGGCTGACCCACCGCACGTGATGCACCAGGCGCATCGGCAGCGGGTCCGCAACACCGGAAATGCGGTAGTACGGCAGCAGGTCGGGACCCTTGAGCACCTGCACCTTGTCGGTGCCCAGCGGCCACAAGGCCTTGACGTGGCCATCCTCGCCACGCTCTATGAACTCATACCCGTTGCCGCGCAGGCCTGCGGCCATCTGCAGCAGCTCGGTACGCTCGTAGGGCGTCTGGAACGGGTTGGGCTGGTAGCGCAACACGTCATAGGCCGGGTAGTTGATGGCCGGTGTGCGCTGGGCACCGGTGGCCTCACCGCTGCGCTGGTAGATCTCGCACGGCAGCTGGGCCAAGGTTTCAGCCAGCAGCGTGACGCAGTTCTGCAGGATGGGCTGCGCGAGCGCAGATTCCGGCGTGACGCGCACGCCTGTGCTGCTGCCGCCCCCGCCCAGGAAGGTGCGCCAGAAGCCGCCCCCGCTGTCGGACACGCTGCCCGCTTCACCGCTGGCAAGCAGTTGGGAAAAGAACATGGGTCAGCCCTTCGCCCGAGCGGCTGCAGCTGCAGCACGATCAAGCAGGAAGGCGTACGCCACCAGGGCCACGCCAGCGATGATCAACGCGGCAGGGATATGGACCATGGCCACCCCTGCCACCACGAGTGCAAAGCCCAGCAGGCCCAGCACGAACGACAGAAGCACCAGCTTCATAAACCTACCCCTTCCTTTTCATAGACGGACTTCCCGCTGCCGGGGCGCCCGCCGCTGCTGATACCGGCGGCCATGACGCCCGCCACGATGCCGTCGATGCGGCCAATGGACTTGGACTTGTCCACCTTGCGGTTGTTGGCTGGGTCACTGACCACCACGGCGTTGCCTGCGCACCAGGTCATCACCGGGTTGCCGTCGTGCCGCAGCGTTTCCACCTCCACGTCCAGGGGCTGGCCATCTTCTGCAAGTGGCGCCACGCCGAGCAGGCGGCGCTCGAATTCGTCAACGGCCGGGCCCATGTCCTGGTAGCCCTGGCCGAAGCGCTCCAGCGGCGGCAGCGATATGCCGTGTTCCACCATCAGCATCTGCAGGTCTTCAATGCGCCAGCGGTCAAACGCGATCTTGCGCACGTCGAAGAAACTGCAGATCTTGACCAGGCGGCGCAGCACATGCAGCTTGCTGATGGCCCGGCCCGGCGTGGTCTCCAGCCACTTTTCCTTGATCCACAACCGATAGGGCACGCGGTCGGTTTCCTCGCGCTTGTCCAGGTCGTGATCCGGAATCCAGAAATACGGCATCACGCGCCAGTGCGGGTCTTCCACCGTGGGGAAGAACATCAGCACGAACGCCGTCAGGTCGGTGGTGCTGGACAGGTCCAGGCCACCCACTGCAGGCCGATTGCGCAGCAGCGACATCGGCACGCGCTCCTGCCCCTGGCTCCACACCTGCCAGCTGATCCAGGGCGCTTCAGCCTGCGTCCATTCGCAGAAGTTCAGGCGCCTTACCAGGGCCTCCTGCGCGGGCGCCCCGCGTGCCTGGTTGATCTGCTCGCGCAGGTAGCGGCGGCCGGGGATGCCGTCCAGCTGGCCGTGCGCACGGTAGTCCAGACTGGGGTTGACCTTGGGCCAGCAGGCTTCGTCTTCAAACGGGTCTTCGCCTTCGTCCAGGTTGCAGATGAACGCAAACAGCGTGTCGTCAGGGAACTCCCCCCGGCACACGCGCACGCCCAGGTCGTGGTACGTGCCGCAGATCGTTTTCTTGTCGCTGCCGCTGTTGGTGATCATCAACAGCAGCGCGCGCCGCCGCGACTTGCGCCCGGCCCGCATCATGTTCACCACCGTGGGCGTCTTGTGCTCGTGCACTTCGTCCACCAGGCCGATGTGCGGGCGCGGCCCCGACTGGCCCTCATCCGCACTGATGGTGCGAAAGAAACTGTTGGTGTTGCTGTAGAACAGGTTCCACACCTTTTCATCGCGCCCCGAGCGCACCAGGCGCGCGCTCAGCAGCGGCGACAGGTCCACCATGGCCACCGCATCGCGAAACAGGATCTGTGCCTGGTCGCGCTTTGTGGCGGCGGCGTAGATCTCGGCGCGCTGCTCACCATCTGACACCAGCCCATACAGCCCAATGCCTGCGGCCAATGGAGACTTGCCGGAACCCTTGGCGGTCTCGATGTACGCGGTATTGAACCGGCGGAATCCCTCGACCGTGTACCAGCCGAAGATGCAGCCCACCACGAAGGCCTGCCACGGGGCAAGCAGAAACGGCTTCTCTTCGTACTCCCCGCCGTTGAGCTTCAGCACATCCTCAAAGAAGCCGATAGCGTGGTCGGCCTTGTCCTGCATCCACACCAGGCCGCGCTCGTGCCCGTTCGCACGGTCTTGCAGCTGGCGCCGCGCCGCGTCCCGAACTGCCGGACCCGCAACGATGGCGCCGCTAAGCACCTGGTGGCAAAAATCGGAAACGCGGTCAGTTGAAATAGCGTGCTGCGGCCTTTTCATGTTCGTTGGGGAACAGCGTTCCCTGCGGCGCAGTCGCCACCGTCTTCATCGTGCGGCGCGCAAGCGGTGTGAAGCCGAAGCCCGCGCCAGCGGCATTCGCGCGTTTTTCTGCATCGTTGGCCAGCTGGCGCCAGATGCTGATCTGCTTGGCACCGGTGGCGAAGGTCTGCACATCGCCAGCGTCGTCCTGGCGCTTGTTCTCCGCTGCAATGCGCTCGCGGAATTTCTCGTAGTCGGCCACGGCCTCGCAGTAGGTGGCCAGCGCCACACGGTCCAGGCGGTGCACCCAGCCGAGCAGCAGCAGGTCGGGCACCACGCGGTCCCATTCCTTCGACGCGCGCTCACTCAACCAGGCGGGCTTCGGCGGCTCACTGGCCGCGATCTGCTGCTCTTCGGCCTTCTTGGCCAGGGCGTCTTTACCCAGCTTGCTGGGATCGCCGCGCAGATGGTGCATGAAAGCCGGATCAGGACGCCGACCAGAATTAGCGTTTCCTGCCATACTTACCCCCTTCAATCGATACCCCCCCCTCCCCATATTCCCCGGCGTTGCGAGCGAAGGGCAGAGGTCGGTCTTTAGTGAACGGGGGTGGGAGTTTTTACCCCCCCCTACCCCCTTGTTTTTGGTTCCACGGGTGGCGCGGGTCCAGCGGCAAGCCATCGACCGAGCAACCAGGAACGCGGCCGGTTTTCTCAAAGCGTTGCTTCATGGAGTCGTGGCACAGCTTGCACAGGCTCTGCCAGTTCTTTCGATTCCAGAACAGCGCCCGCGCTGCGGCGATGCGCTCAGGGTCTCCCGATTCCACTGCGTCCATGATCTTGGGCGGCTCGATGTGGTCCACCACCGTGGCGGGCACCAGGTCCCCGCGCTTCTTGTGATCCTCGCAAAGCGGGTTGGATCGCAGGTGTCCATCCCGCGCCTTCTTCCATGCCGATGTGTAGCCACGCTGGTGGGCTGTGCCTCGCCGCCTATCGCTATCACTGGCTGAAGGCTTCATATCGGTCAATCACAACAGGAACAGGAAAAAGAAAACCCCGACAAGCCAAGCCTGCCGGGGTTCCCACCTCGCATCCATCACAGGGAGGGGCGCAATAAACACAAGGTGCCTGAAATGTACCAAGTAGCGCTAAGGTGTAAAACTCTTTTCGCGCTCCGATTGCTTGGCTGCTACACGCTTGCGATCACGTTCATCAGCCTGCGCGGACAACAGAGCAGCCACTGCATGGTCGGCCTGTTCCAGCTGGGCACGGATGGTGGACTCTGCCCGGCACATCACCCGCGCCGTTTCCTTGATGCCGAGGCCGTCCACGTAGTAGTGGACAAGGGTCACATACAGATGGCCCTTGCCCAAGCGCAGCGCCTCAACCGCTTCATTGGTCCGCTCTGCCTCCAGCTCAAGATGCGGGATGTGGTTGTTGTTGTAGCTGCCCGCATCCCACACATCCACCGCCAGCACACTGCGCGTGTGATACCCCAAGCCGCCATCCTTCTGGCGCGCCTTCCACAGCGCCCAGTTTTCCAGCCGCTGCCGGATGTGCTCAAGCCTTGCCATCACCACCCCCAGCTGCAGCTGCTGCAGTCGGCTCACGCATGAACCCCGCGAACGTGGTGCCCATCATCAGAGCCATGGCCTGCAGCCTGGCAACGCACATGGCGCCGCCCATGCCGCCGGGGGGGATGCCCCACGGTGTGCCCAGCACGTACCCGCCCTCGATGGCGTAGAAGTAGCCGGGCTCACCAGCCAATGCACGCTTGAGGCAGTCATCCACGTGGGCCCGGCCCCACTCCACGCGCTTGCGGTCCACAAAGTCAGCGGTCTCTGGCATCGCCACCCGCATGCTGGCTGGCTTGGCTGGTGTTGTCATAGCGAAATCCTTGCTGTGCACACGTGTGCACAAGGTGAGATGAGGGAGAACAGGACCACCAGATGGCCGAGGGTGGCCGAGGGGTGGACGGCGCAAACCCGCGCCAATCCTTGATCCGTCCATAGGACCACCCTGTCCATAGGTAGGTAGGTAAGCTGCGCCCGCGCGGGCGCGCAGACACGCGCCCCCGTGTCTGCACACGCGCTTGTGTGTGTGCGGATGGTCATATGGGGTGGACGGGTGGACGTGTCGCCCGTTTCCCTAATGAAATCAACCGCTTACGCCGTCCACCCCTCGGTGGACGTAGGGTGGACGGGGTGGACGGCGGCGGCGACAGGACCACCAGGGCGCGCACACGTGCGCACACCCGGCCGGGGCGTGACCAAACCGCAAGGCGCCCACGCGCCACTCGGTAAGAGAGGGTGAAATCAGAAGGGCAACGCATCGTCGTCGCCTCTCACATCAAAGGGATCGGGCACCACGCCGCGCGAAGGGCTGTGCTGCGCTACAGCCGCCGGGGGTGGTGGATTGGTTGGGGGTGCGCCGCCCGGCGCCCCTGGTGCTCCATCCTTGGGTTTATCAGGCTTGCGGCGCAAGAAGCCGCGCCTGCGCTGCCCGCTAGTCTCCCGGTGCCGGTCAAAGCCCAGGGCCTTCATGGCACGGGCCATGCGCTCATCCATGTTCCCCTGGCCATCGATGCGGTCAGGCTTGATGCCCATCGCCGCATACAGCTTGGTCGTGGCCCAGAAATCGACTGTGACGCCTGCAGGCTCACCCACCTTGTGCGAGATGGGCTCATTCACGATGTCGTGCAGCAGGTCTTCCCACGAGTCGCCCCGCTTGAACTGCTCTTGCTCAGGGAAGATCAGCCGCTTCTCATCCTCGCGGCTGGGCCAATACTGTTCCCCGGCCAGCACGCGGTGCAGCGCCTCGGCCAGCAGTTGCCCGCGCAACTCGCGCAACAGCTCCACATTCACCGACAGCACCTCCAGCGGCCAAAACCGCCGGTCGCCCGTGGCATCCTTCAAGAAGGTGTCCGCATTGGTCGTCCCCACGTTCACAAAGTGCCGGGGCGCCTTGATCATTTGCGCGCCATACGGTGGCCGGTACAGATCCTCCTGCACGCTCAGATACTGCTTGATGGCCGTGCTGTCGGCCTTGTTCAACGACTCCAGCTCGGCCGACTCCACAATCCACGCCAGCTGCTGCGCCATGAGGGAATCCTTCTCCCCCACCTTCGTGCCGTTGTCGGTGAAGAACGGCGCCGCAATCGCCCGGAAAGCAGTGGACTTCGTAAGGCCCTGCTCCCCCTTGATGATCAGCATGTAATCGAACTTGCACCCTGGCTGGATAGCCCGTTTGACCAGGCCCATGAAGAAGCACCGACCGATCAGACGCGCATACTCCTGCAGCCGCTCACGCTCCGCAGGGTCCTTGCGCTCAGGGAACCCATACACCTGCGACAACCAGGTATCCAGGCGGTCCACACGGTCCCAGGTCTCAGCCTTGATCAGGTCCACCACCGGGTTAAAGCGATGCGAGCGCGCCGCCATCAACACACCATCGCGCAGGGTGCCCTTGGCCTTCACGCCCAGGCGATGAGACCGCAGCAGGTACTCACCCAGCATCAGGTCATCCTCTTCGTCCCACTCGCCCGCAGCGTGCCCCCAGGGCGTGGTGCGGCTGCGCTCAATCAAGCGGGTGAAGTCATTCAGCTTGGCCAAGCCCTTTAGCTCAGGGTCCAGCAGCAGCGCATACATCACGTTCTCGCGGCAATCCATGGGCCGCCCGCGATGCATCACCAGCTTGTTGTACAGCTCCACCAGGTCGCCGTCCGCATCATCATCGCGGTCATCATCCCCGCCGCCCCGGCGCTGGCGCGGCGGCTTGCCACCCCCACCACCATCGGCCGCAGGTGCAGCAGCAGGCGCTGCGCCCGCGTCATCTGCCCCCCCAGCGGGAGCCGAATTTTTCGCGCGGGTTGCTGGCGCTGGGCTCAGCTGGATGCCCATCACCTGCGCAAGCCACTTCAAGGCCTCGGCGGCCTTCGACGTGCCCGGCCCCCACTCAATCACCAGGTCAATGGGCGTGCGCTTACCCTGGCGGTGGTCGCCCATGTCGGCCACGCCGAAATCCACGATGCCCTCGGGCTTTATGGACAGATCCTCCTGCAGGTCCCGCCCCAGCGCCTTGCTGGTCACCCGGTAGCCCTGGCCGCTGGCCGACTCCTTGCCCGCGAACAGCGTAGGCACCCAGGCATGCAAAGCCTTCATGGCCTCGCCGTTCACATAGCCGAAATCATCCCGCCCCTCGCGCGCACCCGGAACATGGGCGCTGCGCGGTGCAGCCTTCGCAGGCGCTGCCCCCTGGTACTTCTGCTTGGCCTCGGCAATCGTGGCGTGCATGCGCTTGATCGCGCCATCCTCGGCGGGCAACACCTCCCGGGGCGTGCCCTCCATGTGCCTGCCGGTCACGGTGAAGTATTGCTTCTCGCAAAACATCTCCACGCCAATGTCGTTCGACTTGGCCGTGGCCGTATGGCCCTCCACGTAAATGTGCAGGCCCTTGCCCGATGGCGAGAACTCGGTGAACGAATGAAACGCCTGCACGATCTTGGCAGCGCGATCACCCAGCTGGCCGGTGGCCGGGTCAAAGCACTTGTCCAGGTCAATGCCTATCAGGCCATCGCCTGGCAGAAAGCCAAAGCCAATCCCCGTCCAGGCCTTCTCAGTGCCCGCAGCCCGCTCAAACGCGCGGCGTACCACCGACAAGGTAGCCAGGCGCATGCGGTCACGGTCATCACCCTGCCCGCCCGTACGGCGCCCGCCCTGCACGTAATACGGCACCTTCAACCAGGCGCTGCGCTTGGCATCCCATTCAAACTTCCACAGCACCCACTGCTGCGCCTGCGCGAGGCGGGCCGGTATGGTGTCCCATACAGGCGGCTCAACGTGCGGCGGTGCGGGTGGTGTGGTTGCAGTTGCCGAAGTCGGCTCACCCATGTGCAGGCCCTCCCGCACACATAGCCAGGTACAAACCGGCGTCCCTCCCGCCAGCGGCTTGGTTCAATTGCATCCGCTTACCCCCAGGCCCGCACGGCGCCAGCAAGGGCAGCAACAGCATCGTTAGCGGCCAGCGTCATCGCGCCGGGCCGGTACTCAGCCACAGGCTTGTTTCGGTAGTCCACCCTGCGCGTGTTCACGCGGTGCACCACGCCAGCCCGCACCATGTTTTTCATGGTGTCCTGTGCGGCATCCAGGCCCACGCAGGCGCGGTGCGCAATCTCGCGCAGGCTGGGCCCGTGCTCGGGGTCCTGCACCCCACTGGCCAGGGCTGCGCAAGCGTCCAGCAATGCCCTGCGGATCTCACCGGCGGGCCTCATGCTGCGCCCCCCGCATCGATGTCGGGCAGGCCATTGCGGCGCCGCTCACCCTCTTCAAACCGGCGCTCCACCTCATGCAGCACGCCCTGTGCACTGGCAATCAGCTCGCCCACCTCACGGCGGAACCGATCCCGCTCATTGCGCGTAACAGATCCATCAGACAGCGTGGCCCCCAGCTCGCGCACCACATCGCTCACCTCCTGCAGAAACTCCCCCTGGCGCTGCAGTATGTTGTCGCCACTCTCGCGCAGCAGCTCGGGCAGCGGCAACGTCATGCGCCCGCATTGGGCCGCAAACGCCTCCAGGATGCGGTAATCCTTCGACATCACCGAGATCTTTACGGCAGTCTCCAGGCCCAGCTTTGCCGTGCCCGTGCTGGTCACCTCATGGCTCAGCGTGCCACCAGCTTTGCCAACGCGCGGGCCCAGGCTGGCCGCCCCGCCCTCATAGTCACTCACCACGTTGTACGCGGCATCAAGCACATTCATCACAGCGCCCCCGATGTGTTGTTACTGACAAAAGCGCCCCGCCCGCACGACACTGCAGCCATGAGAGAGAGGGGCGCCAGATGGAAAAGAAACGAGAAGAGAAAGCACCCACCACGCAGCCATGCGAAGCACCGCGCACTTGCCTGCGCGCGGCACACCATGTGGGAAAGGAGCCGAAACCCGGCGGCATGGCCGTGGGCGTGGTGGGTGTGGAAATGGGCGCCTGTCCTCTTCCGGCTTACGATGGCAATTCCGACACCACCATCACCAAAAGGGACAGACATGACGTTCAGCACGGAAGAACTGATACTTGCAGCACACGTTCGCGAGCTAGCCGTGGCGCTGCGACTCAAAGCGTTCGATGCAGCAGAGGTTGCTGCCGACATGAAGTACAAGGGCGAGGCCGACTTCGGATACGAGTTCGGAAGCAAATCCGGCATTACCAAAGATGCCGCCCGCCAAAAAGTGGAAGAGCACAACCTGGCAAGAGGAGCTTTCGAGAAGGACTGGCTAGCAACCAACCCTGTCGCCAACTTCGCTCCAGAAGCGCTGTCACTGATAACTGCCGTGGCCACTGCCATCAAGCAACCGTCCACGTAAAAGCTGGCAGCGTCGGCGCGCTCGTTGCACTTCATGGACGACCGACCACCCGCAGCGCCACACCGCCCTCCGTGACCTTCAAGCACAAGGCCAGAAGGTCAGCCATGCACGCCTCAATGGCAGCCAGGCGCAGGTCGATAGAGGCGAGATCAGAGCCCGGCGCAGGCGCCTCAAGCAGAGAGGGCGTGCTCACGTTTTGGCATGCAGCACGCCCAGATAGAGGCATAACTTCTCCCCGCCCGGCCACGCGGCGACACAGGTCCAACCTGCGGTTTGTAGTGCTACGCATGGGCGGGCTCCTGCGCAGACGCTGGGGGCGGTCTGCCTCCAGCATTGGCCAGCTCCGGCCAGATCAGGTGCCAGTCATCCGGGCGCAGCTCGCGGCGGGTGACTGCACCGCACGTGGCCACCTCAATCGCACAACACCTTTCGATGGGAACCGGGCGACGCTTTCGACTATCGACAGCTGCCCACGCGCTGGGAAGAGACTGAGGCACACCAAGAGCACGCGCCAGAGCTGCTTGAGCCCCGTGGTGTTGCGCGAAATAGGCTATCAAGTCCATGCCCCATTATTTCGCGAAACGCGAAATCAATCAATAGCGAAACGCGCATAGACGACTTTCGCGTATTGCTATGGAATCGGCAAGATGAAAGACATTGACGCCATCAGGCGCGAGAACTTGCAATTACTGGAACGTGAGGCAGGAGGCCCCGCTGAGATCGCCCGTCGCATTGGAATGTCGCAGGCCCAATTCACGAACCTACGTGAAGGCGCAAAGGACTCGAAAACAGGAAAGCCTCGCGGCATGCGCAAGGAAACCGCCAGAAGAATTGAGACTAGCGCGGGAAAGCCTATTGGCTGGCTTGACGCCGAGCATGCATTGAATCAAACCGTGTCAATGCCAGTAAACGTACCGGAACAACTCAACGCGACGCCACGGACACAATGGCCGTTCGACGTAGCCCAGGAGCGCCTCCAGGTGCTGGAGCCCAGAGATTGGGACATGCTGAACAACACCATCAGGACGGTGGTTGAAGTGCGCGAAGGCGACCTGCGCTCACGTAAAAGTGCACGTGCCCAGGCATAGCGCCCGCACGGCGCAGATCATCCCTTTCCCCACGCGAATCACACCCCCATGAACACAGTCCACGCCAACCGCGAGCCATCAGCACCCCTGCCTTCCCCAAGCGGCCCCGCCCCACGCGAGCCGGGCGACGCCAATGGCCGCCCCTGGCCTATGCCAATGAATTGATCTTGTGCACCAGACCAACACGCAGAGCACGAACAACATAAAAATATCAAATTAGATATAATGCCAAGTCTCATCCTGACCCCGGAAATCATGGACGAGATAGAGCGCCTTCAAGCCATAGATTTGGAGGCAGCAGCAGCCGCTCTGCTTCTGCTGGAGTCTTTGCAAGACGACCCCGACCTGCTGGAAGACTTATGCGTACCTGACAACCACTACCTGCACTGCCCGCCCTTCGAGGTCAAAAGGTTCGGCGAGGCACACAAGCGCGGCTACAACATCTACATCCTCAAGTTCTTGGACGAGGATGGCAACCTGCCAAGCTACCGCATATTCATTGGTTTCAACGCACAAAGGAGCACTTACTATGCGCTCGCAGTCACCAACCGCAGCATCGCCTATCGTCCGGGTGACGACGCCTTCAGGCACCTACTCCATCGATACGAACAGTGCGATATTCCAATCTACCGTTGACATGGGTGGCATAGCCACCGGCGCGGTAACATTTCGCACCACGCTGCTGCGCCATGGCCAAGCGCTGGTGGTAGAAGACTCGCAGGCCGACCCCGTGGTGGCACGCGGCGGTATGGAGCTGAGCCAGTATCTGGCTCGGCAAGAGCGCAACCCAGCCATGGCTGCCGCCATGGCTGCGATGCGCCAGCGCCTGGCAGCAGGCCATGCCGCGTGCGGCTTGGCCACGCTGCGCCAACGAAAAGGCATGTCGCAGACGCAGTTGGCAGCCGCGCTGCAAACCAGCCAGCCCAACATCGCCCGGTGGGAAAAAGACCCCGAACAAATGACGGCCCGCAACATCCAGCGCCTCGCCCAAGCCCTGCAGGTCAGTGAGCAAGAAATCCACAACGCCATGAAAACGGCGGGCAAGGCACGGGCCCAGGTGTTGGCGCACAAGCAAGCAGACCATGCAGATCATTAACACCCGCAGCGTCAGCGCCATCTATTGCGACGACATCCGTCAGGAGATGGGCGGCAAGATCACGGTGGTGGGCATGTACCCCCAGGGGGCCCCTGTGCAATTCCCGGCGCAGGGGGTAGCAGTGCTTAACAAGTTCTGCGTAATGGGCTACATTCGCACGCCGCTAGACCAGCCACTGAAAACCCTGGCATGCGAACTGCGGCTGGACGACGAAGTGCTGCACCGTGTGGATTTACCGCCCGACGCCCTAAACGACAAAGAGGCCGCGCGTCCCCGGCTCAAGGGCTTTACAGCCCAACTCATCATGGAGTTCGGCAACATGGTCGTGCCCCGCGAAGGGGTGCTGCGCTTGGCGGCTATTGTGGACGGCGCAGAGGTATACGAAGCCCCCGGCTTGGAGTTCGCAAAAAACCCGGATGCAGGCGAGCCGCGTCAGGGCTGACGCCTGTCCACCTCAGCCACGCGCCAGCCACGCTATCAGCCCTACCGCCAGCGGCGTGGCCGCTGCCGCCAGGGTAACGCGGTTCAGTCGCACCGCCACCCCATCGCTGGCGGCACGCATGCGCTGCACCCGCCCCTGCAGGCCCTGCAACTCGCGCACACGCAACTGCGCCAGGGCCGCATCGTCGCCCTGCCCTGCAGCATAGCGAATCTGCTCAAACGCCTCCCACAGGTGGCCCGGCTCGTTGTGGGCAGCCGGCACTTTGCGTGAGCGCATCACAAACACCGCCAGCAGCCCAGCCAGCGCAAACCACCAGGCAGCCCCCGCACCGGCAGCCACGAACACGGGGTCGGCCAGCGGGCGCGCCAAGGCACGGGCTTGCCCCCATTGCTGCAGGGCCAGCCCGCCCAAGGCACCACCACCACCGAGCAACAACAGGGCCAGCGCCTGCGCGCGCTTCATCAGTACCTCGTACTGCGCCAGGTGCTGCGCCATGTTGGCTTGGCCTTCGCGCTCCATGTAGTCCAGGGCATCCATCGTTGAGTCCTTTCGTTTGCGCCCGGTCTATACGGGAGGTGGCCTAAGTATAGATTGATATTTCGCGTTTCGCTATTGACTAAAATTTTGCGTTTCGCTAAATTCAGTCACCTACTTAACGGAGGGCCGAAATGCAATCCCACCCCACCCCCAGTGCACACGTGTGCACACCGCCCACAGCGGGCACCTTCACCCATACCCCGCGCCCCCCGCGTAACACTGGGACTCCAGAGCACGCTTGGCAACGCTACTTCGCGCCCGAGTCCCAGCACGGCGGTCTGAACCACCTTCGGTGCAGCACCGAAGAAGCGCGTGAGATGCGCGCAGGAGCACGGGTCTGGCGCGACGCCAGCCGCGACACCGCCGAGGTGTCCATCACCCTAGGCCTGTACACCTGCGCCAGCATCGCTGTGCAGATGCAGCCCGCTGAGCTGCGCGACCTCGCTGCCCGCCTGATCGACGCTGCGCACGACATCGAGGCCAACCCCGCCGCCGCGCTCATTGCAGCGGGTGCGGCCCGCGAGGTGGCAGCATGAACCGCGCCGCAATCAGCGAATGGCTGCACACCTTGGATGGCACATGGGACGGCCACCCCCGCCTGCAGGAATGGCTGTCCCGAGCTTTGGGCGTGCAGCCCACCACCTACCTCGCCATGGCGGGGCAAGCCCTTGTGCGCGCACATGTCGCGCGCGCGTTGCGCCCAGGTGTTCACTTTCCGTTTGCACCCGTGCTGTACGGGCCGCAAGGCACAGGGAAGTCACTGCTCATCCGCACCCTGGTAGGGGCAGAGAACCACAACGATTCGCATATAGACCCGTTCAGCAAACCCGGGCCAGAGGGTTATCAAAACCTCTGGGCCTACGAAGCGGCTGAGCTGGAAGCGCTGAACCATGCCCTTCGTGCGCAGTTGGTGGAGTTCATCACCCGCCAGGACGACACTTACCGCACCGCCACGGGCGGCGTAGTGTTGGCACCGCGCGGGTTCATCGCGTGGCTCACATGCAACGGCTCACCGCCATTGCTGCGAAGGATCGCACTAGAACACCGCCTCTGGCCCATCGAAGTGCCGCACCAAGTGGAAACCGCGTGGCTACTGGAGAACCGCGTGCAGATATTTGCGGAGGCTCTGAACCAGTTCACTTGGGGACCAAGGCCAGATTACTTCATCACAAACGAAGAGGCCGACGCCATCAAAGCCGGGCGTGCGGACCTTCTGCACAAGCTCCAAAGCAGCGAGGAAGATGAACTGCTCATCAAGGTGCAGCCGGGCGAGTTCGTGACGATTGCGGGCCTTGCCGCCCACTTGCGCGACTCGTTTCACCTGGGCAGTGCCGCTGCGGAAACAAGACTGCGCCTAGCATTTGATCGTCATGGCTTTACCCCAGCCCGCGAGGCCGGTGGTAACCGCCGCAGAGGCTACTTGGCGCCCCAACGGCCCACAGCCCAAACAACGGCAGAAGCTCCAGAAGCGCACCACGCCACTCAGTGGATGCCGGAAGCGGGAGCTGTGACACTTTTCGCACTGACCCGCCCGCCCTATGCGGCCCGGCCCAGTCTGGAACCCACTCGCTTGGATCAGACTTCGGACGGCGCTCTGGTGGATCTGCTCTCCGCTGCCAGTTCCGCAAACACGGCAACTACATCCGAACTGGTGGGGGCCGTAAGGATGCTTGCCGCAATGGCCCGCGCCGTGCGCAACCGTTCGTACGTGTTGATGGCGGCCGACACCTCGGCCGCAGGCGCGCCCGCATTCTGCATGGCCAGCAGCCGCGTATCGAAAGCGTCGGTCAAGTCGTTCACCGCCATGGGGTTCTCCGTTTGGGAAGTTGATCTGAGTGGCGATGGTAGCGAAGGCGGTGCAGCATGACCGCCCGCGACCAAGACCCCAACATGCAGATCCTGCGGGCCTTGGGCATCACCCAGCGGCGCGTAGTGGCCGTAGACCTGAGCCTGCGCCCCGGCCAGCCCCCTCGCCTCATGCTGGACTGTGTCGCAGACCCCCGCACCATGCTCCACGAGGTCCTGGCGTTCGACCTGGTGCCACGGCCACCCATGCCAGAGCCCGCCCCCGCGCTGGATCTGGACGCCATGTGCGCCGCAGCCAAGCAGCGGATTGCCGAAGCTGCTGACAACGCTGCATACCGCGCAAAGTGCGAACACCTCGGGGATAGCAAGTTGATTCGCGCACGGCTCGATAAAGCCATCGATGCCCACAAGCAGACGGCCCGCCGCGCCCTGGCCATGCTGGCAAGCGAGGACGGCACAGCCGCTGCGACGTTCAACAGCAAGGCCTATCCGTACGCCGTCCCTACGCGCCTGCACCACTGGATGGACGAAGCCATCAAGGCCTGCCCATTCACGCCAGGCGAGTTCCTCACCCTGCCTGAAATCATGGCTCGGCTCGACATGCCCGCCACGTACACCAACGCAGAGACCCTGTTTGACGCACTGATGCGCGCGGGCTTCACCCCCCGACGCGAAACAACAGGCCATCGCCGCAGAGGCTTCATAGCACCAGCAAGGGGGCTGCAGTCATGACCGCCCACCGCATCTACACCGCCCTGCGCCGTGTGCTGGGCCCCTGCACCTCCTACCGCATTGCGCGCGCCCTGGCCGCGCGGGAGGCCCGCCAATGACCTACCAAGTACCGCCCTACCGGCCCACATCGGCCAGTGGCAGCAAGGCCGCTGCACGCCCTGCACGGCCCTTCGTGCCGGTGCCGTTGATGCCGTCCACCACCCGCCGCAAGCGCCCCCACTGGGCCGTGCGCGCTGCGCGCGTGGTGGTCAAAGCCCTGTTCCTTTGCTTCTGCGTGTTCGTGGGTTTCGCCACCTTCTGCGTGGCGTTCCATCACTTCACGCGGTGGGGTTGAACTGTGCACACGTGTGCACACCCCACACCGGGGGCCTTCACGCTGCACATCAGCGGCAAGGTCACCCGCAGCACCTGCCGCTACACGCGGGGCGGCGTGCCCGTGGTGGAGCTGGAGATTGAAGACCGCCACACCGGCCAGCTGGTCCTCATCAGCCACCGCTACCCCGACAAGGGCACCGCCAGCTGCGTGGCAGCGCGCTCCCTGGCCAATCGCATGCAGGGCCAGCACGCCGACCTGCAGGCCATCAACCCCAAGTTCAAGGCCAAGCGCATGGAGTGCGAGGCCGACCTGATCAACCCAACCCCCACCGGCGCCCCGCGCGCAGACCTTGCATGACCTCCAAGACCACCACCATCCACATCATCGACCAGCCCGGCGGCGGGATCATGGTGTACACCACCGCAGGATCGCCCCTGCCAGGCCAGCGCCTCACGCCAGGCCAAGCGCTGGCCACCGACCTGCTCAACACGTGCACCCACCGTGCGAGCGATGTGCGCTACTGGCACGGCAAAGACAAGGCCATGGAGCTGGTGCGCGACCTGGTGGACCCCGACCAATACGGCTACGCCGTGGGCCCCGAGGTGCACCGCGCCGCCACCCGCCTGCTGGGCACGCACAACCCCAACCAACCAGGCGAGGTGCCAGCATGAACCTGCAACACCTCGCCCGCGCCCGGCCCAAGTTCCACGGCGGCACCGGCAACCGCAAGCCGCACACGCCCACGCCCGGCAAGGGCCGCAAGTCCATCCTGATCTATGGCCCACAGGGCAGCGGCAAAGGCATGCACGCCGAAGACCTGTGCCGCCACTTTGACCTGCCGTATCTGCTGGACGAATGGTGGCCCGGCGAGAAGTGGCCCGAGTTTGACCACATCGTGCTCAGCCACTGCCCGCCCCCCATCCACATGCGCCACGCCATCCCCATCCAGACAGCGCTGGCAATGCTCAAGAACAACGCCCCCGGCTACCCCTTCTGAGGTAATTCCATGGCAACCGATCAACTAGACACCGCAACAGCCCCCACCACCGCGCCCGACACGGACATGCGCATGGTGGATCTGCAGCTCATCGAAGAGAGCTTGACCAACCCCCGCCGCACGTTCAACCAGCAAAAGCTGGCCGAGCTGGCAGAGACCATCAAGCAGCGCGGCGTGGTGCAGCCCGTTCTGCTGCGCCCCCTGCCTGGCACCCGCATGGCAGACACCTTCGGGTTCCGCCCCCAGGGCGCACCGCTGCCGGTGTATGAGCTTGTGTCCGGCGCCCGCCGCCTGCGCGCATCGCACATCGCGGGCGCCAAGACCATCCCGGCCATGATCCGGGCGCTGACAGACCGCGAGGCCCGCGAAATTCAGCACATCGAGAACATCCAGCGCGAAGACGTGGACAAGCTGGAAGAGGCCGAGAGCTTCCGCAGCTTGCTGGACGACTTCGGCATGACGGCCGACGCCATTGGCGAGAAGATCGGCCAGAGCCGCAGCTACGTGTACGCCGCCCTCAAGATTCTGGACCTGTGCCAGGTAGGGCGCCAGGCGCTACGCGATGGCAAGCTGGACTTCTCCAAGGCTCTGCAGGTGGCCCGCATCCCCAGCGAAAGCCAGCAGCTCAAGGCCATCAAGGATCTGACCGAGACCGACTATGACGGTGAGCTGCGCATTGGTGCACGCCGTGCTGCAGCCTATATCCGCGAGCACTACATGCTGGCGCTGGACAAGGCCCCGTTCTCGCGCACGGATGCCGACCTCCTGCCAGGCGCTGGCGCGTGCACCAACTGCCCCAAGCGCACAGGCGCCAACCCCGAGCTGTTCGCCGATGTGAAGAGTGCAGACGTGTGCACAGACGCCCCCTGCTATCACAAGAAGGAAGAGGCCCACGCACACCAGCTGGCCGAGCAAGCCCGCGCCAAAGGCCAGACGGTGATCGAGAGCAAGGAATCGGCCGAGCTGGTGGTAATGGGCGGCTACGGCCCAGCGCCCAAGCTCAAAGGCTATCGCCGCCTGGACTTTGCCGACGACAGCCCTACCGACCAGCCCCTGCGCAAAATCATCGGCAAGCAGATGCAGGCCGAGGGCATAGAGGCGGTGCTGATCGAGAACCCGCGCAAGAAGGGCGACATGCTGGCGTGCCTGCCCAACGAGGTGGTGCTGCGCTTGCTGAAGATCGTGGAAGCCCAGGCCACCGCCCCCCAGGCCAAGGCCAGCACCGTCAGCAAAGAGGCCCGCGAACTGGCAGAGCAGAAGAAGGCAGCGGCCGAAGCCCGCGCCCATGCGCAGTACGAACAGGCCTGGCGTGACGCCCTGCTGGCCCGTACATGGAACGAGGTGGGCTCCAGCGGGTTTGAGTTCTTCACGCTGGACGTGCACCGCTACCTGGTCAAGCAGGAGGCCGCGCGCCTGTCCACAGAGCAAGCCGAGCGCATCGCCGCCCGCCTTGACCTTGGCAAGGTAGGCGCGCACAGCGCTGTCATCGACTATGCCGACACCACGGCCACCCCGCATCTGCTGCACCTGCTCATCATCATGGAGCGCACATCCCGCACGGAAGACCGTGGCTACCTCGACCGCCCTGCGAATGCGGGCCTGATGCTGGTGGCCGGTGTTGCGCTGCAGGACAAGTTGCCCGTGGTCATCAACCAGGTGCAGGCCGAAGCCAAGGCCAAATACATGCCCGAGCGTGAAAAACCAGCTGCAGCGACCGATCTGGCTGCGCAAGCGGGGGAAGGTGCGGAGGGGGCCAAAGGCGGCAAAGGCGCCGCGAAAAAATCGGCTGCGCGCGCTGGCGCAAAAGCCGCCGCCGAGGCGCCCAAGACATCGAAGGCCAAGGCCTCGGCCGACATCGCGGCCGCGATGCAAGCGCTTGAGGGGGAGTCCACTACAGGCAGCGCTGCCGCGCTGCAGGGCGACGAAGCACCGGCACCAGCCGGTGCGGCGCCGGTAGACAAGGCCCAGCCCAAACTCAAGGCCGGTGCCACTGCCAAGGCCCAGGACGTGGCGCCTACGGCGCAGGGCAACGAAGCGCAGCCAGTCGCTACCGCGCAGGCTACGCCCCAGCCAGCAGGGGAGCCAGCAGCACCTCTGCCCCGCATCGAACAAGGCGCCTTAGTGCGCGTGAAGGCAGATGCGCGAGGCGCTGACGGGAAACGCCGCAAGACCTGCGGCCGCGTGGGAGTCGTGGAAACGGGCGGCAAAGACCTGGTGTTGCGCTTTGGCCCCAAGAGCCACGAGGTGCTGGCCAACATCACCAGCGCTGAAGTAGAACCCTACAACGCCGACCCGTTGATCGGCAGCAAGGTCCGCGTGCTGCATGCCGGTATGACCATGCAGCGCAACGAATACCGCTGGCGTCAGGGCACGGTCAAGGCCTGCAAAGATGACGGCTGGGAAATCATGTTCCCCGGCGTGAAAGGCGGCGTGGCCACGTTCATGATCTTCGGCACCGAAGAGCTGGAGGTTCTGGAATGAGCAACGCCACCACAACCACCAGCATCACTATCACGGGTACGCCGGTAGAACTCGGCATGCAGATCGCGACCAGCCTGCTGACCCGGCCTGTTGAGTTCGCCGCGCAGCAACTGGAACCCGATGAGTTCGAGTCATTCTGCTGCAGCCTGCTGTCAGCCACGGCCGCGATCATCGCGCGCAAGATCGGCGTGGACCGCGCCGCCATGCTGACCGATACGCTGGCCAACGTGGCCGCAGCCGAGGCCGATGCGCGCGAACCAAAGGGGCCTGTGCAATGAAAGCCCTCAGCATCCGCCAGCCGTGGGCATGGCTCATCACCATGGGTTACAAGCCCGTGGAAAACCGCACCTGGCACACCTACTACCGGGGCCCCGTGGCTATCCATGCCAGCCAGGGCATGACACGCGACGACTACGACGACTGCGTGGCCTTCTTGCGCAGCCACCCCAACCTGCGCCACATCGTTGACGCGCTGCCAGCGCCCCAAGAACTGCCACGCGGCGGCATCGTCGGCAAAGCCAACCTGGTGGCGTGCACACGTTTCCACGAGTCCCCATTCTTCACCGGCGAATACGCCCACGTCCTGCAGGGCGCCGAGCCCGTGGAGTTCCAGCCCTGCAACGGTGCGCTGGGCTACTTCAAGTTGCCCCAAGGGGTGGTGCTGTGAGAGGCGCGAAAACCATCAAGGTTGCGAGCACCACGCCCGCACCAGCGCTCCCCACCTGCGCGGTCTGTACCACCCCCAGCCGCTGCAAAACGCTGGCCCTTGGTGTCAAGGGCAGTGCATGCGCTGGCCGGGCCGATGGCCCAGACGACTGTGACTGCCTGAACGCATGCGGGGATGATCCCTGGCTGAAAGACGGCCGCTCCACGCCTTGCGAACGCCGTGCAAGGGAGGCCCGCCAATGACCCACGGCCGCAAACCCCGCCAACCGCGCACACGTGTGCAGAACCCCGTGCGCCTTGCAGCCTGGCAGGCCGCGCTGCTGGACCGCAACCAGGTCGAATCCATCATGACCCCCTTGCGCCTGGCCTTTGCAGCCCTGCGGCAAGGCGTGGGCACTGAACTGGAGTGGGCCTACATCACCAGCGCCATGAACATTGCAGACTCGGTGGCCATCACCAGCCCCGTGCGAGGCACACGCGGCCACATCGAGCCCGCACAGCGCGCCCTCGACGGCATCATGCGCCGCGCCATGGCCACGGGCGAGTGGCGCCCCACAGACCTGTACCTTGAAGAGATCGACCTGATAGGCGACGGCCTGGCCATCTACCACCACCAGCTGCAGCACCTCACACGCGGCGAATACCAGCGCGCCGAAGACCACGCGGCCGCAGACGTGCGCCGCGCCGCCGGTGCCGTCGTCATCAACACCACCCCGGCCAGCGAGCAGCTGGCGCTTGCAGGAGTTTGAGAATGATCGGCACTCAACCCACCGGCAACCTGCCTGGCATCGTGATCTGCGCGACCAGCCACGAGGGGCTGCAGGTCCTGGTCAACGGCAAGCCCGCCCGCCTGGCCATCGTGGACGAAGGTGGCCACGTGCTGGCCGCTGGCGACGACGTGGCCCGCGAGGCCGAGGCTGTGGCCCTAAACAACTTTCGCAACACCATGATGGGCAAAGGCTACCTGCGCACGCTTGGCAAGCCTATCGCCGCCACGTAGCGCAACCCCTGCCCCAATGCAAAGGCCCGCAACTGCGGGCCTTTTTCATGGGCGGATGGAGCGTATACACTCGCCATCCTTCGGGCAGCCCAGGCTGACAAATCCGACTTTGGGTGTTTTCGTGGGGGAGAGTGCTTCGCTCATAACCCCGTATTGTCCCAGTTCCGGCGCCTGGCCGGTGAGGGAGCCCCTCCAGTGCGCCTGGGGCGGTATTTTGCAGCGGTGGAAACCAGCCTGGCGCAAAGCCGACGCCACCGCAGATACAGCTTTGCCAGGCCACCAGTGCAGCCCCAGGGTGCCCCGAGCGACGGCTCGTGGCGGGCTTAGCGCTTCAACCCGAACGCACCCAGCATCTGCTCGGTCTGCTTTTGCATCTGCTCCTGCATCTGGGTGAGCATGGACTGCGACTGCTCCACGTAGTTACCCATCATGCCCTTGAGCATGGGCGATTGCAGGTTCATGAACTGCGCCCACATCTCCGGCGTCACGCTCTGTGATTGTTCGGCCAGCTTGGTCTGCACGTCGGTGAAGGCCTGCACGTTCTTTTCCAGGTACGCCCCCATGAAGCCCTGCATGGCGTGGCCATAGAACCGGATGATGTTGGCGAGCACGGCCTCGGTGAACATGGGGGCACCACCAGCCTCTTCTTCCAGAATGATCTGCAGCAGGATGCTGCGCGTGAGGTCTTCGCCCGTCTTGGCATCGCGGACCACCACCTGCTGGTGGTCCATGACCAGTTGGCGCACTTCGGCCAGGGTGATGTAGGTGGAGGTGTCTGTGTCGTACAGACGGCGGTTGGGGTACTTCTTGATGACGCGCTGGGCCGACTTGGACGCGGCACTTTTCTGTTCGGACACGACGAACTCCTCGGGCTCGAAACCCATGTATTGCAGTGCAGCACATTCTAGGGAGAGTGCACCACCGCAGCGGCAAAGGAATACCCTGATGAAGCGCCGGCATCACTTGTCACGACCGCGACACCCCTCTTTCACACGGTATGGCCGCACCATGGACCGCCAGCACACCACCACTGCTTGAACCCTATGCGGCCGACGCCATTGCGGCAGAAAAAAAGCAGCCCGCATGGGGCGGGCTGAACTCTCACCTTGAAGCAAGAGGGAGGGAGGTCGTCAACACTTTGAGCGCGACAGAGAGATCTTACGAGCCGCTTAAGACACACACAGGGGAAGAGACGCAACAGGTCTATCGAGACGTAACGCCTGCGGCCGCCGCATACACAGCCATGGAAGAAAGAGCGGGAAAAGAGGAGGGTCTGGAGCCGTCTTGCCTGCGGCCAATCGCCACGGACAAGACAAATCGATTGCAACGCCAGGAAGCGGGCTGAAAAACGAAAAAGCCGCCCAGAATGGCGGCTTTGTTTCTCCCCAAGTTTTCGAAAACACTGAAAGCTGGTTTCTTTCAGAAAAACTTGGTAGGCGCGATTGGACTCGAACCAACGACCCCCACCATGTCAAGGTGGTGCTCTAACCAGCTGAGCTACGCGCCTGTCGTTGTTTAGACTACGATTATAGCCATAAAAATCGACCGCCCTGAAAAGTCAGCTAAACAAATCATATGAATCGGCGGCATGGCCGCCACCTGAGGCCTTCCGGCCTCAAGGCGGCCCACCTCAACGCCGGCGTGCAGATCGCACGCCCTGCACGCTGGCCACAATCCCCAACACCTTGTTCAAGCGCCCCGAGTCGGCCACCTCCACCGTGAACGTCATCCAGGCGGTGCCTTTCACCGACTGGGTCTGCACGCCGACCACATTGGTTTTCTCTCGGGCAAAGACCTCCGAGATGTCGCGCAGCAGGCCCTGCCGGTCGGCGGCTTCCACAGCCACGTCCACCGGGTACACGGCGGCAGTGGCTGCCTGCTTGGGCACACCCCACTCCACATCGATCACACGCTCGGCACTGCGGGCGGCCATCTCACGAAAGTTGCTGCAATCGGCGCGGTGCACGCTCACCCCTTTGCCGCGCGTGACAAAACCACGGATGGCATCGGGGGGCGCGGGTTTGCAGCATTTGGCCAGCTGCGTCATGAGCGAATCGATGCCCACCACCAGCACACCACCTTTGGGAGCTGCGTCGTTGGTGCGTGTCTTCTTGAGCAACAGAAAGTCATCGGGCTGCAGCACGGGCTCAGGCGGGCGCAGCACCGTTTCGATGTTGCGCAGCGAAAACTCGTCCTTGCCCACCACTTCGAACAAGGCATCGGCCGATTTGAAGCCCAGTTGCACCGCCAGATCATCAAGCTTGATGGCGGTCTTGCCTTCGCGCTGCAAGAGTTTCTCGACCGATTCGCGGCCACGGGCCACGGTTTCGTGGGTCGCCTGGGCGTTGAACCATGCGCGCACCTTGGCCTTGGCACGGTGGCTGGTGAGGTAGCCCAGTTCGGCATTGAGCCAGTCGCGCGACGGGCGCCCTTCCTTGACTGTGGAAATTTCCACCGTCTGCCCGTTCTGCAGCGGCGTGTTCAGCGGCACCATGGCGCCATCGACCTTGGCGCCCCGGCACCGGTGGCCCAGGCTGGTGTGCACGGCATAGGCAAAGTCCACAGGCGTGGCTCCCTGCGGCAGCTCGACCACGGCAGCATCGGGCGTCAGCACATAGATGCGGTCCTCGAACAGGCCCCGGTTGGGCAGAGCGCCTGCTAAATCCCGCTCCCAAGCCAGCAGCTGGCGCAGCACCGCAATCTTGGCGTCGTACTCGCCGGTGGCGGACACACCGGCATAGCCCTTGGATCCGGCCTCCTTGTAGGCCCAGTGCGCCGCCACGCCGTGCTCGGCATGCTCGTGCATGGCCTGGGTGCGGATCTGGATCTCGATGGGCTTGCCGTTGTCGTCGCGCACGATGGTGTGCAGCGACTGGTAGCCGTTGGGCTTGGGCTTGGCGATGTAGTCGTCAAACTCTTCCACGATGGGCTTGAACTGCTCGTGCACCCAGCTCAGGGCGGCGTAGCAGTCCTTCACCGTGGGCACCACCACACGCAGTGCACGGATGTCGAACACCTGGTCGAAGTTGAGTGACTTGCCACGCATCTTCTTGACGATGCTGTAGATGTGCTTGGGACGCCCCTGAACGCTGGCGCTGATGCTGCGTGCGCGCAGGTCGGATTCGAGCCGTGCGCGCAGCTGCTCCATGTACACCTCGCGCTCACCGCGCTTTTCGTCCAGCAGGCGGGCCACCTCCTTGTAGGTGTCAGGCTCCAGGAAGCGGAAGGACAGGTCTTCCAGTTCCCACTTGACCTGCCAGATGCCCAGGCGGTTGGCCAGCGGCGCAAACACCTGCAACGACTCGCGCGCCAGGCTGGGGGACACGGGGCGTTTGCTGGCCGCGTGAAAACGCAGCGTCTGCAGGCGCGAGGCCAGGCGCAGCATCACTACGCGCAGGTCGCGCGAGAAGGCGAGCAGCATCTTGCGCACGTTCTCCGTCTGCACTGCAGGGTCTTCCAGGTGCTCGGCAGTGCGTGCCTGCTGCTGCACGCGCATGAGCTTGGTCGTTTCTACCGCCAGCGCAGCAAAGTTGTCGCCAAAGGCCTTGGCGATGACCTCTTCCGGCTTGTTGAGATGCACACAGGCATAGACGAGATAGCTGGCGGCCTGCATGGCCTCCGAGCCCCCGATGCCCTTGAGAATGGCTGCCACAGCATCCGCGTGGGCCAGCGTGTTCTCACCCGAATCCAGGGTTTCGCCCGCCATCAATGGCTCGGCAAAAGCGCGCGCGCGCGCCAGCGCGTTCACCTGCTCGGGCAGCGTGTGCGCGGTGGCGGCAATAAGCTGCGGAACGGTGTCGGTCTGAAGGGGAAGGGACGCGAGTGCGGGAGGGTTGGTTTTCATCCGGCCACAACACCTTCTGCCGCCAGCAGGAACTCCGTGACGGCCGCGACCTGATCGGCCGCCACCAGGGTAGGCGCATGCCCCACCCCCTCAAACTCGACCACGTGCGCCCGGGGGCCGCGTTCTGCCATCGCCTGCGCCGTCGCGCGAGAGAGCAGATCCGACTGCGCGCCACGCAACAGCAGCGTGCGCGCCTGGATATGGTCGTACAGCTGCCACAGCGCAGCCTCGCCCGCAACGGCGGACTCCGGGGTCAGGGTCTTGAAAGGCACGGCAATGGCGGGGTCGTAATGCAGCGTGATGCCGCCCCCTTCTGACGCAGGCAAGGTGCGCACCATCGCACGCGACAGCTCCAGCCACTGGGCTGGCGTGTGCGGGCCAAAGCTCGTGGAGATGGTCCACATGGCATCGGCGGCCTGCTGCAGCGAAGCAAACCGCGCCAGTTGCCCCAGGTACTGGCCGATGCGCTGCAGGGCCTCCCACTGGATAACCGGCCCTACATCGTTGAGCACCAGCCTGCGCAGCGGCGCCGGCAAAGGCACCCCCGGCTGGCCCGCAATGCCCATGCCGATCAGCCCCCCCATGCTGGTGCCCACCCAGTCCAGCGTGGCAATGGGCCCCTGCTGGTGCAACTGCGCCAGCAAAACCAGCATGTCGGCCGCGTACTGCGGAATCTGGTAGCCCATAGGGTCGGCCAGCCAGTCGCTCTGGCCGCGCCCCACCACGTCGGGGCAGACCACCCGCGCATGCGCACTCAAAGCACGCGCCAGAGTGTCAAAGTCGCGCCCCTGGCGCGAAAGGCCATGCACGCAGACCACCACATGCGGATGTGCCGGATTGCCCGTGGCATTCCACTCCCAGTACGCCATGCGGTGTTGCTGCGCCGGAGCGGGCGTGCGGTCCGGGGCCACTGGAGGGGCGGCGGAGCCCGGGCACAGTACGTAGTTCAGCGTAGGTTCATTCATGGGTGCGAAATCCGGGGTCGGCGCTCGATAATGCTTGCGGAATCCGGAACCTATGGCGCAGGCCATGGTTGCCAACTTTCCCTTGCGTGGCATCGTAATTCATTCGGAGAGACTCTCATGCTGAAAGGCAAAACCGCCCTCGTCACCGGCTCCACCAGTGGCATTGGCCTCGGAATCGCTAAGGCCCTGGCCCGCCAGGGCGCGAACATCGTGCTCAATGGTTTTGGCGATGTGGACGGCCCCCGTGCCGAAGTCCTGGCCGCAGGCGCTGCGGCGGGGGTGCAAGTGGCCTACCACGGCGCTGATATGAGCCGGGTGGCTGACATCGAGGACATGATGAAGTCCAGCGCCGCACAGTTCGGGCGCGTGGACATCCTGGTGAACAACGCGGGCATCCAGCATGTGGCCAATGTGGAAGACTTCCCCGTGGAGCGCTGGGACTCCGTGATTGCCATCAACCTCACCAGCGCTTTTCACACCTCGCGTCTGGCGCTGCCCGCCATGAAAAGCGCCAACTGGGGTCGCATCATCAATGTGGCATCGGTGCATGGCTTGGTGGGCTCCGCCCAGAAGGCGGCCTATGTGGCCGCGAAACATGGCGTCGTAGGCCTGACCAAGGTCACGGCACTGGAGAACGCTACCACGGGCGTGACCTGCAACGCGATCTGCCCGGGCTGGGTGCTCACACCCCTGGTGCAAAAGCAGGTGGACGCCAAGGCCGCCGAGCACGGCCTGTCGAACGAGGATGCCAAGAAGCTGCTGCTGGGCGAGAAGGAGCCCTCGATGCAGTTCACCACGCCCGAAGAACTGGGTGAGCTGGCCGTGTTCTTTTGCTCCCCGGCGGCCAACAACGTGCGCGGCGTGGCCTGGAACATGGACGGCGGCTGGGCTGCGCAGTAAGCCATCTTCGCGGCACTCGGCCCACGGCAATTGCGCCCACGGCCCCGGGGCCCCTGCCCTGCGGGCCCCACCCGCCACCACCTGCGGGTCTCGCATTCCACCAGACCATGACCGAGGTGGCTTCCCTAGAATGGTGTTGTCCTCCAGGAAAACCGTTGGGGCACATTGCCTCTTTCTTGCGGGCCCCTGGACAGCATCCCACCATTGGAGGAAATCGCGATGTCTGCCGCAATGATTGCCGCCATGTTCTTCACAGTGGCGCTGCTCGTGACCACGGCGTACTTCATCATGGGCTCAATCCCGCTGCTGGTGCTCAAGCATGACACGCCGCTGGACGCACGCTTTGTGCGTGGGTTCTTCCATGTCTACTATGTCTGCGCCTTTGTGACGGCCTGCGCCACGGCGATCAGTTTTGTGCTGGCAGGCCACCCTGGCATTGCCTGCGGTGCGGCCGCACTGGCCGCAATCGCTGTTGTGCTGCGCAGCAAGATCATCCCGAAGATGGATGCGCTCGGGGGGCAGATACAGTCCAACTACATGGACGCCATCCCGGGGTTCCGCAGAACCCATACCGTCGCCATCCTGATCAACCTGCTCCAGCTCACTGTGATCGTATGGGGGCTGATCGACTACAGCAAATAGGTGCATCGACCCGAGAAGCACGAGTGAGGGCGGCTCACCCCACCGCCCGTGTCCTGTCTCTTGCGGCTTGCGTGTCGCGCACCGGCGGCAAACCGAACAGCCGACCGTATTCGCGGGTGAACTGGGGCACGCTTTCATAGCCCACGGCAAATGCCGCGCTGCTGGCACTGGCCCCCTCCGACAGCATCAACCGCCGCGCCTCGATCAAGCGCAGCTGCTTCTGAAACTGCAACGGCGACAAGGAAGTGACTGCCCTGAAATGCTGATGAAAGGATGAGGGGCTCATGCCTGCCAGCGCCGCAAGGCTCTCCACCGGCAAGGGCTGCGCAAAATCGGCACGCAGCACGGCAACGGCGCGCGCCACCCGCTGGGCGTGGCTGCCGGGCCAGCCCAGGCTGCGTATGGCAGCGCCATGCCGCCCCGCCAGCAACCAGTAGTGCAATTCACGTACCAGGGACGCATGCAGCAGCGGGACAGCCTCGGGCCGCTCCAGAAGCCGCATGAGGCGCAGGGCCACATCGGCCACTTCCGCATCGGTGGGATCCACGTGTACAGGGGCATGGTCGCCCCGGGGTACAACCCCCATCTGGGCCGACAAGTCGGCAATTACCGGCAGACTCAGCTCCAGCGCAATCGAGAAATACGGCGCTGCGGCGCTGGCACGGGTAATCTGGCTCACTGTGGGCACATCGGCCGTAATCAGCAGAGACTCGCCCGCTGAGAATTCAAAGGTCTGCGCCCCCATCGCCACCTGCTTGCTGCCCTGTAGAACTAGGCAGACAAGGGGCTGCGCAATCGCATGCAACAACCCGCTGGGCTCGGTAGCGCGCACCGTGCTCAATCCGGGGATAGGGGTCTGCACCACGCTGCCCTGGCGGGCATGGGCTTCGGCATAGCGGCTCACCGCCTCGAACAAGGGAGTTGTCATGCCGCAAGCGTACCGGTTTGCCGACTTATTGGCACTGGATTTGGAGAATCAGGCAAAAACCGAAGCGATTTCGGCAACCGTCACAGGCCATGGAACCGGACACTGGATGGCACCACACACAGGAGTTCACCATGACACGAAGCACCACCTTGCACACACCCTCCATCACGCTGGTCACCGGCGGCAGCCGGGGACTGGGCCGCAATACCGCGTTGAGCATCGCCAGGGACGGCGGCGATGTGGTTATCACCTACCGCAACCAGGCCGAGGAAGCGCAGGCTACCGTGGCCGAAATCCAGGCCCTCGGTCGCCGGGCTGTGGCGTTGCAGCTCGATACCGGCAATATCGCTGCCTTCGGCACCTTTACCGAGCGCCTGCGCACTGCGCTGCAGACAACCTGGCAACGCACTGATCTTGATCACCTGGTCAACAACGCGGGCCATGGGGACTTTGCGGCGTTTGCCACTACAAGCGAGGCACAGTTCGATCACCTCGTCAACGTGCACTTCAAGGGGGTGTTCTTTCTCACACAGGCGCTGCTGCCGCTGATTGCGAATGGGGGAAGCATCGTGAATTTTTCGACTGGTCTCACCCGACTGTCGCTCCCGGGCTACGCAGCCTACGCGGCAGCCAAGGGGGCCGTGGAAGTGCTGACGCGCTACCTGGCCAAAGAACTCGGGACACGTGGCATCACCGTGAACACAGTGGCGCCAGGAGCCATCGAAACCGATTTCGGCGGAGGCGTGGTGCGCGACAACCCCGAGCTCAACCAGCATCTGGCCCAGATGACAGCCCTGGGCCGCGTGGGCCTGCCCGATGACATCGGTCCCATGGTGGCGGGCCTGCTGGCACCCGCCAACCGCTGGGTGACGGCACAACGGATCGAGGTGTCGGGCGGACAGGCCCTTTGAGCACAGCCTGCTGGCAGCCTGCCACCAAACAACCAAGCCGAGAACCCCAGGCCGCGCGGCGCATGGCCTATTCCACCAGCGTCACAGGCAATTGAAGGCCGCCCGCCTCAGCGCATTTGCACGGAGCCAGAAACAGTCACCACCACCTGCGCCTTGCCCGCCTCCACAGGCACAGCCGCATCAGAGAATGACGATGTCTTGGCTTCCATCGCCATCATGCGCGGACGGGGACCAGGCGACATCTCGTTGCTGTTCACCGCCACTTCGCGCAGGCTGTAGTTGGCAAAACCAAAGCTCTTGGCCAACTCGGCCGCACGCGCCTTGAACTGATCGATGGCCTGGGTCTGCGCCTCGGTTTCGACCTTGGCACGGGCCTCGCGCGAGAGTGCAAAAGCGACCTGGCTGATGGGCATGGACGGAATCTTGCCAGCCGCCGCAGTGATGCGCGCAAAGTCACGCCCCTCCAGCACCAGCTCTGCCCGGCCCTGCCAGCCATTGATCTTGCCGTCCTTGGCATAACGGGGGTACAGGCCAAAGGGACCAGTGCGCACATCAAGCTGCCCCGTCTGCGCAGTGCGCTTGGCTTCGGCAAGGGCTGCATCAAGCGCCTGCTTGAGCTGCGCCTGCACGGCAGCAGCGTCCGGGCCGTCTTTGCTGGCCGAGAGAGTGAGCACCAACACGTCCTGCTGCGCTTCAACCGTACCAGAGGCCGACAGCTGCACCACGTTGCGTGGTTCCTGAGGGGTGGCGGTCTGCGCCATGGCAGCGCCAAAACAGGCCAGCAAAGCCGCAGCCGTGACCAAACGGGTCGTGATTTTCATGGTGATGGCCTTTTCGAAAGAGCGCGCAACAGATGATCCGGCTGCGCAGGCCGCCACCTTACCCGCTACAAAGCGCCGCCCCGTGAAACGTCGGTAGCGAGTGTGAGAAGTCGGGCAAAACTTGTAACAGTTGGTCAAACCAGCCCCCAAAAACCGAACTTCGGCGTTCCAAGTGGTCAGAATTGGCTCTGTTACAAATTGGACTTGGGATCAACATGGCCACAACAACCAATCGCACCGACAAAGTTCTGGTGGTGGACGATGACGCGCGAATCCGCGATCTGCTGCGCCGCTACCTCACACAAGAGGGCTTTGAAGTCATGGTCGCCGAAGACGGCAAGGCACTGAACCGCCTGCTGCTGCGCGAAACGGTGGACATCATCGTGCTGGACCTGATGATGCCCGGTGAAGACGGCCTCTCCATCTGCCGCCGCCTGCGCGCCGCCAACGATCGCACGCCCATCATCATGCTCACCGCCAAGGGCGAGGACGTGGACCGCATTGTGGGCCTGGAAGTGGGCGCCGACGACTACCTGGGCAAACCCTTCAACCCCCGTGAACTGCTGGCCCGC
Organism: Acidovorax sp. Q11; assembly: GCF_054950075.1. NCBI lineage: Bacteria > Pseudomonadati > Pseudomonadota > Betaproteobacteria > Burkholderiales > Comamonadaceae > Acidovorax > Acidovorax sp. Q11. Next base: position 161,292 of record NZ_JBUDZG010000004.1, on the reverse strand, counting down.
ATCCATGCCGTGCTGCGCCGCCGACCCGCGCAAGAAGCCCCTGGCGCCCCATCGGGTGACAACGAAGTGGTCACCTTCGGCCCCTTCACCTTTGACCTGGGCACGCGCGCCCTGCAGCGCAATGGCGAGGAACTGCCCCTGACCACCGGCGAATTCGCCATGCTCAAGGCCCTGGTGCGCCACCCGCGCCAGCCCCTGTCGCGCGAAAAACTGGCCCTGCTGGCCCGGGGCCGCGAGTTCGAGCCCTTTGATCGCAGCCTGGACGTGCAGGTCTCGCGCCTGCGCAAACTGGTGGAAGTGGATGCCGCCGCGCCGCGCTACATCCAGACCGTGTGGGGCGTGGGCTACGTGTTCGTGCCGGACGGCACGAGCTGATTGATCTGTTCATGTACAAGACCGAGGGCAAGCCCCGGCAGTCGTCCCACAAATCGGTGACGGCCTCGGAGGCCACCAGCCCCGCGCCCCTGGAGGCTATCCGCCGGGCGCGGGAGCAGCGCGCGCGCGTGGGCCTCAACCTGTTCTGGCGCACGTTTTTCCTGCTGGCGCTGTTGTTGGTGGGCAGCATCCTTGCATGGCTGCAGACCTTGCGCGCGCTTGAATTCGAGCCGCGCACACTGCAGACCGCGCAGCAGATTGCGTCGCTCGTCAACCTGAGCCGTGCGGCACTGGTGCACTCCGACGCCATCGCACGCGTGTCCCTCATCAAGACCATGGCCGACCAGGAGGGTGTGCGCATCTTGCCGCGCGAGCCCAAGGACAAATATGCGCTGCTGGACCCCACCGCCCTGGGCAACCGGCTGACCGACGAGCTGACCATGCGCCTGGGGCCCGACACCATCGTGGCCCAGAGCGTGAATGGAGAAAACGGCCTTTGGGTGGGTTTCAACATCAACGGCGACCCCAACTGGTTGTTGATGGACCGCTCGCGCTTCAGCCCAGCCGGTGGTCGCACCTGGTTGATATGGCTGATCACGGCTGCCGCACTCTCGCTGGCGGGCGCCGCAGCCATTGCGCGCCTGATCAATCGCCCGCTCAAACAGTTGTCCTATGCAGCCAACCGGGTCAAAGATGGCGACTTCGCCGCCAGCCATCTGGATGAAGAAGTGGTGACCAGTGAAATCCGCGAGGTGAACATCGGCTTCAACCGCATGGCACAGAAACTGGCCAAGCTGGAACAGGACCGCGCCGTGATGCTGGCTGGCATCTCGCATGATCTGCGCACGCCTTTGGCTCGGCTGCGGCTGGAAACCGAGATGAGCGTGAACGACGAGGTAGCCCGCGAGCACATGGTGGCGGACATCGTGCAGCTCGACGCCACCATCGACAAGTTTCTCGACTACGCGCGGCCCGACCATGTCACGCTCACGCCCATCAATTTGCATGCGGTGGTTTCGTCCTGTGTGTATGCCGTACAGGACCACCGGGAACTGCAGATCACCATGAGCGTGCCCGAGGACCTGAACGTGCTGGCCGACGAAGTAGAGCTGGCCCGCGTGATCTCCAACCTGCTGGAAAACGCCCGACGCTATGGCAAGACCGAGGAAACGGGCATCACCAGCGTGGACATCGTGGCCAAAAGCCGCGAGCGCTGGGTGCTGGTCAAGCTGCGCGACCATGGCGCGGGCGTCCCGCCAGAACAGTTGTCCAACCTGACCAAGCCGTTCTTCCGAGGCGACTCTGCCCGAACGGCGGCAGCGGGTGCGGGCCTTGGCCTGTCCATTGTGGACAAGACGGTGCAGCGCATGGGCGGGATTTTTGCCCTCGCCAACTCCAGCACCGGAGGGCTGGTGGCGCACCTGCAATTGCAGCGCGCCATAGATCTACCCGATGGGGTGGACCCCAAACAGCGCCTGCAACGCCCCTCCGTCAAGCGGCAACTGCCACGCCGACGCGCAGAGGACAAGCTGTAGCTTGCGGCCGAGCCGCACTCACCGAGGTGGCATTCACCAAAAAGCCAAGCAGGAGGACCACACCGGCCAAGTGCGATCCTCCTTTGCCTTTCAGGCCTTTGCCTTTCAGGCCTTGGCCTTGAAGGCGGGCAACTTATCCCCCAGGCGCGCGCCCATTTCCGCACCCAGGGCCTGCAGACCGCTCAGAGGGCGCACCATGACTTCGAACTCTGTTATCTGGCCCTGCTCGTTGAAGCGCACCAGGTCAATGCCCTTGAGCTGCTTGTCACCCACGCGGGCGCTGAACTCCAGCACGATGTTCAGGCCGTCGTCGGTAGCCAGCTGGCGGTGGTAGGTGAAGTCCTCGAACACCTGGATCACGGTGGACAGGGCCAGCATCAGCGCCGGTGCCGAGGTGTAGGCCGTGTTCGCCATGGGCGAGCGGAACACCGCATCGGGGTGCACGATGGACAGCAGGTTCGACAGGTCACGGCTGGCCACCATGTGGTGCCAGGTGTCGAGCGAGCGGGCGACGGCGGGGTGGATGCTCTTCGGGGCTTCGGTCATGGAATGTCTCCTGGAGTGGTTGGCGTTCAAAAAATCAGATCGAGGCTGCGAGCGTCGTGCCCTGCAGGATGGCGCGCTTGGCATCGAGCTCAGCGGCCACGTCGGCACCGCCGATGAGGTGGGCACTCTGCCCTGCAGCCACCAGCGCGTCGTACAGCGCGCGCAGCGGCTCCTGGCCGGCGCAGACGACGATGTGGTCGACATCGAGCACGTGCGGCTGGCCGTCGATGGTGATGTGCAGGCCCGCGTCGTCCACGCGCTCGTAGGCCACGCCCGAACTCATGCTGACGTTGCGCGCCTTCAATGAGGTGCGGTGGATCCAGCCCGTGGTCTTGCCCAGCTGGTCGCCGACCTTGCTGGTCTTGCGCTGCAGAAGGTGCACCTGGCGCTTGGGCGCCTGCACCTGCGCGGCACGCAGGCCGCCGGCCTGGGTGTAGGCGGTGTCGATGCCCCATTCGTCGTTGAACTTGGCGGGTGCCAGGGCGCCGCTCTCGCCCTCGTGCGTAAGGTACTCGCCCACGTCGAAGCCGATGCCACCCGCGCCGATCACCGCCACCCGCTGGCCCACGGGCTTCTTGTCGCGCAGCACATCCAGGTAGCTCAGCACCTTGGGGTGGTCGATGCCTTCGATGTCGGGCGTGCGCGGCCGGATGCCCGTGGCCACCACCACCTCGTCATAGCCCTGGCCCGCCAGGTCGCTGGCCTGCACGCGGGCGTTCAGGCGCACGTCCACGCCATGCAGCTCCAGCTGTCGGCGGTAGTAGCGCAGGGTCTCGTAGAACTCTTCCTTGCCCGGCACCTGCTTGGCGATGTTGAGCTGGCCGCCGATCTCGCTGCCCGCATCGAACAGCACCACCGCGTGGCCACGCTGCGCGGCGGTGACGGCAAAGCTCAGGCCCGCGGGGCCGGCGCCGACCACCGCGATGCGCTTGCTGGCGGCGGTGGGGGCGATGACCAGTTCCGTCTCGTGGCAGGCACGGGGATTGACCAGGCAGCTCGTGATCTTGCCGCCGAAGGTGTGGTCCAGGCAGGCCTGGTTGCAGGCGATGCAGGTGTTGATCTCGTCGGCCCGGCCCTGGCGCGCCTTGCGCACGAAGTCGGCATCGGCCAGCAGCGGGCGCGCCATGGAGACCATGTCGGCACAGCCCTCGGCCAGCAGGCGCTCGGCCACCTCGGGCGTGTTGATGCGGTTGGAGGTGATGAGCGGTATGCCCACCTGCCCCATCACCTGCTTCGTCACCCAGGCATAGGCCGCGCGCGGCACCTTGGTGGCGATGGTGGGAATGCGCGCCTCGTGCCAGCCGATGCCGGTGTTCAGGATGGTGGCGCCCGCCGCCTCGATGGCCTGGGCCAGCTGTATCACCTCGGCCAGGGTGGAGCCGCCCTCCACCAGGTCGAGCATGGACAGGCGGTAGATGATGATGAAGTTCGGCCCCACGCGCTCGCGCGTGCGCCGCACGATCTCCACGGGGAATCGCATGCGGTTGGCGTAGCTGCCGCCCCATTCGTCGTCGCGCTGGTTGCTGCGCGCGGCGATGAACTCGTTGATCAGATAGCCCTCGGAGCCCATCACCTCCACCCCGTCATACCCCGCATGCTGGGCCAGCGCGGCGCAGCGCGCGAAGTCTTCGATGGTCTGCTCCACCTCGTCGGCCGTGAGCGCATGCGGCACATGCGGGTTGATGGGCGCGCGCAAGGCGCTGGGCGCCACCAGGTCGCGGTGGTAGGCATAGCGGCCGAAGTGCAGGATCTGCATCGCGATCTTGCCGCCCTCGGCATGCACGGCCTGGGTCACCTTGCGGTGCTGCTCGGCCTCGTGGTCATTGACCAGCATGGCCCCGCCCTGCATGGGCCGACCGCGCTCGTTGGGTGCAATGCCGCCCGTGACGATGAGCCCGACCTCGCCGCGCGCGCGCTCGGCATAGAAAGCTGCCATGCGCTCGAAGCCGTTGGCCACCTCTTCGAGCCCCACGTGCATGGAGCCCATGAGCACGCGGTTTTTGAGCGTGGTAAAGCCCAGATCCAGCGGGGCATGCAGGTTTGGGTAAGGGCTGTTGCCAGCCGACAGAGAGGCAGGGGCAGGTTTCAAGACGGCGTTCATCGGGGGTCTCCTTTGTATTTATGCAACCAGTTGCACAAATGTAGCCAGCATCCCGCATTTATGCAACTGGTTGCACAAACATTGGACTGTGCACCCGATTCAGGCAAGATGGCGAGTTCCGAATCGTCCTTCGCGCCCTTCTTCTTCCGATGTCCCTGCCCCACGCCCTTCTCACCGCCCTGGTCGAACACCCCTGCTCGGGCTCGGAGCTTGCCGAGCGCTTCGACAAGTCCATCGGCTATTTCTGGCACGCCACGCACCAGCAGATCTACCGTGAGCTGGCGCGGCTGGAGGAAGCGCGCTGGATCGAGGCCCTTCCCGCAGAGACGGGCCGCGGCCGCAAGCGCCAGTTCCGCCTGCTGCCTGCAGGCCGCAAGGAGCTGCGCCGCTGGATCGCCGAGCAGCAGGACCCCACGCCCTTGCGCGATGAGCTCATGGTGCGCTTGCGCGCCGAAGCAGCCATCGGCCCCGCCGGGCTGGCACAGGAAATTGCCAGGCGCCAAGCCATGCACCAGGCAAAGCTGGATGTTTACCAGCGCATCGAGCAACGCGACTTCATTGGCAAGGAGCCGAGCCGCGAACGCCGTCTGCAGCACCTGGTGCTCAAGGCCGGCCTCCTGCAGGAGCAGTTGTCGCTGGCGATCGCAAAAGAGGCGCTGGAGATCCTGGGCGACCCTGCAGCCTGAGCGGGACTGCAGCGCCGGGGATGCCCCTAAAAAGAACAGGGCACCCGCCTATGTGCGGATGCCCTGCTGCGGCCCCTCTGAGAAACGAGGGGGCATGAGACGGCGCATGCTCAGCGCACCATACACGGCGACTTGTTGTTGAACTTCCAGCCCGGGATCAGGTACTGCATGGCAATCGCATCGTCGCGTGCGCCCAGGCCGTGCTGCAGGTACAGGCGGTGGGCCCGCTCGACCTCGTCCATGTCCAGCTCCACGCCCAGGCCGGGCTTCTTGGGCAGCTCGATGAAGCCGTTTTGGATCTGGAACGGTTCCTTCGTCAGGCGCTCGCCGTCCTGCCAGATCCAGTGCGTGTCGATGGCCGTCACGCGGCCGGGAGCGGCGGCGCCCACGTGCGTGAACATGGCCAGCGACACGTCGAAGTGGTTGTTCGAATGCGAACCCCAGGTCAGACCGAAGGCCTGGCACATCTGCGCCACGCGCACCGATCCGGCCATGGTCCAGAAATGCGGGTCGGCCAGCGGGATGTCCACCGACTGCAGGGCCAGGCTGTGCGCCATTTCGCGCCAGTCGGTGGCCACCATGTTGGTGGCGGTGGGCAGGCCCGTGGCGCGGCGAAACTCCGCCATCACCTCGCGGCCCGAGAACACGCCTTCGGCGCCGCAAGGGTCTTCGGCATAGGCCATCACGCCGTGCAGATCACGCGTGAGGCGAATCGCATCTTTCAGCAACCAGCCGCCATTGGGGTCCAGCGTGACGCGCGCTTCGGGAAAGCGCTCATGCAACGCGCGGATGGCCTCGACCTCTTCCTCGCCGCGCAGCACGCCGCCCTTGAGCTTGAAGTCGGCAAAGCCATAGCGTTCGTACGCAGCCTCGGCCAGGCGCACGATGCCCTCGGCGTTCATGGCCTTCTCGTTGCGCAGGCGGAACCAGTCGTTGTCGGCATCGGGCTCGGTACGGTACGCCAGGTCGGTCTTTTCGCGGTCGCCCAAGTAGAACAGGTAGCCCAGCATCTGCACCGAGGTGCGCTGCACACCCTCGCCCAGCAGCGCGGCCACGGGAACGTTCAAGTGCTGGCCCAGCAGGTCCAAGAAGGCCGACTCCACCGCCGTCACGGCATGGATGGTGATGCGCAGGTCGAAGGTCTGCAGGCCGCGCCCGCCCGCATCGCGGTCGGCGAACTGGGCGCGCATGGCGTTGAGCACGGCGTTGTGGTGACCGATGGGTCGGCCCACGATCAGCGGGCGCGCATCCTCGATGGTCTGGCGGATCTTCTCGCCGCCGGGCACCTCGCCCACCCCGGTGTTGCCCGCGCTGTCGCGCAGGATGATCAGGTTGCGCGTGAAGAAGGGGCCGTGCGCGCCGCTCAGGTTCATGAGCATGCTGTCGTGGCCCGCCACGGGCACCACGCGCAGTTCGGTGATGACGGGGGTGCTAGTGGTGGCAGAAGGGATGGTGGAGGTGGTCATGGTGGTCCGAAAACGAGGATGGGGCGTGCGAAGGCGCCCCGTGGCAGGGCTCAATCAGCAGTGATTTTTCGCGTTTCGATGACGGTCTTCCAGCGCGCGAATTCGCGTGCCTGGTAGGCGGTGAAGGCTTCGGGCGTGCTGGCCACGATCTCCAGGCCCTGGTCGAGCATGCGCTTCTTCACGGCAGGGTCGTTCATGGCGGCGATGGCGGCGTCCGATAGCTTCTTCTTGAGCGCGGGCGGCAGGCCCTTGGGCGCAGCCATGCCCTGCCACGAATAGACCTCGGCACCGGCCACACCGGCCTCGGCCAGGGTGGGCACGTCGGGCAGCACGGGGCTGCGCTTATCGCCGGTGACGGCAATCGCATGCAGCTTGCCAGCGCGGATGTGCTGCAGCACGGCGTTCACGTTCTGGAACGAGAACTCCACCTGCCCGCCCAGCAGGTCGTTGATGGCCGGCGCGCCCCCCTTGTAAGGGATGTGCAGGCCTTCGGTGCCGCTTTGCTGCCAGAACACTTCGGCCGAGAGGTGGTCCGACGAGCCGTTGCCCGAGCTCGCAAAGCTCATCTTGCCGGGGTTGGCTTTCAGTTGGGCGATCACTTCCTTCACCGTGCGGGCCTTCTGGCCCGGCGCAGCCACCAGCACATTGGGCGCCTGCACGGGCACAGTGATGTAGTCGAAGTCCTTGAGCGCGTCGTACGGCACGCTCTTGAGCAGGTGCGGCGCCACGACGAAGGCACCGAGCGACGACACCAGCAGCGTGTAGCCGTCGGGCGCAGCGCGCTTGACCGCGCCAGCACCCAGCGTGCCCGTGGCACCGGGGCGGTTGTCCACCACGAAGTTCTGCCCCAGCTTGTCGCCCATCTGCTGTGCCATGGCGCGGGCCACCATGTCGGTGGAGCCACCGGCGGGGAATGGAACGACGATTGTCACGGGCTTATCGGGCCAGGTCGTGGGGGCGCCTGTCTGGGCTGATGCGGCAAACGCCATGCTGCAAGCGCTGGCGATGAACAGGAGTTTCTTGGCAAGGAACATGGATGTGTCTCCAAAAGGTATGGTCGATGGCCCTCTGCGGGGCCTCAGATGGGGTGTGGGTGAAGGGAGAAAGAAAAGAGCGCGGCTTACTGCGGGCCGAGCTTCTTGATCAGCGCAGCCAGCTCTTCCACCTCATGGGGCTTGAGGTCCGTCAGCGGCGCCCGCACCGGCCCACCGTCATGGCCCACGATGCGCGCACCCGCCTTGATGATGGACACGCCATAGCCTTCCACCCGGTTGCGGATGGCCAGATACGGCATGAAGAACTCCTTGAGCAGTTTGTGCTGCGTGGCGATGTCGTCGGCCGCCACCGCCTTGTAGAACTCCATCGCCGTCTTGGGGATGAAGTTGAAGACGGCCGACGAATACACCGGTGTGCCCAGCGCCTTGTAGGCGGCTGCATACACCTCGGCCGTGGGCAGGCCGCCCAGGTACGAGAAGCGGTCGCCCATCTTCATGAAGATCGAGGACATGGTCTCGATGTTGCCCACCCCGTCCTTGAAGCCGATCAGGTTGGGGCAGCGCTCGGCCAGGATGGCCAGGGAGTCGGCCGTGAGCTTGGTGCGGTCGCGGTTGTAGACGATCACGCCGAACTTCACGCTGTTGCAGACCTGGGCCACATGCTCGATCAGGCCCTCCTGGCCGGCTTCGGTCAGGTAGTGGGGCAGCAGCAGGATGCCGTGGGCGCCCAGGCGCTCGGCCTCCTGGGCATGGGCAATGGCCGTGCGGGTGGGGCCACCGGCACCGGCAATGATCGGCACCTTGCCCCGGCAGGTGTCCACGGCCGTCTTGATGACCTGGCTGTACTCGGGGCCCGACAGGGAGAAGTATTCACCCGTGCCACCGGCGGTAAACAGGGCGCTGGCGCCGTAGGGGGCGAGCCACTCCAGGCGCTCGATGTAGGTCTTGGGGCGGAAGTTGCCTTGCTCGTCGAAGTCCGTGATGGGGAAGGACAACAGGCCGGAGCCCATGATGGTTTTGAGGTCTTGAGGGGTCATGGTGAATGGCGCGCGGTGAATAGTGGAAAGCAAACCCAAAGGTCGTACAAGCTGGTTCTTCTCGGTGGAAATTTGAAAAACCTTGCTTGAATAAGCGAATGTTAACGTTAACATCATCAGACAACATAGGATAAACCCTTGGTTTTAACTTCGATGAACGCTGATGCACCGCGAGACCACCTGCAGCATTGATCAGGCGACTTCCCGCTTTAGACTCCGCCACCATGCACGCCCCCGACCCGGCCCACCCTGCCCCTCTCCTTGGCCGCGACCGCCCCGCCGTCACGCTGCGCGAAGTGGCCGGGCGGGCGGGCGTGTCGATGATCACTGTCTCGCGCGCCATCAACACCCCGCAGCAGGTGTCTGAGCGCACGCGGGAACGTGTGCAGGAAGCGGTAGCAGCACTGGGCTACGTGCCCAACCTCGTGGCTGGCGGGCTGCGTTCGGCACGCAGCCATGTGGTCACGGCTTTAGTGCCCACGCTCACAGGCCCTTTGTTTGGCGAAATGGTGCAGGCGCTGACCGAGGCTCTGGAACTGCGGGGCTTTCAGGTGATGCTGGGCCAGGTGGGCTACGCGCGTTCGCGCGAGGACGAGTTGCTGCGCGCCATCGTCGGGCGGCGGCCCGATGGCATCGTGCTCACAGGCGTCATGCACTCGCCAGAGGGGCGGCGCCTGCTCACCGCCTCGGGCATTCCCATCGTCGAGACCTGGGACTTCACCGACACCCCCATCGACATGCTGGTGGGCCTGCGGCATGAAGAGCTGGGTGCTGCCGTGTGCAAGCACCTGTTTGACAAAGGGCGGCGGCGCCTGGCGCTGCTCAGTGGCGGCGACGAGCGCGCGGCCCGCCGCGCACGCGGCTTTGAAGCCGCCGCCCTGCGCCTGGGGCTGCGCGCGCCTGCAGTGCGGCTGGGCAAATCGCCCACCACCCACGCCGATGGTCGCGAGGGATTGGTTGCCCTGCTAGCCGATACGCCCGACATCGATGCAGTGTTCTGCAGCTCCGACATGCTCGCACTGGGCGTGCTGACCGAGGCGCGCGTGCGCGGCATCGCCGTGCCCGATCAGCTCGCGGTGATGGGCTTTGGCGACATCGACTTCGCGCAGACCGTGAGCCCCAGCCTCTCCACCGTGCGCATCGATGGCACCCGGATGGGCCATACGGCAGCGCAGCTGATTGCCGACCGCGCCGAGGGCCAGCCCGTGGCTGAGCCGGTAGTGGACATCGGCTTTTCCATTATCGAGAGGGACAGCGCCTAGGGCGTGTCATCCATCAATACCCCCACGCGCTAGCCGCGCAATGTGGATGGATGCGCGAAGGGGGGCGCAGCCAATAGCGGGCTATTGGCAAGCCACCCGACAAAGCAGACGCCGCATTGCGCAGCCAGCCCGAAGGGAAAGTCATCCAGGCCGCGCATTGCGTCGTTGCCATTCATTTGTGTAGCCAAGCTACACGGCACTCAGGGCGCCTAGCACTGCACGGCCTGGATGGCTTTCGCGTGGGGGTATTGATGGATGACACGCCCTAGGCACCGCCACGCACCACGGCAGCGAGCTTCATTACCAACGGCTCCATCGCATCCACCGGCACCTGCGCATAGCCCAGCAGAAAGCCGCGCCAGGGCTGGACGCGCAAGCCCACGGCGTGCAGGCTCAAGGCCGGGGCCATGATGCCGTGCTGCGCCATGAGGCGCGTGCTCAGCGCCACATCGTCGGCAGCCGCGTCGTGCAGGCGCAGGGCCAGGTGCATGCCCGCCGTGCCGCCGTGTACGGTAGCCACATCGCCCAAGTGCTGCGCCAGCGCGGCCACCAGCGCATCGCGCCGCTGGCGATACAGGCGGCGCATACGCCGCAGGTGCAGGGCGAACTGTCCGCTCACGATGAACTCGGCCAGCGCGCGCTGGTCGGCCGTGCGCCCGCGCGGGGCGGCGCGGTCCAGCAGCAGGGCCAGCGCGGGTGCCAGGGCCATGGGTACCACCATGAAGCCGATGCGCAGGCCGGGGAACATTGTCTTGCTGAAGGTGCCCAGGTAGACCACGGGCGCATCGGGCGCCAAGCCCTGCATGCAGGCCAGGGGCGGTCCATCGTGGCGGAACTCGCTGTCATAGTCGTCCTCGACCACCAGCGCGCCCGCCTGGCGCGCGCCATCAATCAGCGCCAAGCGCCGCGCAAGGCTCATCACACTGCCCACCGGGTACTGGTGCGACGGCGTGGTGTAGATCAGCCGGGGCCGCTGGCGCAGCCAGTCGCTGGCCGTGGGGGCCATGCCGTTGGCGTCCACCACAATGCCCACGGCCTTGAGTTGCGCAGCGCGAAAGGCCGCCACCGCGCCCTGGTACCCCGGGTTCTCTATCCACACCTTGTCGCCCGCGTCGGCAAAGGAGCGGGCACACAGGTCTAGGCTGCCCTGCGTGCCGTCGGTGATGAAGACCTGCGCGGCGTCCACCAACGCACCGCGCGCCACGCGCAGGTGGCCAGCGATGGCCTCGCGCAGCGCGGGCTCGCCCGTCGGGTCGGCATAGTTGAGGTGTGCAGGCGTGAGTGATGCCCAGGCTTTGTCCAGCATGCGCCGCCAGCGCAGCACCGGGAAGTCGCCCAGCGCGGGTACACCGGGTGCGAATGCGGCGGCCGTTTCCGATCCCGGCAGCAGCGGCATGTTCTGAGCGCGTCGCGACAGGCTCGCACGTCCCGCAGGAACCGGCGGCACGGGGGCGGAGCCCGCCACCAGCCGCTCTGCCAGAGGCGCCACCACACTGCCGCGCCGGGTGGCCGTGATGAAGCCCTCGGTGGCGAGCTGCTCGTAGGCGTACAACACACTGTTGCGCGCCACGCCCAGCTCGGCCGCCAGCGTGCGGCTGGCAGGCAGGCGGATGCCGCTGGCCAGGTTGCCACTGCGGATGCCGTTGCGCAAGCACTCGTGCAGCTGGCGCTGCTGCGGCCAGTGCGCATGTGCAGGCTGCGCCTTGAAGGCGCCGAACAGCAGCTGAAAATCCATGGCGATCTGTGGCCCTAAAAAATAGTCACGTTGTGGGTCTTATTTTGGCACCACACAGGATCTACATTGCGCCCCTTCATCCACTTTCCCATCGGAAACACGCCCCGTGAACGACAACGCCACCGCCCTGCCCCCGACCGACCGCACCCGCGTCCGCCGCGTGGCCGAAAACGCCCGCTACGACCGCGCCACGCTGCACGCCATCATCGACGCAGCCTACCTGTGCCATGTGGCCTTTGCCGACGACAAGGGCACACACAACATCCCCACGGCCTGCTGGCGCGAGGGCGAGCACCTGTACATCCATGGCTCCAATGGCGGTCGCATGGTCAAGTGGCTGGGCCAGGGTGCGCAGGCCTGCGTCACCATCACCCACCTCGACGGCCTGGTGCTGGCGCGCTCGGCCTTCAACCATTCGATGAACTACCGCTCGGCCATGATCTATGGCCGCTTCGAGCCCGTGGCCGACAAGCACGCCGCACTGGCTGCCCTCATGGACCACTTGGCCGTGGGCCGCCAGGCCGAGATCCGCGCGAGCAATGACAAGGAATTCGCCGCCACCACCGTGCTGCGCATTTCCCTTGATGAAGCCGCCTGCAAGGTGCGCAGCGGCCCGCCGGTGGACGATGCCGAAGATATGCAACACCCCGTGTGGACAGGCGTACTTCCCCTGGTGCAGGTGCGCGGTGCACCTGTGGCTGACCGACTGAACACCACACCCGTGCCCGGATATGTAGCAGCCTGGGCTGCGCAGACCGCCTGAAGGCTTAGGCCTTGTAGATCAGCGCCACTGCGCGCGCTTCCATGGCCAGGCCCTGGCCCACGGGCCCCAGGCGCTCGGCCGTCTTGGCCTTCACATTCACCTGGTCAGGCTCCACCTGCAGGGCCTTGGCAATGCACTCGCGCATGCCCGGAATGTGCGCGGCCAGGCGCGGCGCCTGCGCCACCACGGTGCTGTCCACATTGCCTACGCGCCAGCCCGCAGCGCGCACGCGGCGCGCGGCCTCGGCCAGCAGCACGGCCGAATCGGCGCCGCGAAACTGCGCATCGGTGTCGGGGAAGTGCCGGCCGATGTCGCCCAGCCCGGCCGCGCCCAGAACGGCGTCGGTGATCGCGTGCAGCAGCACATCGGCATCCGAGTGGCCGAGCAGGCCCATCGAGTGGGGAATGTGAACGCCGCCGATCACCAGAGCGCGCCCAGGTACAAGGGCGTGCGTGTCCCAGCCTTCACCAATCCTGAAATTCATGTGTTCCTTTGCCTCGCCCCCGTCCGGGGTGGATTAGAAAATCGTCTTGCGCCCCGTCTCGCTGGCGCCGTAGCCACGCTCGCCGCCAAAACGGGCCAGCGTGGTGCCGTAACCGCGCTGGGCCAGCACGGCCTCAGCCAGCGCAAAGTCGTCGGGGTAGGTCACCTTGAAGTTCTGCGCGCCGCCGGGCACCAGGCGCGGGTGCAGGCCCATGGCCTCCATGGCGCTGGCCTCGTCGGTTACGTTGGTGCCCACCTTGGCCAGCGCGTCCTGCAGCGGGCCGATGCGGAACATCTGCGGTGTCTGCGCCAGCCATTTGTTGCTGCGGTCCACGGTGGAAGCCACGCGCACGCCGCCCGGCCCGTCGATGGAGGTCTTGAGTGTGTCGGCCAGCTGGTGGGCCAGCAGGCCACCCACAGAGTCGTGCACACAGGCATCGATGAGCCGGTCGATCTGCTCGGCCGTGACCAGGCAACGCGCGGCATCGTGCACCAGCACCCAGTCGTCGCGGTCAGCGCCTCGCTCCAGCAGGGTTTTGATCCCGCCCTGCACCGTGGCTGCGCGCGTGGGCCCGCCGCAGTGGGCAACAAAAAACGAGGGGTGGGCATGGGCGTCCAGGAACTGGTCTCCCGGCGCCACTGCCACCAGCGTGCCCGCCAGCCGGGCCACACCGGCAAACGCAGCCAGCGTGTGCATGACCATGGGGTGGCCCGCCACCAGGTGGTACTGCTTGGGAAGGGGTGGCGGCGCAGGCTCGCCTGCGGCTGCGGCCAGCGCGCCAAAGGCCGACACCGTGCTGCCTGCGGGTGCGGCAGGCGGTACAGCCACGGCCCGCGAGCCCACGCCCGCACAGGGCACCAGCGCCCACAAACGCCCTGGCGCCGATGTGGGCGCATGGGGGGCAGCGAGCGAGGGTTGCAGCAGCGGGTCGATGGTCATGAGAGGCGCATTTTAGGAGGCCTTAGCCCCTTACTCCCCTTCCACCGCCAGCCTTCAAGGCCGTTCGTGCAGGAACCAGGTGCCATGCCCCACCAGCCCCAGCGCGTGATGGCGCAAGGCGATGCCGGGCAGTGCCAGAGTGCAGGGCGCGGCCAGGTCATGTTCGCGCGCCAGGGCCAGGGCGGTGTCGAAATCCCCAGGCGGCTGGCCCACCACGAATTCGAGCATGGTGCCATGGTGGGCCCACAGCTCGGCGCCGTGCTGCTCGCGCCAGCGGCGCAGCAGCGCGATGAAACCGTCGGCGGGGCCGCGCTCCATGCCGTACCAGTGCAGATAGGCCAGCGCCTCTTCGCTGTGAGGCGTGGGCAGCAGCACCAGCCAGGCGTTGTCGGGGTCGAAGCGCTCCTGTCGGCCGCACTCGGGGTCAGCAGCGCCGTGGGAGGCTTCGAGCGTGGCCAGCCAGTGCTCGAAGCGCAGGCGGTCGCCCGCGCAGTCGGCCCAGACAGCGTCGAAGCCTGCGGCATCGGCAGAAGCCCCCGCCGACACGAGTTCGCTGCGCCAGACCTCCAGCTGGTCTTCTTCGTCCAACGGGTAGAAAGACCCGGCCAGTTCGGCCAGCAGGTCTTCGGGGTCCAAGCTGCGCGCGGTCGCGATGAAGGAGCGCGGCGATACATCGTCGCGCGCGGCCCCCTGCTCGTAGGGGAAGCGCATGAACAGGTCTTTCGCCAGGGCATCGGCATCCGGTGCCTCGGTGCTCCCGGACCACAGCGTGGTCACCACGGGCCAGCGGCCGCTGCCGCGCTCCACCAGTGCCCTCGCTGCCTGCCACAGGGCCTGGCGCTCGCCCACAGGCACCTGCGCGGCCCAGGCGATCTCACCGCTGTCCGCGCCAGCGTGGCCGGGCACTGGCAGCACCAGCCAGTCCAGCCCCGCCAGCGGCGTGCCCTGCAGGCGGGCATGCCAGGCTTCGTGCGATTCCGTGGGGGTGGCGGCAATCTCTGCTGGCAGCGCGGGATTGGCAGGCCCGGACACGGAGCGCGTGCCCAGGGCGGCGAGCCAGCCAACAACGGCCGCTTTTTCCACGCCCACAACCTGCGCCAGGTGGCCCGCGCGCAGCAGGCGCGCGGTGGCGGGCACCACGGCCAGATCGAGCAGCCCCGTGGCAGCGGTCGGCGCATCGTGGGCCAGCCAGACGGCTGCCACGTCGGCGGCATCGCCATCACGCCCCTCGTGCGCCAGCAGCAGCCAGGCGGCTTGCCAGATGTTGTGCACCAGGTAGCCACCGGCAAAGCCCGTGGCGCGCAGGTAGCCCGCCATAGCGCGCGCAATGGCCAGAGTATCCGTGGCCTCGGCCGCAGGCGCCACGTCGATGTGCCCGGCCGACTGCATCTGCGCCAGCATGGCGGCCACCTCGCCCTCGGGCAGGCCCAGGGCAATCAGGTCGTCGGCCGTGGGCAGCTCGTCGCCCATGGCGTGCAACACACCCCACTGCCGGGCAACACGCGCCTTGAGCACCAGTTCCGCATCGATGCAAAAGCTGCCAAAGGCCCGGTGTGGCTGCGGCGCGCCTGCCGCCCCCTGGCGCTGCACCAGGGTAGCCAGGAAGTCGGGCGACCAGCCTTCGCCCGCAGGCACCTGCTGCTGGCGGCCCGGCAGGGCCAGGGACTGCAGCAGTTGTCCGGCCTGTTCTTCGGCCCACTCAGCCAGTTGCACGGCGTCCATCGCCTGCTGCTCGCCCACCGCCGGGCAACCCTGTCCGGCCAGCAGGGCCACCAGGGGCCACAGCCGCTGCGCCTCGGTCACCAGCGCGCCATGTGCAGGGAGGCGCCAAGCGCCCTCAGGCTGCAACAAAAGGCCCAACGCGACCAGGGCCTCGCGCGCGTGACCGGCCACGGCGGCCCGCCGCGCGTTGGCCAGCAGTTCGTCCAGGGCACGGTCCAGGCGGCGGGCCTGCAGGTGCTCGGTGGTCAGTGTGGTGCTCAAGGGGTGTCCTCCTCCTGGCGCGGGAGTTTAGGGTGCCAGCAGACGGCCATGGGCACCGGCCGACAGACGACAGACGACAGGCCACGGGCGACCAGTGGTGCGGCACTTGCCACACGCCCCGGTACAGATGGCTTGCAACACCTAAAATGCCCCGTTGCCCCCATCCAGCCCGTGCGCGCATCGCGCCCCTGGGGATGCGGTGGCCCAGACGACCGACTCCGTCCGCATGGAACTGCCCAAACTCTCCCCCGGAAAACGCTTCACCCTGCCCCGCCCCGTGGGCAGCGCCGATTCGCTGCTGCTGGCCCGCCTGGCCGAACGTGACAAGGCGGCAGGCCGCACCACCGCCATCGTCACGGCCGATGCCACCGACGCGCAGCGCCTCATCGAGGAAATGGCCTTCTTTGCACCTGGCCTGCGCTGTGCGCTGTTCCCGGACTGGGAAACGCTGCCCTACGACACCTTCTCCCCGCACCAGGACCTGATCAGCGAGCGGCTGGCCACGCTGTGGCGCATCAGCCAGAAGGACAAGGACACCGGTGCGGACGTGGTGCTGGTGCCCGCCACCACGGCGCTGTACCGGCTGGCGCCGCCGTCCTTCCTAGCGGGGTACACCTTCCACTTCAAGGTCAAGCAAAAGCTCGACGAGGCCAAGTTCAAGGCGCAGCTCACGCTGGCGGGCTACAGCCACGTGTCGCAGGTGGTCAGCCCCGGCGAATACGCGGTGCGTGGCGGGCTGATCGACCTGTTCCCCATGGGCTCGCTGGTGCCGTACCGGGTGGACCTGTTCGACGACGAGATAGACAGCATCCGCACGTTCGACCCCGACAGCCAGCGCAGCCTGTACCCCGTGCCCGAGGTGCGCCTGCTGCCCGGCCGCGAGTTCCCCATGGACGACGACGCGCGCGCCAAGTTCAGGAGCCGCTGGCGCGAGATGCTGGAGGGTGACCCGACCAAGAGCCGCATTTACAAGGACATGGGCGCGGGCGTGGCCACGGCCGGCATCGAGTACTACCTGCCGCTGTTTTTCGATGACACAGCGACGGTGTTCGACTACCTCGGGTCAGAAGCCACGGTGGTGCTGCATGGCGACCTGGAGCCGGCTTTCCAGCGCTTTTGGCAGGACACGAAGGACCGCTTTCGCCTGGTGCAGGGCGACCCCGAGCGCCCGGTGCTGCCGCCCGAGGAGCTGTTCCTCTCGGCAGACCAGTTCTACACGCGCGCCAAGGAGCATGCCCAGCTGTCCATCCGCCCCGGTGTGGAGGACATTGCCGACAACCCGCACTTCCAGAAGCTGGGCGACCTGTCGGTAGTGCGTGGCGCCGAAGACCCGCTGGCCCGCCTGCACGCCCACATCCGCAACACCCAGCACCGCGTGCTGCTGCTGGCCGAGAGCGATGGCCGGCGCGAGAGCCTGCTCGACTTTCTGCGCGCCAGCGGGGTGAACCCGCCGACTTTCGACTCGCTGGCCGAGTTCCAGGGCACGGCCGAGGAAAAGGTGGGCATCGCCACCGCCGGCCTCACGGTGGGCTTCAGCTGGGTCGAGGACGGCATCGACTTCGTCACCGAGACCGAGCTGTTTGCCGCCGGCCCCACCACGCGCCGGCGCAAGAAGCAGGAGCAGGTGAGCGATGTCGAGGCGCTGATCAAGGACCTGGCCGAGCTGAACGTGGGCGACCCGGTAGTGCACAGCCAGCACGGCATCGGGCGCTACCGCGGCCTGGTCAACATGGACGTGGGCAACAAGAACCCCGACGGCACGCCCGCCATGCAGGAGTTCTTGCACCTCGAATACGCCGACAAGGCGGTGCTGTATGTGCCCGTGAGTCAGCTGCAGCTCATCAGCCGCTACACCGGCGTGAGCGCCGACGAGGCGCCGCTGCACAAGCTGGGCAGCGGCCAGTGGGAAAAGGCCAAGCGCAAGGCCGCCGAACAGGTGCGCGACAGCGCGGCCGAGCTGCTCAACATCTACGCCCGCCGCGCCGCGCGCGAGGGCCATGCCTTCCGCTACAGCCCGCAGGACTACGAAACCTTTGCCAACGACTTCGGCTTCGAGGAGACGGCCGACCAGAACGCCGCCATCCACGCCGTGATCCAGGACATGATCAGCCCGCGCCCCATGGACCGCCTGGTCTGCGGCGACGTGGGCTTCGGCAAGACCGAGGTGGCGCTGCGCGCGGCCTTCGTGGCCGTCACAGGCGGCAAGCAGGTGGCCTTCCTCGCGCCCACCACGCTCTTGGCCGAGCAGCACTACCAGACCCTGGTGGACCGGTTCAGCAAGTGGCCGGTGAAGGTGGCCGAGGTCTCGCGTTTCCGTTCCGGCAAGGAGATCACCTCGGCCATCAAGGGCATCGGCGACGGCACGGTGGACATCGTGGTCGGCACGCACAAGCTGCTGTCTGAGTCCACCAAGTTCCACAACCTGGGCCTTTTGATCATCGACGAGGAGCACCGCTTCGGCGTGCGCCACAAGGAGCAGATGAAGGCCCTGCGCGCCGAGGTGGACGTGCTCACCCTCACTGCCACGCCCATCCCGCGCACGCTGGGCATGGCACTCGAAGGCCTGCGCGACCTGTCGGTCATCGCCACCGCGCCGCAGCGGCGCCTGGCGATCAAGACCTTTGTACGCAACGAAGGCACGGGCGTGATCCGCGAGGCGGTGCTGCGCGAATTGAAGCGCGGCGGGCAGGTCTACTTTTTGCACAACGAGGTGGAGACGATCGAGAACCGCCGCCAGAAGCTCGAAGAGATACTGCCCGAGGCCCGCATCGCCGTGGCCCATGGCCAGATGCCCGAGCGCGAGCTGGAGCGCGTGATGCGCGACTTCGTGGCGCAGCGCTACAACATCCTGCTGTGCTCGACCATCATCGAGACCGGCATCGACGTGCCCACGGCCAACACCATCATCATGAGCCGCGCCGACAAGTTCGGCCTGGCGCAGCTGCACCAGCTGCGCGGCCGCGTGGGCCGCAGCCACCACCAGGCGTATGCCTACCTCATGGTGCCCGACACCGAGGGCCTGACCAAGCACGCCGCCCAGCGCCTCGATGCCATCCAGCAGATGGAGGAGCTGGGCAGCGGCTTCTACTTGGCCATGCACGACCTGGAGATCCGCGGCGCCGGCGAGGTGCTGGGCGAGAACCAGAGCGGCAACATGCTCGAAGTGGGCTTCCAGCTCTACAACGAGATGCTGAACGAGGCTGTCAAGGCGCTCAAGGCAGGCAAAGAACCCGACCTGCTCTCGCCCCTGTCGGTCACCACCGACATCAACCTGCACGCCCCCGCCCTGCTGCCCGACGACTACTGCGGCGACGTGCACCTGCGCCTGTCGTTCTACAAGAAGCTGGCCACCGCCAAGACGCCCGACCAGATCGACGGCCTGCTCGAAGAGATCGTGGACCGCTTCGGCAAACTGCCGCCGCAGGCCCAGACCCTGATCGACGTGCACCGCCTGCGCGTGCTGAGCCAGCCCTACGGCGTGGTGAAGGTGGATGCCGCTCCGGGCGTCATCAACATCACCTTCAAGCCCCAGCCGCCCATCGACCCGATGCGCATCATCGAGTTGATCCAGAAGAACAAGCACATCAAGCTGGCGGGCAACGAAAAGCTGCGCATCGAGCGCGAGCTGAAGGAGCCGAAAGACCGCGCGCAGATGGTGCGGGACATCCTGCGGTCGCTGGGGCAGCCGGTGGTGGCCGCATGAGTGTTCAATTTTGAGAAAAATTGGCCTCTGCCGCGCGTCCATCATGCCTCAATAGCTATTAATAGGATAGCAAAAGACGGTCATGTGGCTTGAAGGCATCCTCCTCCTTGTGGCCCTGGCTGCCGCCCTGGCTGCGCGGCCCTGGCGCATGCTGGCCAACCGCAAGCCGCTGGCGCACAAAAGCCATGCCGAGCCCTCTGCGCTGTGGACGCCACTGCTCGCCACGCTGGTCTTCCTGCCCTGGCTGTGGGCCCTGCCCACACTGCACGCCATGCCGCTGCAGCTGCAGTGGTCGGGTGCCTGCCTGGTGGTGCTCATGCTGGGCTGGCCTCTGGCGATCCCGGTGCTCATCGCCGTGGGCACGGCGGCCAGCGTGATCTCGCCCGCGCTGGCCTGGGCCGACGCGCTGGGCGCCACGCTGGCGCTGGGCCTGGGTGCGCTGCTGCGGCGCTACACCGGCACCAGGCCTTTTGTCTATGTGCTGGGCCGTGCGTTTCTGGGCACGGTGGTCTGCGTGTTTGCGGCGGGTGTCCTGTCGCAGTGGAGCGGCCACCTGCTGCCCGGCGTGGGCGATGAGCTGTCGCTGGTGGCGCGCTGGCTGATGGCATGGGGCGACGGCTTTGTCACCGGCATGCTCGCGGCGATTTTTGTGGCCTTCAAGCCCGAGTGGCTGGCCACCTGGTCGGACCGGCTGTACCTGCATGGCCGACAGCCCTGACTCCGCCACCCCAGAGGCCGCAGTGCACAGCGCACCCGTCGCCGTGCGCACGCCTTTTGCCATGGCCCACGGCGCCCGCCAACTGCATGGCAGCACCTGGGGTCACATGGCCGCAGCGGTGCCGCGCCTGCTGTCTCTGCATGGCGGCGGTGCGGCCACCAACCACCGGCGCGTGGACTACCTGCTCCAGCCCCTGGCCACCCAAGGCTGGACCGGCGCAGCCTTCGACTTCGTAGGCCACGGCACCACGGGCGGCAGCCTGCTGGGCTCCAGCCTGGCAGACCGCCAGGCTCAGGCGCTGGCTGTGGCAGCCCACCTGGGCCTGGGGACCGCATGCCCGCCCTTGGCCCTGATGGCCTCCAGCATGGGCGGCCACACGGCCTGCCAGCTGCTGGATACGCTGCAGCCACGCGCCCTGGTGCTGTTCTGCCCAGCGGCCTACACGCCGGCGGCAGAGCACCAGCCCTTTGGCCCAGCTTTTCAGCAGACCTTGCGCGCCACCACGGACTTCGCCGATGCCCTTGCCTGGGCAGCATTGCGGCGCTTTCGCGGCCGATTGCTTCTGGTGTGGGGCGCGGAGGATGCGGTGATCCCGCCCACCGTCATCCAGGGCTACGGCCAGGCCGCCAAGGCCGCGCGCAGCGTGGACGTGGTCCAGTTGCCTGGCGTGGGCCATGCCCTGCACGCGTGGCTGCAGACGCAGCCCGTGGCGGCCCTGGCGCTGCTGCAGCGCATCGCCGCCTTGCTGGCTGCGGCAGAACGGGATTGAGCCTTGCGGCCCCACGGCCGCCCCTGCACCGGTCCACACCTGACGGCTGCACACGCGTCGTCAATCCTCCTTCCATCTGAGCACTGGCAGCGACTGCGTCAGCACTGCAACTGATGCTTGATACAGCGCAAGGGGCGTTGCCCACCGCAGCGCGATAGTGGATGCCACACCCACCACAAGGAGTGCCCCACCATGAAGTTGCTGAACGATCTTTTCTCTACCGACTACGGCCTGATGAGCATCATTGGCATCGGGTTCATGCTGTGCATGGCCGCGTTTTTCCTGCGCATGTTCCTGGTCAAGATGAACGAGCCGCCCACACCCAACCCTGCGGGCCGCGCAAGGGCTGGCAGCGGCAGCATCAAGGGCCCACCGCCGTCGCGCTGAAGCAGCGGCGCTGCGCAGGGCGCCCGCAACCACGGTGGCATGGCAACAGGCGCAGACGGAAGGGGCATGAGGCGGGGCGATACCATTGCGGGTTCTGTTCTCCCCCACACAAAAACCCCGTCGTCTGCGCCATGACCCACGCTACCGAATTCGCCCCCGGCCTCGTCATCCAGGGCATCACGCCCCCGCTGTCCCTGTCGAGCTACAAGCTCATCGCTTTTGACATGGACTCCACCCTCATCAACATCGAGTGTGTGGACGAAATCGCCGACGCCGCAGGCCGCAAGGCCGAGGTGGCCGCCATCACCGAAGCGGCCATGCAGGGCGTGATCACCGATTACAAAGAGAGCCTGCGCCAGCGCGTGGCCCTGCTCAAGGGCGTGACGGTGCAGCACATGGAACAGGTGTTCACCGAGCGCCTGCGCTTCAACCCTGGCGCCAAGGAGCTGATCACCGCCGCCAAGGCTGCAGGCCTGACGACGCTGCTGGTCTCGGGCGGTTTCACCTTTTTTGCCGACCGCGTGAAGGCGGGCCTGGGCATCGACTTTGCGCGCTCCAATATGCTCGAAGTGCAAGATGGCCAACTCACCGGCCGCATGGTGGACCAGGCCTGGGGCGACATCTGCGACGGCGCCGAAAAGCGCCGCACGCTGCTGGAAGTGGCTTCGCTCATGGGCATCTCGCCCCAGCAGGCGATTGCGGTGGGCGACGGCGCCAATGACCTGCCCATGATGGGCGCGGCCGGCCTGTCGGTGGCCTACCACGCCAAGCCCGCCGTGCGCGCGCAGGCCAAGGTGGCCATCAACCAGGGCGGGCTGGACCGGCTGCTGGAAGTGCTGCGCTGATCCCCCGCGGTATCTCCCTTCACCCATTCATGCTGAAAGCCCGCATCACCCGCGCTGCGCAGTCCCTGCGCAAGGGCTGGAAGCAGCACATGGTCACCCTTGTACTCGCCTGGATCGCCATCGTGGCGGTGGACACCTGGCGCACGCGCAACCTGCCCCAAGGCCCTGCGCCCGATGCGGCGTTGGTGATGGCCCCCAGCGCTGGCGCCACCGCCCCCACCACCCTGGCCCAGTGGCGTGCCCAGCACCCCGGCCAGGCCGTGGCCGTGCACTTCTGGGCCGAATGGTGTGCAGTCTGCAAGCTCGAAGAGCCCAGCATCACCAGCCTCTCCTCCGACTGGCCCCTGCTGGGCGTGGCCATGCAGTCGGGCAACGCCGAGCGGGTGGCCCAGGTGCAACGCCAGCGCGGCATGCCGTGGCCCACGGCGGTGGACCCGCAGGCCACCCTGTCGCGCAGCTGGGGCGTGCGTTCCGTGCCCGCGCTGGTGGTGATCGACGCGCACGGCCAGGTGCGGTTTGCCACCTCGGGCTACACGCCCGAATGGGCCATGCGCCTGCGGCTGTGGTGGACGCAGACCATGCCGCAGTGGAAAGCATTGCTTCCAAAACAATAGCTGCTTGCGCTTGATGGACGCGCGCAGACGGCCATTTTGACCACTATTTTTTACTCCACCGGGCGCCCTATGCCCTGATGCGCCCCGCGCTGCGTCTGGCGCAAATCTTCAAGACGCGCTCCCCCCGTCCTTTGCACACTGGCCCCGTCACACCCACGGAGGCCCCATGCACATCACCCTGAACCAACAAGCCCAGCCGGTGCCCCCCGGCTGGGAGGACGAACCCCTGCTCTGGCTGCTGCGCGAGCCCCTGGGTATGACGGGCACCCGCTTTGGCTGCGGCATGGGCCAATGTGGCGCCTGCACCGTCCTCATCGACGGCCAGGCGCAACGCGCCTGCCTGCAGACGGCGCGCGGGCTGCAAGGGCGCTCCATCACCACCATCGAAGGCCTGGCGGCACCCGACGGCACGCTGCACCCCGTGCAACAGGCCTGGCTGAACTTGCGCGTGCCCCAGTGCGGCTACTGCCAGAGCGGCCAGATCATGGGCGCCGTGGCCTTGCTGCGCGCCACGCCCCGCCCGAGCGATGCGCAGATCGACGCCGCCATGTCGGCCCACCTGTGCCGCTGCGGCACCCAGCACCGGGTGCGCGCGGCCATCCACCAGGCTGCTGAAGGTGCGAAGCCATGAAGCGCCGCCAGTTTTTGGCAGCGGCAGGCGCCGGGGTACTCACCGTCACGCTGACGGGCTGCAGCCTGGTGCCGGTGATCCCCAAGCGCCCCACTTCCACCGCCGACGACGCGCTGGGCTGGATACGGCACGAAAACGGCCGCTACACCCTGTGGCTGCCCAGCGCCGAAATGGGCCAGCAGATCAGCGCCGCCATGCAGGGCCTGGCCGCTGCCGAGCTGGGCGTGCCGCCTGCACAAGTACACCTGCAACTGCCCAGCACCCGCCACATCGCCCGCGTGCGCGCCACCGTGGGCAGCGCCAGCGTGCAGGACTTTGCCCTGCCCCTGGCCCGCGCCTGCGCCACGCTGCGCGAGGCCCTGGCCCAAGGCCAGACCACGGGCACGTTGGCCGCGCGTGACATCCCGGCCAATGCGCTGCGCAGCCTGCAACCGCGCACCGGGGCGGCCAAAACAACGCCTGCGGCACCGGGCCAGCTGCACGCCCTCGTCACCGGCCAGCCGCTGTTTGCGGGCGACACGCGCCTGCCCGGCCTGCTCTATGGCCGCGTGCTGCGCGCACCGGTGTCGGCCGAAATCACCTCGCGCCCACAGGCGTGGAATGAGAAGGCCGCCCGCGCCGACCCGGCCTGCGTGGCCGTGGTGCAGCACCCGCGCCTCGCGCAGATGGGCAGCCTGGGCCTGGGCATCGTGGCGCGCACGCCCTCGGCGCTCGACCGCATCGAGGCCGCGCTGGCCGTGCAATGGCAGGTGGAAGATGGCAGCGCATTCGAGCAGGCCGCCATCGACGAGCGCATCGACATCGACACCCACCTGCGCCGGGGCGCGCTGCAGCACCGCCTGCGCAATGACGAGCTGCCCACAGACACAGCATGGACGCTGGACCTGCGCATGGACGTGCCCCTGGCCGCCCACGCGCCCATCGAGCCGCGCAGCGCCACGGCGCACTGGCTGGCCGACGCAGGCAAAGAAGGCATCGCCCTGAAAGTATGGGCGGGCACCCAAGACCTGTTCTACATGCGCGACGTGCTCGCACGCCAGTTCAGCCTGGGGGCAGAACGCATCGAGGTGCAGGCCTGCCGCATCGGCGGTGGTTTTGGCGGCCGCACGCTGTGCACGGTGGAGCTGGAAGCCGCCGTGCTCGCCCAGGCTGTGGGGGCGCCCGTCAAGGTGCAATGGAGCCGCGCGCAGGAGTTCGCCCAGGGCTTCCAGCGCCCGCCCTCCAGCCACCGCGTGCGGGCGCGCGTGCAGGGCGGGCGCATCACCCACTGGTGGCACGCGCTGGCCAGCAGCCACATCCTGTTCACACCCGCCGCCATGCCGGTGTGGATGCAGACCCTGGCCGACCTGGCGGGCGACAGCGGCGTGGCGCGCGGCGCGCAGATGCCATACGACGTGCCCCAGCAGCGCATCGAGTTCACCGCCCAGCGCCTGCCCTTGCACACAGGCCCCTGGCGTGGCCTGGGCGCGGGGCCCAACACCCTGGTGGTGGAAAGCGCCATGGACGAATGCGCGCGCCGCGCAGAGGCAGACCCATTGGACTGGCGCCTGCAGCACACCACCGATGCACGCCTGGCCCAGGTGCTG
Organism: Acidovorax sp. Q11; assembly: GCF_054950075.1. Taxonomy (NCBI): domain Bacteria; kingdom Pseudomonadati; phylum Pseudomonadota; class Betaproteobacteria; order Burkholderiales; family Comamonadaceae; genus Acidovorax; species Acidovorax sp. Q11. The sequence goes on along the minus strand of NZ_JBUDZG010000004.1, from coordinate 136,132 downwards.
CGCAGTGCCGCCACCGAGGCCCGCTGGCCAGAGCGCCCCGCCAGCGACGCCAGCACCTTGCGCGGGCGCGGCATCGCAGGCGGCATCTACAAGGGCGTGAGCTACGCCGCCGCCGTGGCCGATGTGGAGGTGCAGCGCGCCACCGGCCAGGTACGCGTAACGGCGCTGTGGTGCGCGCACGACTGCGGCCTGGTGCTGCAGCCCGACGGCGTGCGCGCGCAGACCGAGGGCAACCTCGTGTGGTGCCTGGGCATGGTGCTGCACGAGCAGCTGCCCGTGGCCCGCTCGGGCGTGGCAGCGGCCAGCTTTGCCGACTACCCGCTGCCACGCATGGGCGACATTCCGCCGCTGCATGTGCACCTGATCGACAGCAGCGCGCCGCCCACCGGTGCCGGAGAAACCGCCATGGTGGCCGGGGCCGGAGCGATCGCCAACGCGCTGCGCGACGCCACCGGCGTGCGTTTTGCCCGCTTGCCGGTGCGCAGCGCGGATGTGCTGCAAGCCTTGTCCACGCGGGCTTAGCGGGGTAGCACCAACGGCACAATCCGCCCATGCAAGACTTTGCCAGCGCCGCCATGGTCCGCCTGCTGGTGCGCGCCATGGCTGCGCACGGGCTGGTGCCGCCACCGCCCCCACCGGGTGCCGACGGGCTGGCCGCGAGCCACGTGCCCCTGGCCTACAAACGCAGCGTGGTCGAAGCCGTGTTGCACCAGGGCGGCCTGGGCACACTGCTGCAGCTGGCCCAGCGGGTGGACCTGCTGGCGGGCGACCCGGTGCACCGCGCGCTGCTGGGGGCAAGCAGCCCGCCCGAGCTGATGGCGCGCTGGCAGCGGCTGGAGCGGTATGTGCATTCGCGCCACCAGGTCAGCGTCACCGCCAGCGCCCCGGGCACGCTGGCACTGCGCCACCACGCGCGCCCCGGTGTGCCGGAAGAACCCCATCCCACCGAAAGCCTGGCCGTGCTGGGTGTGCTGGTGGGTGCCAGCAAGGCCCTGGGCGTGCGCGGGTTGCGGGTGGAGATCGGCGCGCCCGAGGCCGCAGGCCACCGCGTGAACCTGCGGATGGAAGCCCCTGTCGCCACCCCGGCCGAACTGCACGCGCAACTGGCACCGCTGGCCGCGCGAAGGTTGCTAGGCCATTGGACCTTGCATTGGGAACATCACGACGGCAACGCACCCACAACCCCCGCCTTGCAGCCCCAGCCCGCCACCCGCCTGTGCGAAGCCCTGCCCTGGCCACCGCTGGCGCACCAGCTGGCGCGCCATGTGCTGCAGGACCCGGCAGCGCAGCACACGGTGGATGCACTGGCCCAGCACACGGGCCTGGCCCGCCGCAGCCTGCAGCGGGCGCTGACCGAACGCGGCCTGAGCTGCCGCCACATCGTGACCGAGGCACGTGCGCGGGTGGCGGCGCAGTGGCTGCTGGAGAGCCCGCATGGCCTCGCAGAAATCGGGTTTGCGTGCGGCTTTGCCGACCAGCCCCACTTCACACGCGAATTTGCGCGCCATGTGGGCCTGACCCCGGCGCGCTACCGGCAGGCATTTGGATGTGTGGGTGCACCTGGGCCGAATTTACCATCAATTTGATAGCGCAAATTCGATACACAACGCGCGCAAACGGCCATTTTTACTCAATGTTTTCGGTTTTGGATGGCAATCCGGCCACGGGTGCGCTCCTGCGCATGGCGCCGCCGCTCTGGGGCAGTGCCACCGTGGGCAGCAAGGCCCGTGCAGCCGCCCCACCCGCAGCGGCCGGGGCCATCAGGTCGGCCAGCGTCACGCTGTCCAGCACCGCCAGGTAGGCCTGCATGGCCTGCCACAGCACGCCCTTGAGGCGGCAGTGGCTGCTCAGGCGGCACTGGTTGGTGCCGGGGTCAAAACACTCCACCAGGTTGAAGTCGGTCTCGGTCGCTCGCACCGCGGCGCCGATGTTGATGGCCGACGCAGGCACCATCAGCCGCATGCCGCCGCCCCGCCCGCGCGTGGTCTCCAGCAGCCCCTGGGCGGCCAGTTGCTGCACGATTTTCATCAGGTGGCTGCGCGAGATGCCGTAGCCCTCGGCCACCTCCGTGATGGTCACCGGCTGCTCGCGGCCCTCGGCGGCTGCGCAGTACATGAGCACGCGCAGCGTGTAGTCGGTCCATTGGGTCAGGCGCATGGGTTTTGCCGCAGGTCAAGTTAAAGAGGTATGCAGGACGAATTTTATTGAATAAAATATTCACATCAAATGAATCTTTAAAAGGACCCGCCATGAACGCCCGCGTTGACCGCCTGGATGCTGCTCCCGCCCACCCCACCCCGCTCAGTGCCGACCAGCAGATCGGCCAGATCGCGGTGCAACTGCCCGGCGCCACGGCGGTGTTCCGGCGGCTCAAGCTCGACTTTTGCTGCGGCGGCCAAGTGAGCCTGGCAAAGGCGGCTACCGACAAGGGGCTGGACGCGAACGCCGTGCTGGCCGAGCTGGCGGCCCTGCAACGCAGCGACGCCGTGCCCGAAGCCGCATCGCCCAGCGCGCTCATCGACCACATCCTGGTCCGCTACCACGAGGTGCACCGCCAGCAGCTGCCCGAGCTGATCCGCATGGCCCGCCGCGTGGAGGCCGTGCACCGCGACAACCCCCATGTGCCCGCCGGACTGGCCGACCACCTGGAAACCATGCACGAAGAGCTGCTCTCGCACATGCTCAAGGAAGAGCAGGTGCTGTTCCCCATGCTCAAGAGCGGCGGCAACCCCTTTGTGGGCCAGCCCATCGGCATGATGCGCGCCGAACACGTGGACCACGGCGAAGCGCTGGACAAGCTCAACGCCCTGACCAACGACGCCACGCCCCCCCAAGGCGCCTGCAATACCTGGCGCGCGCTGTATGCAGGTATCGCCCAGTTGGGCGATGACCTCATCAACCACATCCACCTGGAAAACAACGTGCTGTTTCCGGCTTTCGAAGCCAGCACAACCCCTTCGTCGCAAGGTTGCGGTCCGTCAGGCTGCGCCTGCAGCGGCGGGGGCACACTGCAGGCATGAACCTGCAAACCACTTCACCCGAGGGTCTTGGGGCACACGCACCACCCAGCGTGGAGAGCATCACGCGGCTGGTGCATGGTTTTTATGGCGATGTGCGCCAGGACCCGCTGCTGGGGCCCGTGTTTGAAAAGGCCCTGCACGGCCAGTGGGACGCCCACCTGCAGCGGCTGGTGGACTTCTGGAGCACGGTGGCACTGGGCACACGCAGCTTCAAGGGCGACGTATTTGGCAAGCACATGGCGCTGGAGGGCGTGACGCCCGCTCACTTTGCCGCCTGGGTGGGACTGTGGCAGCGCCACACCAGCGGCCTGTTTGCCCCCGAGGTGGCGCACGACCTGCAGGTAGCGGCACACGGCATTGCGCGCAATCTGTTCCGGGGCTACTTTGGCAGCGACCCGGCGTTTGTGCCGCCGCGCAGCGAGCACGGCGGGGATTGAGTCAGGGTCCGGCCTGTTGTGCCGGGGCCAGTTACTTCTTCTTGTCGCCAGGCGTGAAGAACAGCGCCAGGCCCACCGCAATCAGCGCCACCGGCCACCACACCCGCAGCAGCTCGCGCAGACTGATGCTGATCAGCCCCAGATTGGTCAGCAGAAAAAACACGCCCAAAACGACCAGGACGATCGCAGCGATATGGCCCTTCATGTGCATTCCCTCAGGGTAGTTGTGTATCTAGGCGCGATTATGGCGGGCCGGAGAGCCGCGCCCCCAGATGGTCCACAAACACACGCACCTTGGGCGACAAATGCCTGCTGGAGGGCCACAGCGCCCAGAACTGGCGGCTGGGGCCCATGTCCTGCTCAAGCACCCTGACCAGTCGGCCATCGGCCAGGGCATCGCGCACCAAAAAATCGGGCAGGCACGCAATGCCAAGCCCCCGCAGCGTGGCGCCTAAGACCGCCTCGATGTTGTTGCAGGCCAGCACGGTGTGCAGGCGGGGCTCGGTGCTGGCCACCGCCTCGCGCCAGGGCCAGTCGAGCAACTTGCCAGAATCCGGGTGGCGAAACCGCACGCAGGCATGCTGCTCCAGGTCACGCATGGCAACGGGCATGCCGTGGAGCGCCAAGTAAGCCGGTGCAGCACACAACAGCAGCCGAAATTTTTGCAACGGGCGCGAAACCAGGCGGGAGTCGCGCAGGTCTCCGCTGCGGATGGCCACGTCAATGCCTTCGTCGATCAGATCGACCGCGCGGTCGCTGAAATTGATGTCCAGCTCCACCTCTGGGTGGCGCGCAAGAAACTCCGGCACCAGGGGAATCAGGAAGTAGTAGCCCACGATGGGTGCGCTCACCCGCAGCTTTCCACGGGGGGCCTCGCGCGACAAGGACAGCATGGCCTGCGCGTCGTCCAAGTCATCCAGGATGCGGCGGCAGCGCTCGTGAAACAGATGCCCTTCCGCCGTGAGCTGAACGCGCCGGGTGCTGCGCTGCAAAAGCCGCACACCCACCTCCTGCTCCAGCCGTGCCACCCCTTTGCCCACGGCAGACGCAGATATCGCCAGCGCCCTTCCAGCCGCCACAAAGCTGCCCAGTTCCGCCGTTTTGACAAAGGCCAACATGCCGCTGAGCTTGTCCATATGCACCTGCCAATTTGGTTGTCTGATGCGGTCGATTCAATCGTTTTGATCCGCAATGAAAGGAGTCAAAGCTACTTTTTTATTTATTCAAGCCAGTTTAACCTTCTCTAACTCACCCCAACACCCCACCGCATGCCCACCCCGTCGTTCATTCGCGCCAGAGCCAGCAGCCCCTGCGCTGCCCACGATCCGTTGCAGAGCCTGCAGACCGAGTACCTGTCCTGGGTGCAGGGCGAGATGGCGCGATGCTTTCCCGATGCCGAGCTGCTGCAGACCGGAGGCGACGGGGACATGGTTCAGGCGCTCTGCGCCGAGCACCCACCGGGCAGCATGTTCTATCTGATCAAGGTGGATGGCGAAGCCGCTGGCATGTGCGGGCTGCGCATCCTGGGCGGCAACACTGCCGAGATCAAGCGCCTGTATGTGCGCCCCGCCTACCGGGGCATGCAACTGGGCTCATCGGCTCTGCGCAGGCTGCTCGAAGACGCCCGCCAGCGGGGCTACACCCGCATCTGCCTGGACACCGCGCATTTCATGCAGGCTGCGCACGGCCTATACGCAGCCCACGGCTTTACCGACTGTGCAGCCTACGAAGGCACCGAAGTGCCTGCCACGCTGCACGGCCACTGGCGTTTCATGCAGCGCGCCATCACCCACCCCGGCCCATGAAAACGCCCTTTGCACGGCATGCCAGGCACGCAGGCCTGGCAGTCACCTTGCTCGTGCTGCCCCTGGTGCTGCAAAGCTTTGGCCACCACTGGGTGCGTGTCGCAGACACCAGCCTGCTGTACGTCATGCTGGCGCTGGGCCTGAACATCGTGGTGGGTTATGCAGGCCTGCTCGACCTGGGCTACGTCGCCTTCTACGCACTGGGCGCCTACCTGTTTGCGCTGCTGACCTCACCGCACCTGACCGACCACTTTGCCTGGATCGCTGCACTGTTCCCGGACGGGCTGCACGCCCCCTGGTGGGTGACCATCCCGCTGGGCGCGGCGCTAGCAGCCATCCTGGGCATGCTGCTGGGGGCTCCCACCCTGAAACTGCGTGGCGACTATCTGGCAGTGGTCACGCTGGGCTTTGGAGAGATTGTGCGGCTGCTGGTCATCAACATGGGCCACCCGGTCAACATCACCCAGGGCGCCCAAGGCCTGGGGCTGATTGACCCGGTCCGCATCCTGGGGGTGGACCTGAGCAAGCCCCTGGCCGTGGCAGGCCACGAAGTAGCCTCCGTCACGCTTTACTACTACCTGTTCCTAGCCCTGGTGCTGATCACCATCGCGATCTGCCAGCGCCTGCAGGATTCGCGCATCGGCCGCGCGTGGATGGCCATCCGCGACGACGAGACTGCGGCGCGCTCCATGGGGATCAACACCCGCAATCTCAAGCTGCTGGCGTTTGGCGTGGGGGCCAGTTTTGGCGGCGTTACTGGCGCCATGTTTGCAGCCTTCCAGGGCTTTATCTCCCCCGAAGCCTTCAGCCTGAACGAGTCGGTGCTCATTGTTGCCATGGTGGTGTTCGGCGGCATGGGCCATATCCCAGGCGTGGTATTGGGCGCGGTTCTGCTCGCAGCCCTGCCCGAAGTGCTGCGCTACGTGGTCGGCCCTTTGCAGGCAGCGACCGACGGGCAGCTGGACGCCGGAGTAATGCGCCCCCTGCTGATTGCGCTGGCAATGATCGTCACCATGCTGTGGCGCTCCAGCGGCCTTTGGCCTGCCCCCGACAAAGCTCAAGCACATGGAGCAGCCCGTGCAGCCGGGCGTTGCAAGTGACTTGCGGATCAGCGGCGGTCTGCAGCACCCGCACCGCGCAACGGCTTGAGCAGGTCCGACAAACCGTTGTGGTCGATCTCGTGCATGAGCGCCAGCAACTGCCCCAGTTCGCCCTTGGGGAAACCCTCGCGCGCAAACCAGTTCAGGTAGTTGCCGGGCAGATCGGCCAGCAACGTGCCTTTGTGCTTGCCATAGGGCATCTCGGTGGTGACCAGGCGCTGCAGCTTGTCCGCATCCATCGCCAGCCCCTCAGCCGCCCGCGCGCTTGACCTTGTGGCCGAGCTTTTGCAATGCGGCCATCACACGCTCCACATGGTCGCCCTGCACTTCGATCACGCCGTCCTTCACCGTGCCGCCGCTGCCGCAGGCGGCCTTGAGCTGCTTGCCGAGTTGCTCCAATGCAGCTGCATCCACCAACACGCCCTTGACCAGGGTCACGGCCTTGCCGCCCCGGCCCTTGGTTTCACGCGACACCCGCACGATGCCATCGCCGGTGGGCAAAGGCTTGTTCTGCTTGCAGGTGCATTGCGCCACGGGCTGGCGGCAGTCGGGGCACATGCGGCCAGATTCGGTGGAGTAAACCAGGCCGCCCAGGTCGGCGAACGACTTCATCGCTTGTGCTCCACTTCGTTTTGCAGCATGTGGAAATCCAGCAGGCGCGTGGCCAACAAGGTTTCGGTGAGGAAACACACCAATGCCAGCAGGAAGGACGCCACGCCCGCCAGGAAACCCGCCACCGCCAGCCGGTTGGACTGGAAATTGGTCGTTTCGCCGAGGAACAGCAGGATGATGGTGATGCCGATCAAGAAGGCGCAGAACGTGAGCAGGGCGATGCAGCCGTTGGCCAGCCGCCCGCGCAGGCGCAGGTCGGCCAGCTCCTTGTAGGCGCGGGCCAGAAACTCGGGCTCGGTGCTGGCACGGGCTCGGTCTTCCACCACGCGGGCCCGGTCGATGATGCGGGCCAGGCGCCCGGCCACGGCGCCGATCATGCCGGACACGGCGGTGAGCAAAAACACAGGGGCCACCGCCAGCTGGATGCCGTGGGTGATGGCAGAAGAGTCAAGGGTGAGGGCCATGGCGCTACCAAAAAATGGAAAACCGGCGGGGCGCCGGGGCCCCGATTATCCGCGCGATGCCCCCTCGCCGGGCCCGCAGCCCGGCCCGGCATGCCATGGCCTCCGCGCACACAGGGGCCCAAACCGCAACTGCGGCGACAATCCCCCATCTCCTTCCCCGTTTCGCGCTGCCGTGCGGCCCTTCCTGCCAACGCCGCCCCAGCGCCGCCTCCATGCCCTTTGCCTCCCTCGGTCTGTCCCCTGCCCTTGTCCACGCTGCAGAAAAAGCGGGTTTTGTCGCGCCCACGCCCATCCAGGCGGGTGCCATCCCGGCCATCCTGCAGGGGGCTGACCTGCTGGGGGCCGCCCAGACCGGTTCGGGCAAAACAGCGGCTTTTGCCCTGCCCTTGCTGCAACAGCTGCAACTGAGCGCCACTGGCGGCCCACGCCGGGTGCGCGCCCTGGTGCTGGTGCCCACGCGCGAGCTGGCCGCCCAGGTGGGCGAGGTGCTACGCAGCCTGGCCCAGCACCTGCAGCAGCCGCTGAAAGTGGCCATCGTGTTTGGTGGCGTCTCGATCAACCCGCAGATGCTGGGCCTGCGCGGTGGGGCCGACATTGTGGTGGCCACGCCGGGCCGCCTGCTGGACCTGGTAGACCACAACGCGCTGCGCCTGTCGGCCGTGGCGCACCTGGTGCTGGACGAGGCCGACCGCCTGCTGGACCTAGGCTTTGCCGAAGAGTTGAACCGTGTGCTGGCCCTGCTGCCTGCGCAGCGGCAGAACCTGTTCTTCTCGGCCACCTTCCCTGCAGCGGTGCAGGCGCTGGCCGATGGCCTGCTGAAGAACCCCGTGCGTGTGGAGGTGCCCCGCACCCCGGGCAACGAGCCCGCCATCGAACAACGCGCCATTGCAGTGGACGCCAGCCGCCGCACCCAGCTGCTGCGCCACCTGGTCAAGGAACACAACTGGTCGCGCGTGCTGGTGTTTGTGGCCACGCAATACGCGGCCGAGCATGTGGCCGAGAAGCTGTACAAGGCGGGCATCTTTGCATCGCCCTTCCACGGTGGCCTGAGCCAGGGCGCGCGCAACCAGGTGCTGCAGGAGTTCAAGGACGACCGCTGGCAGGTGGTGGTGACCACCGACCTGGCCGCGCGCGGCATCGACATTGCGCAGCTGCCTGCTGTGGTCAATTACGACCTGCCACGCTCGGCCGTGGACTACGTGCACCGCATCGGCCGCACCGGCCGCGCGGGCGAGAGTGGCATGGCCGTGAGTTTTGTGACGGCCGATGCCGAAGCGCATTTCCGGCTGATCGAGAAACGCCAGCACCTGGCCCTGCCCCGCGAGCAGATTGCGGGTTTCGAGCCCACCGAGAACCCGGCCCCCCCGTCATCCACGGACCCCCAGGGCACCGGCGGCATCAAGGGCAGGCGGCCCAGCAAAAAGGACAAGCTGCGCGCTGCAGCGGCTGCAGCTACCGAAGCGCCCTCCACCGCCCATAAAAAAGGCTCCTGAAAGGAGCCTTTGGAAGCGCCGTGAAGGGCGGCCGCCCAAGCGGCCTCAGTGTCAGACCTCTTCGTCGCCCTCGTCCATACCATCCCCATCAGCGCCTTGCGACTCGCCCGGCGCCCGTGGCGTGCGTTTGGCGGGCTTGGCCAAAATCTCGACATAGAACTGCGCGCCGCCCTCAGCGGCCACGCCGTTGATCAGCCCGGTCAGGGCCGAGAGGTGGGCTACAGCGGCGTCTTCTTTGGTGCGGCCAAACTGGCAGTCAAAGTCCCAGAAATCGGCACCTTCGGGCAGGTCGCGGCGCCGTTCGCGCTTGATGTATTTGCGGATTTCGTGCTTGACGGCATCCAGAACGCGGTCGCGATTCTTGCCTTCAACGTGGAGTTGGAAAGTTTTTCTCATGGGCGATGGTACCGCCTGCGACACCCGCCCGTTCCCAGCCAAGCCCCCAGGTGCCACAATGGTGCATTACTTTTGGTTACCACCAAGCCCCATGTCCTACGACCTGCGTCTGCTGCACATCCTGCCAGCGGCTGTGCTCGTCACACAGGATGGCGCCATCCGCTTTGCCAACGCGGCCAGCGTGGAACTGCTGGAAGCGCCCAGCGCCGACAGCCTGATCGGCCGCCTCTCGGGTGATTTCGTGCACCCCATGGACAAGGTGCGCTCCAGCAACCGCATCGAGCAGGTGGCCGTGCCCGAGCAGGCGGGGCGGCCCAACAAATCCTCCGAGTTCCGCATCCGCACCGCGCGCGGCAGCCTGCGCATGGTGCTGATCAGCAGCGTGGCGACGGAGTGGGATGGCGCCCCCGCCGTGCTCATGTGTGGCCTGGACATGACCCACCAGAGCGAGATCGAGGCCCAGCTGCGCGAGAGCGAGCAGAACTTCCGCCGCCTGTTCGACAGCCTGCAGGACGTGTACTACCGCACCAACGCCCAGGGCGTAGTGCAGCATGTGGGGCCTGGCGTGCGGCGCGTGCTGGGCTACGAGCCGCACGAGATCGAGGGCCGCACGGCCGAGTCGTACTACCCGCACAGCTCCGACCGCGACGCGTTCAAGGCCGCGATCCTGGCGGATGGCGAGGTCAGCGACTTCCCCGGCCAGATGGTGCGGCGCGACGGCCAGGTGATCGACATCTCCATCAGCAGCCACGCGCTGTATGACCATGCGGGCAACTTCGCAGGGGTGGAGGGCATCTACCGCGACGTGACGCAGCGCAAGAACCTGGAGCGCGAGCTGCAGCGGCTGGCCACCACCGACATGCTCACCGGCATTGCCAACCGGCGTGCGTTTCTGGAGACGGCGGAATCCGCATATGCCCATTCATGCCACAGCGGCGAGCCGCTCACGCTGCTGATGCTGGATCTGGACCATTTCAAGACCATCAACGACCGCTATGGCCACCTGGAGGGCGACCGGGCCCTGGTGGCCTTTGCCCAGGCCGTCAAAAGCCAGCTGCGCGCCAGCGATGCCTTGGGGCGCCTGGGTGGCGAAGAATTTGGCGTGCTGCTGCCACTGACCACCCTGGCCGAGGGCCTGGAGGCCGCTCACCGCATCCTGCAGAGCGTGCGCGCGCTGCAGCTGAGCGACGACACAGGCCAGGCCTACCGCATCACCACCAGCCTGGGGGTGGGCGCCTTCCGCCAGGGCGACCGCAGCCTGCGCGACATGCTGGACCGCGCCGACCAGGCGCTGTACCAGGCCAAGCACCAGGGGCGCGACCAGATCGCCTCGCTCGAAACCCCGGGCGACTGACGCAGGGCACCCTGCCCCTGCCGTGCCACCGCAAGGTGGATGGGAGCACGCCACGTTTACAGGCGCATCCGCTCCTGCTGCATATTCCACAGACAGGCGGCAATCCCCAGCAGCATCTCCATCACCTGCTCGGCGCCCTGGTGCGACAGCTCCAGGCCGTCGATGATCATGGCCAGTTGCGCGATCGCGTCCTCAGGCGCTGATGCACCGCCACTGCGCGCCACTTCGGCAATGGCGATCAGGACATCGGTGTGATTCATGGCCGGGCTACCAGTGCATAGCCACGGAGGATGGGGGCACGCCGGGGCCTAGCGCGGTGCCATGGACAGCTGCGGCTGGCGCGGCGTAGCCCCGGCGGGCAGCGCGGCCGCCAGCGCGTTCGGCGCTGTTGGCGGCAGCGGCAACCCGCCCTGGCGGGGCCCCTCCAGCGCATCCACGGCCGGGCGGGCACCGTCGGGCGCCAGCCGGAACTGGTGGATCACCTCCAGCAGGCGCCGGACCTGGTTCTTCACACCGGTGGAGGCGGACGAGCTGTCGTCCACCAGCGCCGCGTTCTGCTGCGTGGCGGCGTCCAGTTGCCGCACGGCCTCGCCAATCTGGGCGATGCCCCGGGCCTGTTCCTGGCCCGCGTTCTGGATCTCGCTGATCAGCGCCACGACCTGGTTCACATGCCGCACGGTGTTGGCCACGCGCTCGCCGGCCTGGCCCACCAGCGCCGAGCCCCGCCCCACGCCCTGCACGCTGGCCGCGATCAGGCCCCGGATCTCACGCGCCGCCGTGCTGCTGCGCTGGGACAACCCCCGCACCTCGCCCGCCACCACGGCAAAACCACGGCCCTGCTCGCCCGCGCGGGCTGCTTCCACGGCGGCATTGAGGGCCAGCAGGTTGGTCTGGAACGCAATGTCGTCGATCACCTTGATGATGTCGGTGATCTTCTGCGACTGCAGGTTGATCTCCTGCATGGTTGCCACCACGTCGCGCATCACGGTGCCGCCCTCGTTGGCGACCTTGCTGGCCTCCTGCGCCAGTTGGGTGGCGCGGTGGGCGTTGTCGGTGTTGTGCTGCACGGTGATGGTGAGCTGCTCCATCGAGGCCGCTGTCTCCTGCAGGTTGGACGCCTGCACCTCGGTGCGGCGCGCCAGGTCTTCGGCACCACCGGCCATCAGCACGGCATCCCGCGCCACGGTTTCGGTGCTGTCGCGCACCTCGGTGATCACGCGCACCAGCTGCTGGTTCATCTCCCGCAGGGCGCCCAGCAGTTCGGCGGTTTCGTCGGTTCCACGCACCACGATCTGCGCGCTCAGGTCGCCCCCTGCCACCGTGCGGGCCAGAGCCACCGCCTGCTGCAACGGGCGGGAGATGGAGCGCGTGATGATCAGGGCCATCGCCGCCCCCACCAGCAGCGCCAGCGCGGTGGCGGCCAGCATCCACACATGGATGGTCTCGCTCATCGCCTTGGCGGCACCAAACTCTTCTGCACCCACCTCGATCTGCAGGCCCACCAGCTGCTCGACCGCCGCCTGCACCTTGGCGGCCTGGGGGCGGATCTGGGTGATGTACAGCTCCGACCCGTCGTCGTACTTGCCCGACACCAGCGCCTGCGCAGCGGGCAGCAGCCCCTTGTCCAGGTAGTGGGTGTTGGCGTCGGCAAAGGCCTGGGCCAGGGTTTGTTCTTGCGGGGCCAGCGGCTTGGCCGTGTAGCTGGCCCACAGGCTGCGGATGCGCTCCACGTTCGCCGTCAGCTCAGTGTGGCTGGCCTGCAGGTTGCTGGTGCCAGGGTCCATCAGCATGTCCATCACCAGCACCCGGTTGCGCTGGGTGAGGTGGCTGATCTCGGCCAGCACGCCCAAAGGCACCGTGCGGTCGCCATACAGCGCGGCGCTGCGCTCAGTCAGGCGCTTGGCACCACTGATGCCGCCCGCCGCCAGGGCCGAAATCAACAGCAGCAGCACGGCAAATGCCAGGGCCAGTCGGGTACCAATTTTGATTTTTTGAAGCATCTGAGAGTCTCGTCAATGACCCGGTGGCGACCTGGGGGCACCACCATCGCGTTTGATCCACGTGGCGAAAACCTGGCGTGGTCGTGCCACCCCTGTTTCAGCCACCATTTCCAGCCACGGTATGGCCATCGGAGAAAGATACTATTTGTTTCAAATGACAAAACCGTGACGCAACGACAAGACCATTTCACCCTCACCGGGCTTTTAAAAAAGATAATACTTTTTGATAAGCTACCGGCCTCGCAGGCCGATAGCCTGCAGATTTTCGAAAAATACAAACACATTCAAAACCAATAACAGAGAAATCCATGAAATATATCTATGCCATTTTTGCGCTCGCATGGGCCTTGCCGCTGGCGGGTGGGGCCAGCGCCCAAGCCGTGACCGGTGCTGGCTCGTCTGCCGCAGCCCCCATCTACCGCAGCTGGGCCAAGGCCTACACCAGGGCAACGGGCTCTGGGGTGGCCTATGAACCTGTGGGCTCCAGTGCCGGCATGAAAAAGATCCAGCAGCAGGCGGTGGGTTTCGGGGCCACCGACGTCTACCCTTCGGACAGGGACTTGATCGACAACGGCCTGATTGCGCTGCCCGTGGCCATCACCGGCATCAGCCCCATCGTCAACCTGCCCAAGGTCCAGAACGCACAGCTGCGCCTGACAGGCGAGGTGCTGAGCCGCATCTTCATGGGCGAGATCACCCGCTGGAACGCCCCCGACATCACCGCCCTGAACCCAGACACGCCGCTGCCCGACCTGCCCATCAAGGTGGTGGTGCGCGCCGATGGCTCGGGCACCACCTACAACTTCGCGGATTACCTGGCCAAGGTCAGCCCCAAATGGAAGGCCTCTTTTGGCGTCAAGACCAGCATCAAATGGCCCGACGGCCACCTGGCTTTCAAAGGCAGCGAGGGCGTGGCCAAAGGCGTGCGCGACACCGTGGGCGCGATTGGTTATGTGGATTTTGGCTATGTGGCCGAATACGGCCTGGCGTCGGTGCAGATGAAGAATGCCGAAGGTGTTTTTGTCAAACCCTCCATCGATGCCTTCAAGGCCGCACTGGCCAACAGCGAATGGTCGGCCACCGGGGCCTTCAACAACACGCTGACGCAGAAACCCGGTAAATCCGTGTGGCCCATCACCATGGGAACCTTTGTGGTGTTCCCCAAGGTCACCAGCAACCCCGAGCAAACCAGCCATGCGCTCAAATTCATTATCTGGTCGTTTGTGAATGGCGACACCCTGGTCAGTGAAAACAATTTTGTGCGCCTCCCCGACCGGGTTCAAGCCGCTGCATTCAAGGTCATCACATCCATTCGCGATCAAAAGGGCACGCCGCTGGGAATGAGTTTGATCGCTTCTTCCGCGCCCTCGCAGCAATAAACCAACTTATTATTAAAGCACTGTCAATAACATTACCAGGCTATTTTCTCGACGCGTGCAAATAATCCGGTCCGGAGGCCGCAGCCGCACGATGGACACGGGGGAACACAGGACACAAGGGGGCACACGGCACAATGCCCGCTTGACGGCCACTCCCCCTGCCCGGCGCCACCACCCCAGTGCGCGCCCCTCCCACCACGCCACCCCCGACAAAGACCAGATCGCCCTGCTGGAACCCTTTGAGCGCCTGGGCACCGACCGCATCGCGCTGGTCTCCACCCCCGCGCAGGCCGAACAGGCCTGCACAGCCCTGGCCGCCGCCCGTGTTTGGGGGTTCGACACCGAATCCAAACCCACCTTCGTGCAGGGCGAGCAGTCCGACGGGCCCCACATCGTGCAGCTGGCCACGCTCGACCATGCCTGGGTCTTTCAGCTGCACGACCCCGGCTGCCGCGCGCGTGTGGCCGAGCTGCTGGCGCTGCGCGGCGTGACCAAGGCGGGTTTTGGCCTGGGCGACGACACCAAACGCATACAGGCCAAGCTGGGGGTACAACCCAGCGACGTGCTGGAGCTGAACACCGTGTTCCGCCAACGCGGCTACCGCAAGGACATGGGCGTGAAAGGCGCGGTGGCCATGCTGTTCAACCGGCGCTTCATCAAGTCCAAGAAAGCCGCCACCTCCAACTGGGCCAACGAAAAGCTCACCGAGGCCCAGCTGGTCTACGCAGCCAACGACGCCTGGGCAGCGCTGCGGGTGTTCCATGCGCTACAGGCCCCTGCCGCCACCTGAGGGTCGGCGCCGGGCCCGGGTGCGGGACCATCATTTGCTATTAAAAATATAGCTACAAATACTTACCCATAGCGCGGTAACGGCCTTTTTTACCACGAACCACGCTCTACCCGTGCATCACAGGCGCGCCGCCAGCCGCGCCGCCTGGTCGATGGCGCGTTTGGCGTCCAGTTCGCCCGCCTCCAGCGCACCGCCGATCAGGTGGGGCTTGCGGCCTTGGGCCTCCAGGTCCTGCGCCAGGCTGCGCAACGGCACCTGGCCCGCGCACAGGACCACGGTGTCGCACGGGATCCAGGTCGGGTCTTCGCGCTTCTCGCCGTACGAGACCAGCAGCCCTTCGTCGGCAATGCGCTCGTAGTTCACGCCACCCACCATCTCCACCGCTTTCATCTTCAGCACGGTGCGGTGGATCCAGCCCGTCGTCTTGCCCAAGCCGCCGCCCAGCTTGCCTTTTTTGCGCTGCAGCAGCGTCACCTGCCTCGCGGGCGGCGTGGCGCGCGGCCCCGTGGGGGCCAGGCCGCCGCGCGCATCGGCCGGGTCGGTGATGCCCCATTCGGCCTTCCAGGCGGGCAGGTCGAGCGTGGTGGACGGATGCTCACCATGGGTGAGGAACTCGGCCACGTCAAAGCCAATGCCACCCGCGCCGATGATGGCCACGCGCTCGCCCACCGGCTTGCCGTGGCGCAGCACGTCGATGTAGCTCAGCACCTTGGCGTGGTCCTGGCCGGGGATCTGCGGGTCGCGCGGCAGCACGCCGGTAGCGACCACCACCTCGTCATAGCCCGCCAGATCGGCTGCATCGACCTTGCGGTTCAGGTGCAGCTGAACGCCCGTGTCCTCCACGCGTGTGGCTAGGTAGCGCAGCATTTCGTGGAACTCTTCCTTGCCCGGAATCACCTTGGCCATGTTGAGCTGGCCGCCGATAGCGGGCGCCGCGTCGAACAGATGCACTTCGTGCCCGCGTTCGGCGGCCACGGTGGCGGCGGTCAGGCCCGCGGGCCCCGCGCCGACCACGGCAATGCGCTTGCGCGACGATACCGGGCGGTACACCAGTTCGGTCTCGTGGCAGGCACGAGGGTTGACCAGGCAGCTGCTGGTCTTGTTCTGGAACACATGGTCCAGGCAGGCCTGGTTGCAGGCGATGCAGGTGTTGATGCGGTCGGCCCGGCCCTGCGCGGCTTTCTTC
The DNA here is from genome assembly GCF_054950075.1 of Acidovorax sp. Q11. NCBI lineage: Bacteria > Pseudomonadati > Pseudomonadota > Betaproteobacteria > Burkholderiales > Comamonadaceae > Acidovorax > Acidovorax sp. Q11. Next base: position 120,096 of record NZ_JBUDZG010000004.1, on the reverse strand, counting down.
ACAAACGCTGCGTCGGCCAGCAGGGGCCGCGCCATCGACACCATATCGGCGCAGCCATCGGCCAGCACCTGCTCGGCCACCTCGGGCGTGTTGATGCGATTGGACGTGACCAGCGGCGTGGTGATGCCTGCCGCCGCGAACTCGGCCTTCATCTTTTGCGTGACCCAGGCAAACGCTGCGCGCGGCACGCTGGTGGCAATGGTGGGCACCCGTGCCTCGTGCCAGCCGATGCCGGTGTTGACGATGTTCGCCCCGCCCGTGGCCACGGCCTTGCCCAGGGTGACGATCTCGTCCCACGCGCTGCCGCCGGGCACCAGGTCAATCATGGACAGGCGGTAGATGATGATGAAGTCTGGCCCCACGGCTTCGCGCATCCGGGTAAGGATCTCCACGGGCAGGCGCATGCGGTGGCTGTAGTCGCCGCCCCAGGCATCCTTGCGCAGGTTGGTCGCCTGCGAGAGGAACTGGTTGATGAAGTAGCCCTCGGAGCCCATCACTTCCACACCGTCGTACCCGGCCTCGCGCGCCTTCACCGCGCAGTTCACGAAGGCGCGGATCTGGCGCTCCACCCCGCGCGCCGACAGCGCAAACGGCGTGAACGGCGAAATGGGCGACTGCAGGCGCGACGGCGCCACGGCCAGCGGGTGGTAGGCGTAGCGGCCCGTGTGCAGGATCTGCAGCGCGATCTTGCCGCCCGCGCCATGCACCGCGTCGGTCACCACCCGGTGGCGTTTGGCCGCACCCGAGGTGGACAAGGTGCCCGCAAACGGCTTGGCCCAGCCCGCGATGTTGGGCGCAAAGCCGCCCGTCACGATCAGGCCCACATCCCCCTCGGCCCGCTCGCGGAAGTACGCCGCCATGCGAGACAGGTCGCGCCCGTCCTCCAGCCCGGTGTGCATGGAGCCCATGAGCACGCGGTTCTTGAGGGTAGTGAAGCCCAGATCGAGCGGGGCAAGCAGGTGCGGGTACAAGGCGGTGCCGGGCATGGAGGCAGCGGCTGCAGGGGCGGCAATGGAAGAGGAATGCATGGAAGGATCGTGGACTAGAAATATTTTCTAGAACTTTATTCTAGAATCCCGTTCCATGGCAAGCCGCAATTCCCCGCCCCCCGCCTCATCCCCTGCCGACGCAACCACTGACCGCCGCCAGGACATCCTGAACGCCGCCCTCGCCTGCGCGGCCGAAGGCGGGGTCGATGCCGTCACCATCGACGGCGTGCGCGTGCGCTGCGGTGCCAGCGTGGGCAGCATTTACCACCACTTCGGCAACCGCGACGGCATCGTGGCCGCGCTGTTTTTCGACATCTTTCACGACCAATCGCGCGCCGTGCAGGCGCAACTGGACGCGGCTCTGAGCGTGGAGGCGGGCGTGCGGGCGCTGGTCACCGGTTATCTGGACTGGGTGGTGGCGCAGCCCGAGCGGGCGCGCTTCATGTTCCAGGCGCGGGGCGCCGTGGCCGCAGGCCCGCGCACGCCCGAACTGGCTGAGGCCGCGCGGCGCCGCAACCAGGCGCTGGTGGCCTGGTTTGAACCCCACCGACGGTCTGGCGCGGTGCGCGATTTGCCGTGTGAGCTGATGCCGTCGCTGGTGATGGGGCCGGTGCAGAGTTATTGCAGGGCGTGGCTGTCGGGCAATGCGGCCCAGGGAGGTTTGCCCTCGCCCACCACCTACCGTGCAGAGTTGGCGGATGCGGCGTGGCGGTCGCTGAAAGCCTAGATTGCCAGTTCAGTAATGCGGCGGCAACTCGTCGCGCAGGTTGCGCGGCGCCAGTGAGCCCCCGCCCTCGGGCACCTGGCGGCGCAGCTGGATGACCTCCTGTGCGAGGCGGTCGATCAGCTCCTGCTGGCGGTAGATGGTCATGTTGAGCTGGTCCAGCAGGTCTTCGGTGAAGCTGGCCTTGATCTCCAGGCTCTCGAGGCGCTGGAGAACGTTGGCGAGATCGTTGGTGTCGGACATGGAGGCGTCAGATCGCCTGGCCCAGGCGCGCGACGCCTTCGCGGATCTTGTCCACATCGGCCGTGGCAAACGACAGGCGGAAGGTGGCGTGGTCGGGGTTGGCGCAGAAGAACGGAGTGCCGGGCACGAAGGCCACGCCCTTTTCAATCGCGCGCTTGGCCATCACGTTGCCGTCTGCCACCTTGCCGCCCGCGCCGGTCAGACGCGCCCACACGAACAGGCCGCCCTGGGGTTGCACAAATTCGATGGCATCGCCTAGCTCCTTGCGCAGCGCGTCGCCCATGGCCTGGGCGCGCTCGGCGTACACCTTGCGCACATGGGCCAGCGTGCCGGGCATGCGGCCGGCCTTGAGGTACTGCGCGGCCGTGGCCTGCGCAAAGGTGCTGGTGTGTGCATCGCTGAACTGCTTGCACATGGTGGCCTTGCCCAGCAACTCGGCCGGGGCAATCATCCAGCCCACGCGCAGGCCGGGCGACAGCACCTTGCTCAAGCTGCCGCAGTGCACCAGCAGATCGCGGCTGCCGGGCACGCTGGCCGACAGGTTGAGCAGGCTGGGGGGAGGCGCATCGCCAAAGTACAGGTCGCCGTAGGGGTCGTCCTCAACGATCAGGGTGTTGTGCTTCACCGCCATCTCCAGCACGGCCTTGCGGCGCTCCAGGCTCAGCATGGCGCCGCTGGGGTTGCCGAAGGTGGGGATCAGGTAGACGAACTTGGGCTTGTGATCGGCGATGAGCTTTTCCAGCTCGTCGGTCTTCACGCCATTGCCATCAATGGGGGCGCTGATGAGTTCGGCGCCGTACAGGCGAAAGCACTGGATGGTGGCCAGGAAGGTCGGGCCTTCCACAATCACCTTGTCGCCGGGGCTGATGAGCGTCTTGCCCAGCAGGTCCAGCGCCTGCTGGCTGCCGGTAGTGACGATGAGGTTGTCGGCCGCCACATCCTTGGCGCCCTTGCTGGTCATGAAGGCGGCCAGTTGTTCGCGCAGCGGGTTGTAGCCTTCGGTCGCGCCATATTGCAGTGCAGCGCCGGGTTCTTCGGCCAGGGCGGCATTGCTGGCGGCGCGAATGCCTTCCACGTCGAACATCGCGCTGTCGGGGAAGCCGCCTGCAAAGCTGATGATGCCGGGCTTGCCCAGAAGCTTGAAAAGCTCGCGGATGGCGGAGGTTTCTACGTTGTTCAGGCGGTCGGCAAATTGCATGGCGTGGACAGAAGTGGGTGGCAAAGGATCTCGCATTGTCGCCAATTGGCGTGCAGGTTTCCTGCGGCTTGGGGCGTGTCACCCTAAACTGCGAAGGCAAAAACCTGACCCACCGCCCCGCTACGGAGCCCCCATGCCCCTCGAAATCCGCCAGCTGCCCCCGATGCGCCTTGCCTACATGCGCCAGACCGGCCCCTACGGCCCCTCCCTCACGCAGTTGTGGGACCGCTTTGGCCGCTGGTGCGAGGCCCATGGCCTGAGCGAGCCGCGCCCCAAGTTCTATGGCATCAGCCTGGACAACCCCGCCTGCACCCCGCCCGCGCAGTGCCGCTACGACGCCTGCGTGCAGGTGGGCGTGGGCCTGCGCACGGGCACCGAGGCCCAAGTGCAGGACTTCCCCGGAGGCGACTACGCCTGTTTTCAGTTTGTCGGCACCGGGCCCGAGATCGGCGCGGCCTGGGCCCGCATGACGGCCCCCGGGCAGATCCCCCCAGGCTGGGAGGTGGCGGCCCGGCCCGCCATCGAGGTGTATAACGAGCACTTCGCCGTCAACCCCGCCACGGGCGCGTTTCCCTGCTGGCTGTGCCTGGCGGTGCAGCGCGTGGCCTGAGAAGGTGTGGACGAATCCGTCGTGCCCAACGCCAGCGCCCGTGTGTCAATCCACGCGGATGTCGGCCCGTGCAGCCACGGCGCGCATCAGCGGCAGTTCGCGTTCGATGCGGGCACGCAGCGCGTCGCCATTGCCCCAGGCCGGGGTCATGCCGATGTCCACCAGCTTCTTCTTGAATTCGGCCGATGCCATGGTGTCGGCCAGGGCCTTCTCCAGCTTTTTCTGCACCGGTGCGGGCAGGCCAGCGGGCGCGACGAACGCAAACCACGAGCCCATGTCGAAGCCCGGGTAGCCGCTCTCGGCCACCGTGGGCACGTTGGGCAACAACGCCAGGCGCTGCGGGCTCAGCACGGCGATGGGCTTGATCTTGCCCGCCTTGATGAGCGGAGTGGAGGCCACCACCGTGTCCACCGCCAGCTGCACCTGCCCGCCCATCAGCGCCGTCAGGTTGGGCGAGCTGCCGTTGAAAGGCACATGCATCATCGGAAAGCCTGCCGTGGTCTTGAGCATCTCGGCGCCAAAATGCACCGATGAGCCCGTGCCGTAGGAGCCGTACGAGAACTTGTCCGGCGCGGCCTTGGCCTGCGCCACGATGTCCTTGAGCGTGCTGCCCTGCACATCGTTGTGCGCCACCAGCAACAGCCCCATGTCCGCCACCATGCCGATGGGCGTGAAGCTGCGCACGGGGTCGTACGGCAGATTGGTGCGGATGGCGGGGTTCATGGTGAGCGTGGTGTTGGCGCCCAGCAGCAGGGTGTAGCCGTCGGCCGGGGCCTTGGCCACCAGCGAGGCCGCCACCACCGTGCCTGCGCCGGGCCGGTTCTCTACCACCATGGGCTGGCCCAGGCGCTCGCCCAGGGCCGTGGCCAGCAGCCGCCCCAAAATGTCGGTGGCACCGCCGGGTGCAAACGGTATGACCAGCTTGACCGGCCGCTCAGGATAGGCCTGCGCCCAGGCCACGGCGGGCGCCGCCAGCGCGCACGCGCCAGCCAGAAGACAGGAAATGAAGCGGGAGCGCAGCAAGGGCATGGGGATTTCACCGGTCAAAAAAAATTCTGGAAAAGCGGGACGGACTTCAGGCGCATCAACCCAGTAGCGGGCTCGCCACACGGACATAGCCACTGGCCTGGTCATAGGCATGGCCGATCTGCAGCACGGCGGCATCCTGCTGCGCCGGGGCAAGGATCTGCAAGCCCGCAGGCAGCCGACCAGGCCCAAAGCCTGCGGGGGCAGCCAGCGCGGGCAGGCCCGCCATGGTGGCGGGCACCACGGCCTCCATCCAGCGGTGGTAGGTGTCCATGGTGCGGCCGCCGACCTCGTGGGGCCAGTCCAGCCCGGCATCGAACGGGAAAACCTGGGCAGCGGGCAACACCAGAAAATCGAATTGCTCGAACAGGCCGCGCAGCACTTGGTACCACGCGCTGCGTACGCGGGCCGCGTCGTACACCTGCAGGGCCGTCAGGCGCATGCCACGCTCGATCTCCCACACCGCCTCGGGCTTGAGCAGAGCATGCGTGGCCGGGTTGCGATACAAGGCCGCATTGGCCCCTGCCACGCTGAAGCTGCGCAGGTCGATCCAGGCGTTCCACAGCTGTTCCAGATTGAATGCGGGCGCCACAGATTCCACGGTGCAACCCACCGTGCGGAAGTGTTCCAGCGCCTGCTCGCAGGTGGCCAACACGCCGGGCTCGGTGGGCAAATGGCCGCCCAGGTCACCCAGCCAGCCGATGCGCGCACCGCGCCAGTCGCGCTCCAGCGGCTGGCCCAGCAGGGCCACGTCCTCATGGCGCCGCGTGAGCGGCAGGCGTGCATCAAAACCTGCCTGCACCGACAGCAGCAGCGCCAGGTCCGGGATGTTGCGCGCCATGGGCCCGGCCACGCTGAACTGCTGGAAGAACACTTCCTCCGTCGGCCCGTGCGGCACCAGGCCGAACGAGGTACGCAGCCCATACACGTTGTTGAAAGCCGCTGGCGTGCGCAACGATCCCATCATGTCCGAGCCATCGGCCACGGGCAGCATGTGCAATGCCACGGCCACTGCTGCGCCGCCACTGCTGCCGCCTGCCTACACGGCCGGGTTGTAGGCATTGCGCGTGGTGCCGTACACCGGGTTGTAGGTATGGCCGCCCAGGCCAAACTCGGGCGAGTTGCTACGGCCGATGAAGAGCGCTCCGCCCGCGCGCATGCGCTCGAACACCACGGCATCGGTGGCCGACACCTGCCCGGCAAAGATGGGCGAGCCCCGCGTGGTGACCATGCCCGCAGCGGGCATGATGTCCTTGGGTGCCTGCGGAAACCCATGCATCAGGCCCAGGCTCTCGCCGCGCGCCAGTTGCGCATCGCGCTCTGACGCCTGTGCGCGCAGGGCGTTGCGGTCCACCATCGCTACCAGTGCGTTCACCACGGGGTTGAGCCGGTCTACCTGGGCCAGGTAGGCATCCAGCACCTCGGTGCAGGAGACCTCCCGCGCATGGATGGCGCGCGACAGTCCGGTGGCCGTGTAGTCCACGATGTGGCTGGGGGTGCCACCCGGGGTGACGCTGTTTGCAGAAGGCATGGGGGCTGGGGCCGGTAAATGTGTCATTTGCAAGTCAGCATAAGCAGCCCGCTGCGTTTCGACAATCAACGATTTCTGGGGTTATCTTTGCGTTTTACGCAATCCACGCCCCGAAAGGCCCCCCATGCTTTCCAGCCGCTTGCAGGACACCGCGCTGCGCTACTTTCTGGAAGTGGTGCGCAGCGGCTCGGTCAGCGAGGCCGCCACGCGCCTCAACGTGTCGCCTTCGGCCGTGAGCCGCCAAGTCGCCGCCCTCGAAGACCTGCTAGGCGTGCCGCTGTTTGACCGGCGGCCGCGCGGCATGGCACCCAGCGCTGCAGGCGAGCTGCTGGCCGCCCATGCGCGGCGCGGCGCGCTGGAGGCCGACCGCGTGGTCTCCGACATCCAGGCGCTGCAGGGCCTGCGCACGGGGCTGGTGCGCATCTGCAGCTCTGCGGGTTTTGCCATCGAGTTCCTGCCCCGCGTGATGGCGCAATTCCGCCTGCAGTACCCCGGCATCCAGTTCCACCTGCGCGTGGCCAGCCCGGCAGCTGTGACCGTGGGGGTGCTCAACGGCGATGCAGACATTGGCCTGACCTACAGCCGCTCGGCCGAGCGGGACATCACCGTGCAGCACCGCCAGGCCGCGCCCGTCATTGCCATCATGCGGCCTGACCACGCGCTGGCACGCGCCCACTCCGTCACGCTGGCGCAGATGCACGCCTACCCCATCGCCCTGCCCGAGCGCGACAACACCGTGCGCCAGCTGTTCGACATTGGCTGCAGCCAGCGGGGCCTGGTCTTTGAGCCCGCGCTGGTGTGCAACCACTTCGAGACGCTGATGCACTTTGTGCTGCATGGCGGCGGCCTGTCCATCTCGGGCGAGGTGACGGTGCGCGATCGGGTGCAGCGCGGCGAAATGCATGCCGCCCAGATCCGCGAGCCCGGCATGGGCGCCCGCGCCGCCGAGCTGCAGACCCTGAGCGGCCGCACCCTGCCCGCTGCCGTGCGCATGTTCCTTGAGTTTCTGCAGGCGCAGCTGCGGGACAATGCGCCACCGGCCACGCCCGCCAAAAGAAGCCAGCCCCCTGCCCCACCCCACCAACGATGATGATGAAAACCGCCCAGATCGAGCCCTTCTTCGCCACCCTGAAGGCGGCCAACCCGATGCCCAACACGGAGCTGGAATACACCACCCCGTTCGAGCTGCTGGCCGCCGTGCTGCTGTCGGCCCAGGCCACTGACGTGGGCGTGAACAAGGCCACGCGCAAGCTGTTCCCCGTGGCAGGCACACCCCAGGCCATCCTGGACCTGGGTCTGGAGGGGCTTGAGGGTTACATCAAGACCATCGGCCTGTACCGCACCAAGGCCAAGAACCTGATGGAGACCTGCCGCATCCTGGTGGAGCAGCACGGCAGCGTGGTGCCCCGCACGCGCGAAGCGCTGGAGGCCCTGCCCGGCGTGGGCCGCAAGACGGCCAACGTGGTGCTGAACGTGGCCTTTGGCCAGCCCACCATGGCGGTGGACACGCACATCTTTCGCGTGAGCAACCGCACCGGCCTGGCGCCCGGCAAAAACCCGCTGGCGGTGGAGCTGCAGCTGATGAAGCGCGTGCCTGCGGCCTACGCAGTGGATTCGCACCACTGGCTCATCCTGCTGGGCCGCTATGTGTGCCAGGCGCGCAAGCCGCGCTGCTGGGAATGTGTGGTGAGCGAGTATTGCGAATACCGACCAAAGACACCGGCGCCCTGAGCCATCAGGTGCGGCATTTAGCTATTATTTTATAGCTTATAAAGCTTACCGGATAGGCGGCAGAGCCCAAAAAAGCTTCAGATTTCACTCAACGGGCTACGGCGTGCTCCCGCAGCCAGACGGCGAAGGCCTCTTCGGTGATGTCGCCTGCGGCGACGGCGAGCATGGTCAACGTAGCGTCTGTCTGGGTGGCCCCTAAACGCAAGCCATTGAGGTACAGGAACAAGCCCACGGCCAGGAAAGCCGCCCGCTTGTTCCCGTCCACGAAGGGATGGTTCTTGGCCAGGCCCACCCCGTAGCTCGCGGCCAGAGTTGCCGCGTCTGGGGGGTTGTCGACGTCCGCATAAGCCACGATGTTCTGCGGCCGCATCAGGGCAGAGTCCAGCAAACCCTCATCGCGCATACCTTCGCGCCCGCCATGCGTGGCAAGGCTCTCACCGTGGAGCAGAACCAGCGCCTGCTTGCTCACCCAGCGCCAGCTCATTTGGCCAGCTGGTGAAAGGTGTCCCGAAAGTCGTGCATGAACTCACGGCCAGCCTTGATCTCTTCCTCAAGGGTGGGGTCGTACGGCGTCAGGGCATAGCCATCGGGCGTTTCCGTCAGAAAGATGGACTCACCTTTGCCCAGCTTCAAACGCGCCAGGGCTTCCTTGGGCAGAACAACGCCAACAGAATTTCCGATCTGGGTCAGCTTGAGCATGTGCATGGGAAAACTCCAAGTAATTACAAACGTAATACTAAATCTTCCCCTCGGTACGGTCAAACCACTCCAGCCAAACCCAGCGCAGCCATCTCCACCGAAACCCCTGCCCACGCCACATCAAACCCTGCCGTCTTTCTCTCCGGCGGCACCGGGTGGGCACGCAGCGCCCAAGTGGCACCAGCCACCACACTGTCGATCACCGGCACCGCTAACTGCGGCTGCACGGCAGCGGCCATACCGGCCAGCCCCGCTCCGCCCAGAATCACCGCCTGCACGCCCATCTGCCGCACCACGTCGCGGCAGGCCTGGGCCAGCAACGCGCGCGCGGCCTCTGGGTCTGCAGCCAGCTGGGCACCTGTCGGGGCCACCGTGTGGATGCCCGCGAGCCCATGCGCGTGGCCCAGCGCCTGCGCGAGGCGCTGCAGCATGGGCCCCCAGCGCTCGCCGCCGGTCACGATGGCAAAGCGGCCATGGCGCGCCGCTTCGATAAAAGACGCTTCGGCCAGGCCCGTCACGGGCACTGGGCTGCTTTCACGCAGCGCCATCAGGCCCGGGTCGCCAAAGCAGCCGATCAGCACCGCATCGGGCCGGGAACGGGGCTGCGCCAGGTCGTGCGCCCAGACATCGAGCGCCGCATGCGCCGCCACCGCGTAGCTGGCCTCGCACGCGATGTAGGGGGCGCCAAAACGCGCCGTGACCGTGCGCACCGCCACATGCGAACCTGCGGCTGCCTGCACATGCCGCTGCAGCAAGGCGCTGACATGGGCCGACATGTTGGGGTTGATGACGAGCAGTTGACGCATGGGCAAGCGTGTGAAAAAACCGTCAGACCCCGCCCAGCAACCGCGCCAGATCAGGCGCCTCTGCCGCAGGCGGCGTGAACTCCAGCTGCGTTTCGATCCGCGCCAGGTGGGCCAGCATCAGCCGGGGCGCCTCGCGCGCATCGCGCAGGCGAATGGCATCGATCAGCGCCCGGTGCTCGCGGCAGCCGCAGGCCGTGGCCTCTTCGCGGGTTTGGGCGTGGCTGGGGCTGTAGGTCATCAGGATGAGCGAGGTGCGCGAGACCAGCTCGCGCAGGATGCGACCCAGCGTCTGGTGCCCTGCTGCCTGCGCAATGTGCAGGTGAAAGTCGCCCGAGAGGCGGATGGCGCGGCGCATGTCGCCACTGGCGCGCGCGGCCTCTTCGTCGTCGATGCAGGTGCGCAGCGCGGCGATGTCGGCGTCGGTGGCGTTGGCAATGAACAGTTCCACCAGGCGCGGCTCCAGCAGGCGGCGGGCTTCAAAAACTTCCAGCGCCTCTTGCGGCGTGGGCTGGGCAATGGATGCGCCCCGGTTGGGCGTGAGCGTAACGACCTGCTCGTTGGCCAGCCGCACCAGCACAGGCCGCACCCGTGTGCGCGACACGCCAAAGGCCGCCGCCAGCTTGTCCTCCACCAGTTTGGTGCCGGGGGGCAGCCGGTGGTCGAGGATGGCCGACACCATGCGGTCGTACATGTCGTTGTCACTGAGCTGGCCGGTCGTGTCGGGCTGCACAGGCGGTTCGGTGACCGCAGCGCGCGCGCGCCGGGGCTTGGGGAGGGTGGTCGTCATAAGGGTGCCGTTTTTACCCCGAACGGCCCTTGCGCCTGTGGCCCAATGCCCACACCAGCGCCAGCGTGATGCCCATGACGATGAACGACACCACCGTGGTCAGCGTGCCCAGCGCGTAGATCGATGGCGTGGTCACCGTGCTGGTCAGACCCTGCAGCTCCAGCGGCAGCGTGTTCACGTCGCCAATGGCCTGCGAGGTGCGGGCGATCTCGTCCCAGCTGAGCGTGAAGCCGAACATGCCAATGCCCACGACCGAAGGTGCAATCAGCGGCAGCACCACATGCGCAAAGCCCTGCCAGGGCGTGGCCCCCAGGTCTCGTGCGGCTTCTTCGTATGCAGGGTTGAAGCGGTTGAACACCGCAAACATGATGAGCAGGCCAAACGGCAGCGTCCAGGTCAGGTGCGCGCCCAGGGCGGAGGTGAACAGGCCCAGGGCTGTGCCGTAGCCCTCCAGCGTGCTCTCCATGCCAAAGCGCTCAAGCACCCACTTGATACCCGTATCGATCAGCCGGAACTCCAACCCGATGCCCAGCGAGACGATGATGGACGGCATGATCAGGCTGGCCACGACGATGAAGAACAGCGTGTTGCCGCCCGCCAGCCGCTTGCGAAACGCCAGACCGGCCAGCACCGACAGCACCACCGTGCACAGCATCACCGCCACGCCCAGGCCGAGCGAGCGCCACAGCGCCGCGCCAATGTCCACCACGCCCAGCCCTTCGGCCAGCTTGGTGAACCAGTGCAGCGACACGCCGCGCATGGGGAAAGTGAGCCCGCCCTCGGGGCCCTGGAAGCTCAGGATGAAGATGACGAACATGGGCCCGTACATGAACAGCACGAACAGCGCAAAGAAGATGACCAGGGGCCAGAAGCTGGCGGGACGAGATTCACGGACTTTCATCTCACAGCTCCTTGCGAATGTCGACGAGGCGCGTGAGTCCCCAGATGATCATCAGCACCACGGCCAGCAGGATCACGGCATTGGCCGCCGCCAGCGGGAACTGCAGGTAAGACGTCTGCACCTGGATGATCTTGCCAATCGATGCGATCTGCTGCCCGCCCATCACGCCGATGGTCACGAAGTCGCCCATGACGATGGTGATCACAAAGATCGAGCCGATGATGATGCCGGTGCGCGACAGCGGGATGATCACGTTCCACAGCGTCTGCCAGCCGCTGGCGCCACTGTCGCTGGCCGCCTCGATGAGGCTGCGGTCGATGCGCATCATGCTGTTAAAGATGGGCACGATCATGAACATGGTGTACAGGTGCACGAACGCCAGCACCACCGAGAAGTCCGAGAACAGCAGCCACTCCACAGGTGTCTCGATGAGGTTCATGCCCATCAAGGTTTGGTTCACCAAACCATTGCGCCCCAGCAGCGGCACCCACGAGATCATGCGGATCACATTCGACGTCCAGAACGGGATGGTGCACAGCACGAACAGCAGGGTCTGCATGCCCGAAGAGCGCACGTGGAAAGCCAAAAAATAGGCCACGGTGAAGCCGATCACCAGCGTGATCAGCCACACCAGAAAACTGAACTTGAGCGTGGAGTAGTACGTCTTGAGCGTGACGCACAGGCCCTCCGACGCATCGCCACAGCCCGCGAAGATCGACACGTAGTTCTTGAACGTGAAGCCGGGCAACAGCTCGTACTCGTTGAAGTCCCAAAAGCTGACCATCAGGATCAGCGCGAGTGGGATGAGGAAGAACAGCGCGAACACCAGCGTGAACGGCGCGGCCTGCCACCAGGCGGCGATGCTGCGGCCGGGGACAGCGGCAGCAGGTAAGGACGGTGTGGTGGTAGTGCTCATGGCTTTTTGCAAATCAGATATCCATCGGAAGACGGCCGTCGAAACTGGCGCTGCCGAAGACCAGTGCTCCCGCGCAAGGGCCGCCCCGCCGCGCTGGGAGCGTCCCCCTCCCGACCCGCGCAGCGGGTCGAGAGAGGGGTGAAGGCGCGCAGCGCCTCAGGGGGTGCAACCTCTACGCCGCTACAAACTCATTCCACTTCTGGACCATGTAGTTGTTCTCGTCCATCAGCGCGTTCCAGCAGGCAATGCCGCCCATGCGCGACTCGTAGCTGCCGCCGTCGCGCACTGCACCGGCCTTGGCCAGCACGTCGCCATTGGGGCTCTTGATGTCCTGCGTGGCGGGCTTGCCTTCCATCCAGTAGGCCCACTCGTAGGCTTCCATCTTGGACTTGGCGGTCTCCAGCACGGCGCTGTAGTAGCCCTGGCGGTTCAGGTAGGCACCGGCCCAGCCGTCCAGGAACCAGTTGATGAACTCGTACGCGCCATCAAGCTTGCGGCCGCTCAATGTGGCGGGCAGGCCAAAGCCTGCGGCCCAGGCGCGGTAGCCTTCCTTCAGGGGCTGGAAGTTGCAGGCGATGCCCTTGGTGCGCACAGCCGTCACAGCCGGGCTCCACATCGACTGGATCACCACTTCGCCCGACGCCATCAGGTTCACCGACTCGTTGAAGTCCTTCCACAGCGCGCGGAACTGGCCCTGCTTCTTGGCTTCGATCAGGGTCTTGATCGTGAGGTCGATCTCCTTCTTGGTCATGTTGCCCTTGTCGGGGTACTTGTAGATGCCCATGGCCTCGACCACCATGGCGGCGTCCATGATGCCGATGGAGGGGATGTTCAAAATCGCGGTCTTGCCCTTGAACTCGGGGTTGAGCAGCTCGGCCCAGGAGTTGATGGGGCGCTTGATCAGGTCGGGGCGGATGCCCAGCGTGTCGGCGTTGTACACGGTGGGGATCAGCGACATGAACTGCGTGGGCGCGGTCGCAAACTTCTTGGACTTCTCGCCTTCCAGGTAGATCACCTTCTTGGGTGCGGTGCCCTGGTCACCCACGGCCTTGCCGGCCACCTGGCCGGTGGTGAACAGCGTGGTGATCTTGTCGGCGTTCTTGATGCGCTTGGTGTCGATGCCCTTGAGGTTGCCCGTGGGCACGATCTTTTTCAGCGAGAAGTACTCGGTGTCGATCAGGTCAAAGCTGTTGGGCGCGGTGACGGCGCGCTTGGTCACGTCGTCGGTGGTCACGGCCACGTACTGGATCTCGATGCCGGTGTCGGCCTTGAACTTCTCGGCAATCGCCTTGTCCTGGTTCACCGCCGTGCCCAGGTAGCGCAGCACGATCTTTTCCTGCGAATGCACGGCCGGAAACATGCCAGCGGCCAGGATGCCCGCCGTGCCCTTGAGCCGCGAGCGGCGAGCCACACCAGTGGCTTCACGGACAACGCCAGTGGCATCGGAGACAACAACAGGGGAATCAGCACGGGAAGCATCGGACATGGGAAAACTCCTTGGGTTGCGGAAGGGGACGGGTGGAAAAAGAGGGGGTGTGGCGGCGCGGTCAGGCGGCGACGGCTACTGCGGGAGCAGGCACCGCCAGTGATGCGGCAGCAGGCTGGGAGAGCGGGTGTGCCTGGTCGGGCGTCCAGTGCAGTTGCACGCCCTGCCCCACCTGGTAGGGCTGCGCGGCAAAGGCGGCTTCAGACACCATCACCGAATAGGCCGCCGTGGCGTTGGCCGACAAGGCCACGCCCTGCTTTTGCAGGCCCAGCAGCACGTAGGTGCCCTGGTACTCCACGTCGGTCACCACGGCCTGCATGCGCTGGGCACCCCATGGCAATTCGGCACTGGCGGGGGCAATCTGCAGGTGGTCGGTGCGCACGCCCACCTTGCCTTCGGGCGTGTCGATCACGTTGTGCCCCCCCATGAAGCGCGCCACGAATTCGCTGGCGGGCCGGTTGTAGACCTCATGCGGGCTGCCCACTTGCTCGATCACGCCGTGGTTCATCACCACCATGGTGTCGGCCAGGGCCATGGCTTCTTCCTGGCTGTGGGTCACATGGATAAACGTCAGGCCCAGTTCCTTCTGCCAGCGACGCAGCTCGGCGCGCATCTGGATGCGCAGGAAGGGGTCGAGTGCCGACAAAGGTTCGTCCAGCAGCAAGACACGCGGCTGGGTGATGAGGGCCCGCGCCAGCGCTACGCGCTGCTGCTGCCCGCCAGAGAGTTCGGCGGGCTTTCGCTCGGCCAGGTGGCCCATCGCGACGCGCTCCAGCAGGTCACGCGCCTTGGCCTGGCGCTCGGCCTTGGCTACGCCCTTCATCTTGAGGCTGAAAGCCACGTTGTCCAGCGCAGACAGGTGCGGGAACAGCGCAAAGCTCTGGAACATCATGGCCGTGCCGCGCGCGGCGGCGGGCAGGTCAGTGATGTTGCGGTTCTCCAGCAGGATGTCTCCGCTGGTCACCGACTCATGCCCTGCGATCATGCGCAGCGTGGTGCTCTTGCCGCAGCCCGAGGGGCCCAGCAGGCAGCAGTAGCTCCCGCTGGCAATGCGCAGGTTGATCGCATCCACCGCCGGCTTGCCCTGGGCGTAGCGTTTGGTGAGGGCGACGATCTCGATGGCGGCCGGAGTCGGCTCGGGGGTGAGGCTTTGCATGAACTTGCCGTACGCAAAGCCTGTGCCAACTTTGTACACAATGTTTTATTTGTTTTGCATACAAAATGCACCAGCACTGTGCGCGATCGCACCTGCACCAAAGCGCTTGTGCACCACAGTCGGCCCACACGCAGCTCGTTGTGGTGCACACGGTGCACTGCGGGATTTAGTAAATCACCCTACGTCCGCACGCAGGTGCGTGGCTATACTGGCCTCGGCATCAAGAAACAATTTCTTACGTACAGCCCTTCCGCGCTCGCCGCATGAACCTCGACCCACACTCGATGATTGCCATGGCGGGCTTCATGTCCGCCATCATGGCCATCGTGCTGCTGTTCATGCGGCGCTACTACCCGCCCTCCATCCGTGGCGTGGGTGCCTGGGCCGCAGCGCCGCTGCTGTGGCTGGTGTCCACCGTGCTGTTCGGCGCGCGCGGGCTCATCCCAGACTGGCTCAGCCTGGTGCTCGCCAACCAACTGCTGGTGCTGGGCACCGTCACCTACTACATGGGCACGCGCAGCTTCATGGGGCAGCCAACCGTCTGGCGGCCCTGGAACTGGCTGATGGTGGGCACCACCCTGGTGTTCATCGTGCTCACTTACTGGATGCCGCACTACGCACTGCGGGTGGGCTTTTTTACGGTGGTCATGGAGGTGATCTACATCGCACAGATGCGCTTCATGCTGCGCCACGGAGGGCGCAACTTCCCCGTGCGGCTGGTGGAGGTGGTGCTGGCCCTGCACATGGCGGTGCTGGCCGTGCGGCTGATCTCGATCGTGACCGGGAATGCCGGTGCCGACCTGATGGAGCCTTCGCTGTTCCAGACGCTGTACATCGGGGCCTATGTGATCACTGTGCTCATGCTGTCCATCGGCGCGGTGCTCATGGCCACCGACCGCCTGCGTACCGAGCTGGAACACCTGGCCACCCACGACTCCCTTACCAACACACTGAACCGCCGAGCGCTGCTGCAGCGCTGCGATGAAGAGCTGGAGCGCGCACAGCGCTACGGCAACGGGCCGTCCATCATGATGGTGGACCTGGACAACTTCAAGGCCGTGAACGACACCCGAGGCCACCAGCATGGCGATGCGGTGCTGGTGCATTTTGCAGAATGCACCCGCCAGGTGCTGCGCCGCGCGGATCGGCTGGGGCGGTACGGCGGCGAGGAGTTTCTGGTGCTGCTACCCGACGCAGACACTGCCGCCGCCCAGGGCGTGGCCCAGCGCATCCACGCCACGCTGTCCGCCGGCCATCCCCTGGACTGCGAGGTCAGCATCGGGCTCACCAGCTGGACCGGCCCCCACGAAACGCTGGATGCCATGCTGTCACGTGCCGATGCGGCGCTGTACCGCGCCAAGAACGAGGGGCGCAACCGGACCTGCGTCGCTTGATACGACGCAGGGAAGTCCACTGGGTCAGGCCGTCTGCGTGGCCACACCGGCCGATTCAAAGCTCGCCATTTCTGCCAGCACCGCGCAGGACGACTGCAACAGCGGCCACGCCAACGCAGCGCCCGAACCCTCGCCCAGGCGCAGGCCCAGGTCCAGCAGCGGTTCGGCCTGCATTTGCGCCAGCATGAGGCTGTGGCCGCGCTCGCCCGAGCGGTGCGCAAACACGCAGCGCTGCAGCACCGCAGGCTGCAGACGGCTGGCTACCAGCACGGCAGCACTGGTGATAAAGCCATCCACCACAATCACGCGCCGCTCAAGCGCTGCCTGCAACACAGCGCCCACCAGCGTGGCCACCTCATAGCCGCCCAACGCGGCCAATGCGGCCAGCGGCGTGGTGGCCTCGGCATTCGCGTCCAGCGCCTGCTGCAACACGGCGCGTTTGCGCTCGATGCCTGCAGCATTCAGACCCGTGCCAGCGCCCGTGACGTCCGCCAGGGGCAGGCCCGCCAGGCGCGCCAGCAGCAGCGATGCGACCGAGGTGTTGGCAATGCCCATCTCGCCCAGCAGCAACGCATTGCCCGGCAGGCCGCGCACCACCTCCATGCCGTTGAGCAAGGCCTGTGCACATTGTTCAGGCGCCATGGCAGGGCCGACCGAAGCATCCTGGGTGCCCGGCGCCACATTGCGCACCAGCAGGCGCGGTGCACCGGGTGCCGTGTCGCGCGCGGCAATGGTGCGCGCCACACCACAGTCCACCACCGTGAGTTGCAGCCCGTGCTGGCGGGCCAGCACGCTCACTGCGGCACCACCGGCCAGAAAGTTCTCCACCATCTGCCAGGTCACGTCGCTGGGGAAGGCCGAGACACCCTTGGCCGCCAGGCCGTGGTCGCCCGCACACACCAGCATCTGCGGTTGCGTGAGCACGGGGGCCTCAGTGCCCAGCACTTGGCCGATGCGCAGGGCCAGCGCTTCCAGCCGCCCCAGCGAACCGAGTGGTTTGGTCTTGTTGTCCAGCAGGTGCTGCAAACGGGCGGTCAGGGGGGCATCGGTGATGTCAGCGATGGCGGGGACGGTGAACTGGGCCAGTGATTGCATGGTGTGTGAGATAGCGAAAAGAAAAAAGAAACGGGAAGGGCTGAAGGCCGAAGGCACCAGCGCTCAGGCAGTGGCCGAATCTGGCGCGATCAAAGCCTGCAGTGCACCAGGGGCAAAGCTGGCCTCGGCCATGCGGGCCAGGCCGTCGAACACCGCGTCGAGCGTGGGAACGGGCCCCGCGCCCGCACGGCCAAACAGGGCCTGCAACGCGGCGGGGTCTTCGAGCAGGCCATGCAGGTACACACCCAGCACATTGCCCGCCGGGTTTTGCCAAGCGATGCCGGGGATCACCTCACGCGCCATATCGCCCTTGGCGGCCATGGCGGGGTGCTGGGCTGTCTGGCCGTGGTGGATTTCATAGCCCATGACGGACACACCCGCCAGAGCGGCCCAGGCCCCCTGCACAGCACCAAACTGCGCCTGGGTGCGTTGCACGGTCTTGGCAACCTCGAAGGTGGTGACCAGCGGAAGCAGGCCCAGGCCCGGCGCATTGCCGTCGATGCCGGCGGTGTCGATCAGCGCCTCGCCCAGCATCTGCAGGCCGCCACACACGCCCAGCACCGTGCCGCCCTGCCCTGAGTGATGGGCAATGGCCTGGTCCAACCCCTGTGCGCGCAGCCAGGCCAGGTCGGCGGCGGTGGCCTTGGAGCCAGGCAGCACCACCCAGTCGGTGGGCTTCAGCCCCCCCAGGTCGGCCGGGCTGCGCACCCACAGCAGGCGTACGCCGGGCACGTTCTTGAGCGGCTGGAACTCGTCCAGGTTGCTGATGCGCGGGTACGCCACCACGGCCACCGTGGTGTGCACGGCGCCCGCTGACAAGGTGCGGTCGTCAAACACGCCGTCTTCCTCCGGCAAGCCATGGCGCCATTGCATGGGGATGGTGGCCACCGTAGGCACGCCGGTCAGGTCTTGCAGCATCTGCGGCGCAGGGGCCAGCAGGCTGGCGTCACCGCGAAACTTGTTTAGCACAAAGCCATGGATCAGCTCGCGCTCGTCCTCGGGCAGCAGTGCCCAGGTGCCGTACAGGTGGGCGAACGCGCCGCCCCGGTCGATGTCGGTCACCAGCAGGCAGCGCGCATCGGCATGGCGGGCCACGCGCATGTTCACGATGTCGCTCGCGTGCAGATTGATCTCGGCGGGCGAGCCCGCGCCTTCAATCACGACCACGTCGTTCTCTGCCCGCAGCGCATCGAGCGCAGCGGCGATCTGCGGCCACACCTTTTCGCTGCGGCCGCGCCAGGGCATGGCGGTCAACTCTGCGCTCACCTGGCCCATCAGCACGACCTGGCTGTGCGTGTCGGCCTCGGGCTTGAGCAGCAGCGGGTTCATGCGCACCTCGGGCTCGGCGCGGGCTGCAAGCGCCTGGAAATACTGGGCACTGCCGATTTCGCCCATCACACCAGCAGGGCCTGGCACCACACGCGCGTTGTTGCTCATGTTCTGCGCCTTGAACGGCGCGACCTTGAGGCCCAGGTTGCTGTAGTAGCGGCATAGGGCCGTGGTCAGCCAGCTTTTGCCCGCGCCGCTGGTGGTGCCCAGCACCATCACACAGCGGGCTAGCTTGGAAGATGTGTTTGAAGTCAAGGCAGTGGGCGGACCATGCGGTCCATGATGTGGTCGAGTGCTGCCGCCGCATCGGTGCAACGGCCGGTGTGCACGGGGGATGTCTGGATGATGGCGCTGCGCTTGGCGGTGAGCCAGTGGAAGCGCTGGCGGTACGGCAGGCGGGCGATGGGGCCACAGCCTTCGTCGCCCGCGCAGATGGCCACGATGGCGGACAGGTGGCGGCGCACGGTGTCGATGTCGGCGTGCGGATCCATGGCCAGTAGGCGCGCTTCATCGAGCGCGATGGCAGCCTGCAGAAAGCCGGTGCGCTGGCACGACAGGATCACGCCCGCGTTGATGAACTCTTCGCGCTCCACGCGCGGCACCACGCGCACGATGGCGTAGTCATACACCTCAGGCGCGTGCATCGACGGCCTCCTTCAGCGCATTCACCCAAGTGGCGCGCCCGGCAATGCGCGCGCAGAAGTAGTCCACATAGGCTTGGCGGTGGGTAGCGGCAGCGGTCAGCAGGCCTTCTTCGTGGTCGGCACCGGCCAGCAACAAGAACTCGTCGGGCACCTCGGCCAGGATGCCCGCCACCACCTCGGGCGTGAGGCGTGCGGCCAGCTCGGCATCCACCTGCGCGAGCAGCGTGGCCCGGGCCAGCAGCACATGGTCGGCAATGGGCGCAAAAGGTTTGGCGGGCAGAGCCACCGTGCCGTTCCACGAATGGTGAAAAGTCAGCGCCGCGCCATGGTCGATGAGCCAGGGCTGGCGGTGCCACATCAGCAGATTGGTGTTGCGCGCGGTTCGGTCCACATTGCCCACCAGCGCGTCGAACCACACGAGGCGCGAGGCGAAATCATCCGACACGACATCCACCGCCGGGTCGAAATTGAGCGCGCCCGAGAGGTAATCCAGCCCCACGTTCAGGCCGCCGCTGGCGCGTACCAGGTCCTGGATTTCGGGATCGGGCTCGGTCTGCGCCAGGGCGGGGTCGAGCTGGGCCAGCACGATCTCGGGCACAGGCAGGCCCAGCGCACGGGCGATACCACCCGCGTTCATTTCAGCCAGCAGGGCGCGCACGCCCTGTCCTGCACCACGGAACTTGAGCACGTAGGTGCCCAGGTCGTCGCCCTCGACGATGGCGGGCATGGAGCCCCCTTCGCGCAGTGGCGTGACGTAGCGATTGACAGTGATGGTTCTCACAAGGCGTCCTTTGAACCAGTTGAATGGCTGTCGGCGATGGTACGGCTGCTTTCGACAGCCTTCCAGGCCAGCCGCAACGCATCCTGCGCTGCGGGCGCCAGCACCCCCAGGCGCACGCTGCCCGGCAGCCCAAACGAGGTGGTATCGCGCAGCTTGATACCCGCCGCGCGCAAAGCTGCCAGGTCGTTCGGCAGCGACGTGCTGACAGGCTGCGCGCAAAAGTAGTTGGCCAGGCTACCCGCGTGCACCGCCCAGCCCAGGTCCAGGCACAGCGCCTGCTGGCGCGACTTCCACTCGCGCAGGGTGGAGAGGCTGTACACCAGCCAATGCTGCACCACGGGCAACACCCAGGCCTGCAACAAGGCCACGCCATGCGCGCCCACCGGCCACGAAGGCGCCAGGGCCACGAGCGCGCGCACCAGTTCCTCGCTGCCCGCGGGCGCAATGACGTAGGCGGCACGCACACCGGTCAGCCCCAGGGCCTTGTTGGGGGTCCACAGTTGCCAGCAGGTTGCTGGCAACTGTGCAGGCGGCACACCAGTCCACGCGCCTTCAAGGTCGAGCCGCAGGGGGGCATAGGCGCAGTCAAGCACACGCAGCACGTTGGCCCCGTCACCACCGCGCTCCGCGCCGTCGTGCTGCCAGGCGCGCACTGCGGGGTCGGCCAGGCCCAGCGGGCTGGAGGGCTCGCACGCCCACTGCAGGCCCGCCGCCGCGCCATTGCCACGCACAACACCCAACCCGCGCACCTGGGCGGCCTGGGCATAGTCGCCATAACTGTGCGTCGGCAGGGCCACCTGCACCGCACCCTGCTGCGCGGCCAGCGCCGTAAAGCGGTGCATGAACTCGCTGGCGCTGGTCGCCAGCACGATGCGGCCCGGCGCCACGCAGTGGAATGCGCCCAGGCCCTCGCGCAGGGCGGTATAAGCCGGGTCGGGGTAGCGCGTGGCATCGGCCGATTGCACCGCCTCGCGTGCTTCTGCACAGGGGCCACAGGCATTGCTGTTGGTCGAAAAATCAAACAGCGGCACGCCCCCGGCATCCGGGCCGCCGTGCTGGGGCACCCACACGGGCTGGGTTTCAAGGTGCGTCACGTGGACATCCATACAGAGAAAACCATGGCCACCAGCAACTGGAGGGCCGCCACCACCGGCACCAGGGCCAGCACCACCCGGGTGCCGGCGCGCGCCGCCCGCCGCGTATCGAGCGGCCCCGCCCTGCGCCCCTTGCTGTGCAGGGTGTACACACCCGGCTTGGCCAGCCGCACATCCAGCACCAGGGCCATGGCGGCCATGGGCCAGCCGCTGTTGGGCGAAGGCGTCTTGCGCGCCTGGCGCGCCAAGGTGCGCAGCGGCAAACCTTGGGCGCCCAGCACCAACAGCAGGGCCGTGATGCGCGCAGGCAGCCACGACAGCACATCGTCCGCCCGCGCCGCCCATTTGCCCGCCCACTGCCAATAGCGTCCGCCGCGCATGCCGGGGTAGCCCCACATGGCGTCGGCCGTGTTGGCCAGGCGGTACAGCGCCGCCCCCGGCAAGCCCAGCAGCGCAAACCAGAACAGTGGCGCCACCACCGAGTCGTTGAGGTTCTCGGCCAGCGACTCGATGGCGGACTCGCGCACCTGCACGGCGCTCAGGCTGCTTACATCGCGGCTCACCAGGCGTGCGAGCTGCGCGCGGCCTGCGGGCAGCGACTGACCCAGCGCCACCTCCACCGCCAGCACCTCGTCGTGCAGCATGCGCCAGGCCAGCAAGGGCTTGAGCAGCAATGCCAGCAACGCCGCCGCCAGGAAACCGTGCAGCATCAGCGCCAGATGCTGCGCCAGCCCTGAAACTATCAAAACAATAGCTGCCAAGGCACACCAGACAAGCGCAGAGCGCCAAAAAATCTTGAAATCCTGGGCCACAGGCACCAAGGGCGCCAACCGGTCGCCCCACCACTGCAACGCCTTGCCCATCCACACCACGGGGTGCCAGGCCACGGGCGGCTCGCCCAGCCACCAGTCCACCGCCAGGGCCAGCAGCGGGCACCACAAAAGCACCTGGAACAGGGCCCCGCCCATGCCGGGAGCAAGCAAGGCGCTCAGGCTGTCCATGCGCCTCCCACTGTCCGCTCGGCGGGCACTGGCCGTGCAGCCCGCCGCCGACGCGGCACCAGCACACGCCAGGCCACCACACAGGAGGTGATACACAGCGCCCCCCCCAGCAGCGACAGCCCCACGATCAGCACGGTACGCAGTGCCGGGCGCGCCAGCAGCGGCGCGAAGTCGAGACTGTGCAGTCCGTTGTAGAGCAACCGCCGCCAGGGCGTGGAGGCGTCGGCACGCATCACGATGCGGGCGGAGGCAGCGTCGGCGTACACCGTCACTTCGTCCTCAGCCCAGTGGGCACGCCAGACGGGCAGCGGCCGGTGGAAGGAAGTGGATGCGTCATGGTGGCGCGCATAGTACAGGCCGTCGTACTGGGTGAGCCGTTCAATGGTCGGCGGCCTCGCGCCCGGGCGCAGGCCCTGCAGCGCAGCCAGCACCGTCGCATCGGGCACGGCCTGCGCCACGGTGGCCTCGGGTCCGTCGGCACTCACTATGCGTTGCACCACGCCCTCCCCCTGGCCCCGCACCCGGTACCAGGCCTGGCCGGCCATGCGCAAGGTGTCCACCTCCAGCGGCACCAGCCCCTCGGCCGCCGCCAGCGCCACGGCCTCGGCAGGGCCGCGCACCATGCGCGGAGCCTCCCCCGCCCATTGCGTGCGCGCCTGTGGGTCGACCGCGCGGCCGGTAAACACGCCAAACGGGTTCATCGACATCAGGCCCGAGAACATCCAGGTGAGCGTGAACGCCGCCGCCACCAAGCCCAGGATGTGGTGCCAGCGCATCCAGAACTTCTGATAGGGAATCCAGCGCCGCCGGTTCAGGAACAGCTGCCAGATACCAAGCGCAATGCCCGTGGCGGCCAACAGCACACCGGGGATCGAGAGCCACACCACCACGTGGTGCCAGGCCTTGGGGAACTGCCGCAGCACCGTCGGGTAGATCCAGTGCGGCACGGCGCCCAGCCAGTTCCAGAAGCGTTCGGCACGTCGCGTGTCGCGCACCACCTCAGTGGCACCGGGCGACACGTACAGCTCCAACCCGTCGTCGCCGTCGAGCAACACCTTGACCAAGGGACGGTGCACATCCAGGCCCTGGGGCACCGTCCACTGATCCCGCTCCACCCATTCGGAGCCCATGGCACGGCGCCCGCTGAAGGCCTCGGCTAAGGTGGCGGCCTGCGCATCGCTGAGTGGTGGCACCACGGCCCCGGTGCGGGCATCCACCGTGTGCCAGCGCGGGGCCGCGCCCGCCTCTGACGCCGCCAGCATGCGCCACACAGGCGCATCGGCCAGCATGCCCAGCCGCGCCTCGCCGCCACCAGTCGGGCGCAAGCCCGCGCGCTGAGCGGCATCGGGCGCGGCCAGACAGCAATCGGCAGGCAGCTGAAGCGGCGGCAAGGCCGCCAGCCGCTCGGCCTGCGTCAGGCTGGGGAACGGCACGAAGTAGAGCACCACCCCGCTCACGAACCACATGAGGAAAAACAGCGCCAGCACCACGCCCAGCCACTTGTGCACAAAGATGACGAGCTTCTTCACCATGCGCCGCTCCTCACTCGACTCACCGAGATCAGAACGCTGCGCGCGCAGTCAGCTGCACGGAGCGCGGTGCGCCCAGCAGCCAGCGCGCGTTGGCCGTGCCAGCCAGTGCGTAGTCGCGGTCGGCCAGGTTCTTCACCGCCAGGCTGAGCTTGAGGTTGCGCGAATAGTCGTAGGCCAGCGAGGCATCCAGCACCACATACGACGGCAGCTGAGCGGTGTTGGCGGTGTTGCCCTGGCGCTCTCCCACATAGCGTGCGCCAAAACCAGCCTGCCATTGGGGCAGGAAACGGTAGGCCGTCCAGACACTGGCCGTGCGCTGGGGCACGCCCGTGGGCGTGTTGCCATCGCGCGAGACCACGCTGCCCGAGACCAGTTCCTTGAAATCGTCGTAGCGCGCCCGCAGGAAAGCCGCGTTGGCGTCGATGGTCCAGCCGCGCACGGGCTCGGCCGCAAAGGCCAGCTCGATGCCGGTAGACGATTGCCTGCCGATCTGCTGGGTGATGTTGGGGTTGCTGGCATCGCGCGAGAGCAGGTTGCGCTTTTCGATCTGGTACAGAGCCACCGTCCACTCGCCGCGCAGTGCAGGCACCGCGCCCTTGGCGCCCACTTCCACCTGGCGGCCCCGCGTCAGATCGAGGGTGTTGCCGCCGCCGGGCAGCGACAGCGCACCACTCAGCGGATCGGTGCCGGTGCCGAACTGGCCGTAGAGCGACAGTGCATCGCTGGGCGACCACACGGCGCCCAGGCGGCCGGTGACGGGTGAATACTTCTTGACCAGGTTCACGCCGGTGCGCAGGTCGGTGTTGTCCAGCTCCATGCGGTCGCTGCGCAGGCCCGCCACCAGCTTCCACTCGGGCGTGAGATCAAGGGCGTTCTCGGCAAACAAGGCCGTGGCCTGCAGCCTGGAGCGTCGGCCGGGGATGGTGGGCACAGGACTGACAAAGCCCCCGGGCGTGAAGTTGAACGGGTCCACCGTGCTCGCGCCGCCATAGGGCGAGTTGTTGGTGTGCACCAATTCTGTGCGGTACCAGTCCAGGCCCACGATAAAGCGGTTCTTCATGCCACCCAGGTGGCCGTCGAACGTGGCGTCGAAGCGGTTGCCGGTCTGCTCCTGGTCGTGCAGGATCTCCAGGTAGTCGCTGCGGTTCACGGCCGTGCCGGCGGCGTTGAAGGCATAGGCCTCGGCGTTGCGCCAGTGGCGGTCGGTGGTCAGGTGGTAGGTCTCGTTGCGCAGGTGCACGCCCGCGGCGGCCTGCCAGTCGACCTTGGCGCGCAGGATGCGGTCGTCGTACTTGACCACCGAATCGGCCACGTTGAAGTTGGTGCGGCGCAGGCGGTCGTCCAGCATCCCATTGCGCAGCGGCGTGCCGAAGTAGCGCGCGTCGTCGTTCACACCACCGTCCAGTGACAGGGCGACGTTCAGGTCGCGGCTGGCGCGCACGGCCAGGGCTAGGGCGTAGTTGTGGCGCTGCGTGTCCATCAGCGCGCGGTAGCCGTCGCTCTTTTCCGCATCGAGGTAGACCGAGTACGCCAGCAAGTCGTTGATGGGGCCGCGCAGGCCCACGCCGCCCTGCACCGTGCCGAAGGAGCCCACGCTCAAGAACGCTTCGCGCTGCGGGGCACCGAAGATCGGACGCTTGGTCACGTAGTTCACGGCCGCGCCAATGGCGCCGTCGCCATAGAGCACCGAGGCCGGGCCGCGCAGCACCTCGACCGATTCCATGGGCCAGGTCGAGAACGGGTAGGTGATGGTGCCCGAGGCGACGATGAGGCGCGTGCCATCGACCATCTGCGCCACCGAGTTGTGGCCCGCAAAGCCGCGTGCCACCAGACTGGTGCCGCCATTGCCAGGGGCCGGAGCCTCGGTGATACCAGGCATGCGCACGGCCACGTCCTGGGCGCGGGTCAGGCTGCGCTCGGCAATGTCGGCCGTGCCCAGGCTGCTCACGCTGGCCGGTGTCTCCCGCGCAGTGAGGCCCAGGCGCGAGCCCGTGGCGCTGGGCGCGTCAAGCGAGAGCGTGCTGCCGGGCGCGGACAACGTGTCCGTGACCTGGACGGCCGGCAACTCGGCGGTGACCTGGGCCATGGCGGTCTGCGTGGTGCAGGCGAGCACAGCCAGCGACAGGGGGGTGAGGTGTTTGCGCATGAAGAGGACGAACGAAAGAAAAACAGGGGCGGAAGGACGGGCCCCCAAAGCAGCTGCGGGAATGACAGGTTTCAGTCCTCGATGCCGCGCTGCGCCGGAATGCCCGCCTTGAACGCGTGCTTGACCATCTGCATCTCGGTCACCGTGTCGGCCAGCTCGATGATCTCGGGCGGGCAGCGGCGGCCGGTGAGGCACACATGCACCTCCTTGGGCCGGTCGCGCAGCGTCTGCAGCACGCCCTCCAGCGGAAGCCAGCCGTAGATCAGCGGATAGGTGATCTCGTCGAGCACCACCAGAAAATGTTCGCCCGACAGGATGGCGGCGCGCGCCTTCTCCCAGCCGTCGCGCGCCAGCTGGGCCGAGTGCTCCAGGTCCTTGCTCTTCCAGCTGAAGCCATCGCCCAGGCCCTCGATGGGCAGGCCGAGTTGCTCGAACATGCGGTGCTCGCCAAAACGCGCCGTGGGCACCTTCATGAACTGGTAAATCTTGACGGCCTTGCCCCGGCCGTGGGCGCGCAGCGCCAGCCCAAAGGCCGCCGTGCTCTTGCCCTTGCCGTCGCCGGTGTTGACGATGACGATGCCGCGGCGTTCGCCCTCGGGCTTTTCGTAGCGCTTCTCGGTGGGTGGGGTTTCGATCTGCATGGTGTGGGTGCTTTCAAGAAGGGTCGATTCAAGCGCGGGCCAGGCCGGGCGCTGCGGACAGTGAAGACGGACGGCGGGCCTGCCACGCAGCGCCCGCAAGCACCACAAGGGCCATCACCAGCAGGGCCACGATGCCGGCCATGCGCTCGACGGGCGTGGGCTCAGCGGTGTGCATATCGCGCTCGGGCTGGCGCTCCAGCAGCACGCCCATGGCGGGCACAGTGGGTGCGGCGGGCGGTGCCTCGGCCTGGGGGGGCGGTGCAGGCAGGTCGGCAGCAGGCGGTGCGGGCTGCGGCGCCGGGGCCGTTGGCAACTGTGGCGTGGCCACGGCCATGCCGGCAGACGCAGGGGCGATGCCCTGCGCGGCCTGCTCCACCCAGCGGCGTACGCTGGGCAGCTCGGCCGCCAGCGGCGCGGCGCGCGTGAGCTCCTGGTACATCTGCGCCAGTTGTTTTTGCGTGTCGGCATCGGCCTGCCAATAACCCTGGCGCTGTGCCTGCACCAGGCGCTCCAGGGACTGGGCATAGGCCTGTGGATGCTCTTTGAGCCACTCGGGCAGGCCCAGCTGGTGCTTGTCGCGCACCAGCACGTCATAAAAGCTTTGCCAATGGTCGCTGCGCACCGTGTCGGGCGCCACGGCCTGCCAGCCCCAGGCGAACTGCACGGCCTTGAGCACCTGCAGCGTGCCCGAATAGCCCTCGGCCTTCTGCGCCTGGAGCCAGCCAGGGTGCAGGTAGCGCGACTGCATCTCCAGCGCAATGGCGCGCTGCGCGGTCTCGGTGGTGGGCTCGCCTGCATCCTGCAGCTGGGCCACATGCAGCTCCAGCCCCTGCGCTCGCCCAGCCACGCGGGCGGCCGCCGACAGGCCGCCCAGGTACTGGAAAGGGTCGTCCGAGCTGACCATGGCATACAGGTGCGAGCTGCGCGACAGAATGGCTGCATCGGTACGGCGCAGGTGCGCTCCCAGCGCCTTCGCCGCCGTGCCGCCCGCAACCCCCGTCACCGGCTCGCCCTCCAGATAGGGCTGGCTCATGCGTTCGAGGAACATCTGGCCCAGGCGCGCATCGTTGGTTTGCAGCCCGTCGCTTTGCACCGCGTCCGACAGGCCGGTGCCATAGTCGCCCACCGCATTGCCGAAAGATCGCACGCGCGCCAGTTGCTCGGCCTGCGCGCGGGGCACGCCCTGCTTGCGCAGCTCCTGGCCGATCTGCGCGGTATTGCGTGCGATCACATTGCCGGGCTCGGCCGTGGCGGCCTGAGCCACCGCACGGTCCAGCAGCGCCATCAGCGCGGGGAACTGGTCACGGTACGAACCGGTGATGCTCATGAGCACATCAACGCGCGGGCGCTTGAGCTCTTCGGCGGCAATGGTCTCGACGCGCACCGGGCGGCCCGCGTCGTCCCACACCGGGCGCATGCCCAGCGCCACCAGCGCCTGGGCTTCCATGATGCCCTGGTGGCGCAGCGTTTCACCCGCCCACAGCGACAGCGCCATACGCTCTGGCGCCTGGCCGCCATGGCGCGCCTGGTAGTCCTTGAACCAGTCGTTGAACAGCGTCTGCGCCACGGCATAGGCCTGGCGCGTGGGCAGGCGGCTCGGGTCCAGCCCCGTGAGGTTGCGGCCTGTGGGCAGGCTGTCGGGGTTTCGAATGGGGTCGCCACCGTACGCAGCGGGCAGGTAGCGCCCTTCCAGCGCAGCCAGCAAGCCGGGTAGCTCGCCTTCCGTGGCCAGCAGGCGCTCCAGCTCTTGCGCGCGCTGTGCCAGTTGCAGCAGCGCGGGCGTGTCGATGGGTTGGCGCGCTGCGCGGTTGGGCACATGGTCTTGGGCGCGCACCAAGCCGTCCTGTGCTGGCGGCGCATCGGGCAGCGCGGGGCGCAGGTCCAACACGCTGGCAGCCTGCGCGTCGGTCAGCGCCACTTCCAGCCAGCGCGCGGGGCGCGCTGCCAGCACCGCATCGTGCTTGATGAGAAAGGCCTCATCGATGTCCTCGCCCAGCGCCTCGATCAGCGGCTTGCGCAGCGCCTGCAGGATAGTCTCGCGCCGCTGCTCGGGCGCGGGCACGCGGCCGAACACGGCCAGGCCCTTGGGCTGCGAGCTTTGCGCGAGCTGGTCCAGGTAGGGGTGCAGGATTTCAAGAAAGCCGCTGAAATCGGCCGCGATGCGCTCGGCGCTCCAGCCCAGGTCGCGGTGCAACTGGTGCTCCACAAACTGCGCGACCAGCTGCTTTTCGAGCGCGCGGCGCGTGGGGCCTTCGTCCACGGTTTCCCACTCGTGCATCACCTCGTGCATGTGGGCCATGCGTGCCTCGAAGCCCGCCGGGGCGAACACGGGCGTGCGGTGGCTCACCAGCACGGCGCGACCCCGGCGCTTGGCCGTGAGGGCCTCGCCCAGGTTGTCCACAATGTAGGGATAGACCACGGGCAGGTCGCCCAGGGGCAGCAGCGCGTCGTCGTGTACATCCAGCGCACGCGCCTTGCCACCGGCCCACTCCTGCGTGCCGTGGGTGCCGAAGTGGATGAGCGCGTCGGCCTCCAATTGCGCCCACAGGTACACCGCCAGGTAATGGTGCGACAGCGGCGCCTTGGACTTGTGCATGAACGGGTTCTGGCCCAGGCGCAGGGTTTCTTCGCGCGGGGGCTGGGGCAATACCGAGAGCTTGCCCACCTGCAGGCGCGGGATGGCGAACACCTTTTCGCCCTGCCAATCGACCACGTAGCGGCTCTTCTCGGGCGTGCCCCAGTGCGCGTTCATGCGCTCGCGCACGGCCTTCGGCAAGGTGGCCAGGTGCTGCTCGTAGCGCGCCAGCGGCAGCGCGGCGGCCTGGCCGTTTTGCAGCAGCGCGCGCACATCGGCGCCGGGGTAGTAGGCGGCCAGCAGCGGCTTGAGCCCATCGATCCAGCCCTGCTCGGGCACCTGCTGCGTGCGGTAGCCCGCCTGGGCCAGGCCGCCCGACACCTGCTCCAAGCTGCGCGGCACGTTGAGGAATGAGGCGCCGAAGTTGGTTCCACCCGGCGGGTAGTTGTAGACCATGGCCACCAGGCGCTTGTCGGCGGCGGGCTTCGTCTGCAGCGCGATCAGGCGCCGTGCCTTGGCCGCCACGGCCTGGGCCTGGCGCTCGATGAGGCGAAAGTCCCGGCCCTCGGCGCCGTGGGCTGCCACCAGGATGGGGTCGATGGCACCGGCCGCTTCGGGCTGGGCCAGATAGAACGGTACATCGGACAGCGACAGGCCCGTGTCGTTGACCTCCCACGCGGCGGCATCGCCCGCGCGGTAGGGCTGCGTGCCCAACAGCGGCACGCCCCAGCGGGCCAGCAGCGGCTGCAGCGCGGCGGCCTGGGGCACGAGCTGGTGCAGCACCAGGGCAGAGGCATGCAGGCGGCCCTGGCCGGTGCCGCTTTCGAGGGGCAGCTCCAGCACCTCGGCCAGGGTCTGCGCCGTGACCTGCTGGCCAAAGGCCGCATAGGCGAACAGGCCCTGCTGGCGGAAGGTGCGCAGCCAGGCATCGAGCCACTCGGTACTGCCATCCACAAAATGGTGGCGGTGCACCAGCACGGCCACGGCGGGCAGGCTGCGCAGCGCGGGCTGCTCCTGGCGCCAGGCCTCCAGCGCGGCGGCGTGGGGCAGCAGGCGGGGCGCGTCGGGGTGGTAGATGCCCCGGGGGGGCAGGATGTCGGGCGCGGGCAAGGCGGGCATGGCAGCACCCGCCAAGGTGGCACGCGCCAGGGCGATGGCGCTCTTCAGGTTGCGCGGGCCGCCGGCCTGCAGGTAGGCCACCATGCGGGCGGGCGCGTCGAGCGCGGTCAAGTCGGCGGCGGGGGTGCCCGCAGGCACCCAGACCACGCGGCCGGGGAAACGTATGGCACGGGCATTGAGCTGCGCCCCCGCCATGCGGCGCAAGCGCGCCTCCACGCTGGCATGCGGCGCATCCACCCACACCAGCGCAGCGCCCGCCAGCGCGCGCTCCAGCGTCTGGGCCTGGGCCGCGTCCAGCACCGCCGGGCCACCCAGCGGGTAGTCGATATGCACAAAACCCAGGCCCGCCTCGCCAGCCAGGCGCTGCACCATGGCCGTGCGCGGGGCGGTGGTGATGTCGGAGGTGAGCCAGAGCAACACGGGCGCAGACTGCGCGGCCTGCACCAGCGGCGCAGCCAGCAGCAGGCACCACAGTGCCATGCGCAGAATCAGCGCCTTCATGGCTTGGCGGGGTCGGCCGCGCCAGCGCCCGCGTCTGCAGGCGCCACACCGGTTTCGGGGATGTAGACGATATTGCCGTCTTCCAGCTTGTAGGCCACGCCCGCACGCACGCCCTGCCCTTGCGCTGCGCTGCCAGCGCCCTTGAAGCGCACTTCCTTGCCCTGCTCGCGCACGACCACTTCCATGTCGGGCTGGCCTGCATTGCGGATGATGGTGACGCTCTCATGAGCACTGGTCTGGGTCTGCACGGCCACGGCCGTGAGCAGCGCCACCACGAGCACCAGGAACACGTCCACCAGGTTCACGGCCGACAGCATCGGATCGTCGTCGTCCTCGGCCAGGACGTTCAAGTGGCGCAAGCTCATTGCGCCACCCCGCGCTCCTTGCGCACTACCAGCAGCTCGGCCAGCAGCCAGCGGCGGCGCACCGAGTACACCACCAGGCCCACCGACGCGGCGGCCAGCGCCAGCACCACGCCCGCAAAGGCGCCGCTGAAAACGGCCAGCGCCTGCTGGCCGTTGCCCGCCGCCACGCTCTGCAGCGCGGGGCCGAGTGGGATCATCGTGGCGATCAGCCCCAGCATGGGCGACAGGCGGCTGAGCAGGCGCACGGGCTCCACCTGGCGCACCAGTTGCAGCTCCAGCTCTTCCATCGACAAGCCAGGGGCCACGCGCAGCGAGCGGTACTCCGGCTGGCGCCAGCGTTGCCACGCCTCCATGAGCGTGGCGCCGCCCGACCACAGCGCGTAGACAAACGCCAGCCCCACCAGCACCAGCACGGGCCAGAGCAACGACTGCGCAACCTGCGAAAAACCCGATTCGATGTTCATGCTTGCACGTCCTTCATTCCTTGGTTGTTGTTCTTGCGTTGCAGGGAGGGCAGCGCCATCCACATGCCATCCAGATGCCGCACGTGGATGCGGTGGTCAAACACGCTCTCCAGCGCGGCGTGGGTATCGGGCGCATCGCAGGCGCCCTGGTGCAGCACGCGGCCACCCGCCATCACCACCATGTCGTCGGCCTGCAGCGCCAGCGACACCTCGTGCAGCACGCTGACCACCGTGCCCCCCGCATCGACCAGCGCACGCATGGTGTGCAGCCAGTCGGTCTGGTGGGGCGGGTCGAGGTTGGCCAGGGGTTCATCCATCAGCAGCACCTGCGCCTGCACGGCCAGGGCGCGGGCCAGCAGCACGCGCTGGCGCTCGCCCCCCGACAGCTGCGACAGCGGGCGGTGGCGCCAGTCCCAGGCCTGCGTGGTGCGCAGCGCCTGCTCGACGGCCGCGTGGTCGGCCGCGCCCGGCGGCGCCAGCCAGGCCTGGTGCGGCAGGCGGCCCAGCATGGCCACGTCGTAGCTTGTCAGGTCGTCGGCCGAGCCTTCGTTCTGGCCCAGCCAGGCGAGCTGGCGGGCGCGTTCGCGCGCCGGGATTTGCGCCAGCGGGCGGCCCAGCAGCAACACGTCGCCCTGCACCGCTGCGCGCGGCAACAGGCCCGCCAGCACCTTGAGCAGGGTGGACTTGCCCGCGCCGTTGGGCCCGACGATGCTGGTCCAGCGCCCGGCGGGCAATTGCAGGTCGATGCTCTGCAGTATCAAGCGATTTCCGATGCTTGCGCCTATCTGGAAAGCACTGATAGCTATTGAATTCATAGTGCACCGCCTTGCGCCGTGCGCCGGTGCATGAGCCACAGCAGGTAGGTGCCGCCCAGCGCCGCCGTGAGCACGCCCACGGGCAGCTCCTGCGGCGCCAGCAGCCAGCGCGCCAGGATGTCGGCCGCCAGCAGCAGCACCGCGCCCATCAGGCTGGAGAGCACGATGTGCCGCTCGTGCGTCACGCGCACGATGGAGCGCACCAGGTGTGGCGCGGCCAGCCCCACAAAGGCGATGAGCCCCGTTTGCGCCACGGCAGCGCCCGTAGCCAGCGCCATGGCGGCCACCAGCCCGGCGCGCATGGGCATGAGCGGCAGGCCCAGGCTGGCGGCCGTGGCCTCGCCCAGCGTGAGGCCGTCGAGCGCACGCGCCAGCATCCAGGCGACCATCGAACACAGCCCCCAGGCCACGGCCATGAGCACACAGGCCATCCAGCCCACAAAGGCCGTGCTGCCCAGAATGAAGGCCTGCATGGCCTGCAGGATATCGGGCGAGGCCAGCTCCACCAAGTCGCGCAGCGCGCCCAGCACCACCCCCACAATCACGCCCGCCAGCAGCAGGCGCAGCGTGTGCTGCACGCCTTTGGCCAACAGCAGCGTGAGCACCACCGCCCCCGCCGCGCCCAAAAATGCCATGCCCGTGATGCCGATGCGCGCCAGCCACTGCGCTGCCACCGGTGACACGCCGAACATCGCCATCGCCACCGCCCCGCCCAGCGCGGCGCCCGAGGCGCTGCCCAGCAGGTAGGGGTCGGCCAGCGGGTTGCGGAACAGCCCCTGCGCCACCGCGCCTGACAGGCCCAGCAGCGCACCCGCCAGCCACGCACCCAGCGTGCGCGGCAGGCGGATGTCCCACACGATCTGCCAGGCCACAGGGTCACCGTGCATGCGCAGCACGCTGTCAAAGCCCGTGCTGCCCACGCTGGCGCCACACACGGCCAGCACAACACTGGCCAGCAGCAGCCAAGCGGCGCACCATGCTGCGCGGCGGCTGGCGGAACCAGTGGGCAAGTCCATGGCAACGTAGGTCACGAGGATTTATCCACCAGGCAGCGCGCCATGATGCGGGCGGCCTCGGCCATGCGGGGCCCGGGGCGCACCACCACGTCGGAATCGCCGGGGCCGAACACGCACAGCCGGTTGTCGCGGATGGCGCGCATGCTGGCCCAGCCGGGGTACGGCACCATGGCCTGCATGCTGCGGTTGCCGATCATGATGATGTCGGGGTTGGCGCGCACGACAAACTCGGGGTTCAGGCGCGGAAACGGGCCCAGCGACGCCGGCACCACGTTGCGCACGCCCAGGCGGGTGAGCGATTCGCCGATGAACGACGCCTCGCCCGCCGCGTAAGGCCCCCGGCTCACCTCGAAGTACACGCGTGCATTTTTGGCTTTGGGCGGCAGGGACTGTGCCGCCGCCAGCACGCCCGCATCGATCACACGCCAGAGGCGGTCAGAGCCCTGGGCACGCGGCACGCCCAGCAGGTCGCTGACAGTGCCCAGCACGCGGCGCACGTCGGCATGGGTCTTGGGCTCCAGTTGCACCACCGTGAGGCCCAGCGCCTCCAGCCGGTCGCTGGCGCGCGAGCTGACGGACATGAGCACCAGGTCCGGCTTGAGCGCCACGATGGCCTCGATGCTCGGGTCGATGCCGCCTCCCACCTTGGGCAGCTTGCCGATCACGGCCTCGGGCCAGTTGGAATAGCGGTCCACCCCCACCAGCCGGTGGCATTGCTCTAGCTCGCACACGCTTTCGGTCAACGAGGGCAGCAGGCTCACGATGCGCTGCGGCGGCCGGGGCAGCGAGACCTCGCGGCCCCGGTCGTCCTTGATGTGCACCGGCTGCGCCTGCGCCAGCCCGGCCATGAGCAGGCCCAGCACGATGAGGATGGCGATCACCCACAGGATGCGGCGCACGGGGGTGGGTTTCATCAGCAAGGTTCTTTCAAAGTGAGGGGCAGCCCGGCGGCCATCAGCGTGACGCGGGGGCACACCTGGGCCACCTGCTGATTCAGCGTGCCCAGTGCATCCACAAAGGCACGCACCTCGCGCCCCATCGGGATGACCCCCAGGCCAATTTCGTTGCCCACCAGAACAACGGGGCCGGGGGATTTCCGAACCGCTCCTAAAAACATAGCTACCTGCGCTTTCCAGTCGAGCGCAAGGGCCTGTTTTTGTTCAAAACTCATGGTTTCCACACCCAGGGGCATGCTCCAGTGGGTGAGCCACAGCGTGAGGCAGTCCACTACCAGCAGGGTCTGCGGCGTGCTGAGCCGCGTGAGGGCTGCGGCCACGTCGTGCGGCTCTTCCACCGTCTGCAGACCCGGAACCCGTTCGGCGCGGTCACGCTGGTGGCGGGAGATGCGCTCGCGCATTTCGTCGTCCCAGGCTTCGCCGGTGGCAATCAACACCGCGCGGTGATCAGCGGACTGCGCCAGCCAGTCGCGCGCCAGCAGCTCGGCGCGGCGGGACTTGCCGCTCTTCTGGCCGCCCAGGATCAGTTCGGTGGTAATGGTCATGCCGATGCGCCCCCCAGCAGCTGCGCCACGGCTTCGGTGCTGGACGGAAACCATGCGTGGAAATAGCTGGCATGGATGCTGCCCTGCCGGTACAGCGCCTCGCCCGCATCCGGCGCAACCGCCTCGTTCGGGCGCGCCGTGCGGGCCACCACAGGGGCGCTGCTGTCGCTGGTCGAATAGTGGAAGGTGTGGCCGCGCAGGGTGTGCCCGGCCACGGCCAGTTGC
The DNA here is from genome assembly GCF_054950075.1 of Acidovorax sp. Q11. Classification (NCBI taxonomy): domain Bacteria; kingdom Pseudomonadati; phylum Pseudomonadota; class Betaproteobacteria; order Burkholderiales; family Comamonadaceae; genus Acidovorax; species Acidovorax sp. Q11. The sequence goes on along the minus strand of NZ_JBUDZG010000004.1, from coordinate 85,055 downwards.
TGCGGGCCCAGCGCCGCCAGGCGTTTTTGCATGGTCACATGGCCGGGCAACAGCCCCCACAGCGCGGCCTTGTTGCCGTCGGCCAGGGTGATCGATTCAAACAACGCCATCATGCCGCCGCACTCGGCCCACAGGGGTTTGCCTGCCTCCACATGGGCACGCAGGCTGGCCTGCATTCCGGTGTTGGCTGCGATCTGCGCGGTGTGCAGCTCCGGGTAGCCGCCGAGCAGCCACACCGCGTCGCAGTCGGGCAGCGCGGCATCGTGCAGCGGCGAGAAAAACACCACGCGCGCGCCCATCTGTTCGAGGGATTGCACGTTGGCAGCGTAGATAAAACAGAAGGCCGCATCACGCCCCACAGCCACCGTGCGGCCTGCCAGCAGGCGCGGCACGGCGGGCGCCGATGCGGGCGCCGGGAAATCCACAGCCCAGCACTGCAGGTCGTCCAGGTCCATCTGGCCCAGCGGCGTGGCAGCCAGCGCGTCGGCGGCGGCGTCCAGCCGCTGCAGGCTGTCTTCCAGCTCGTGTGCGGCCACCAGGCCCAGGTGGCGCTCGGGCAGCAATGCGGCAGCCGCCTTGGCGGCAGCGGGCACCTTGCCGGTAGCCTGCACCCGCATCAGTGCGCCCATCCAGTCGTCGGGATCCTGCAGGCCGTCCCGCAGCATGTCGGCATGGCGTGCGCTGCCCACGCGGTTGGCCAGCACCCCTGCCCAGGGCAGGCCGGGGCGGTAGTGGCGCAGGCCAAACGCCAGTGCGCCAAACGTGCCCGCCATGGCCGAGGCATCGACCACGGCCAGCACCGGCACACCAAAGTGCCGGGCCAGGTCGGCCGCGCTAGGGCTGCCGTCAAACAGCCCCATCACGCCTTCGATGAGGATCAGGTCCGACTCGCGTGCAGCGTCATGAAGGCGCTGCGCGCAGTCGGCCTCGCCATTCATCCACAGGTCGAGCTGGTGCACGGGCGCACCGCTGGCGAGCTGGTGCCAGTGCGGGTCCAGAAAGTCCGGCCCACACTTGAAGACCCGCACGCGCCGCCCCTGGCGCGCATGCAAGCGCGCCAGGGCGGCGGTGACGGTGGTCTTGCCCTGCCCAGAGGCCGGGGCTGCGATCAGCAGCGCCGGGCCGCGGGCAGCGGCGGTGGCAGAGGCCGCCAGGGTCACTGCGGCGCCCACTTCACCCCGACGTAGACCGTGCGGCCAGCAGTGGCGTAAGTACGGGCCAGCTGGTAGTCCTTGTCGGCCAAGTTGTCGATGCGGGCGAGCAGGGTGTAGTCGCGCGCGATGCGGGTGCTGGCGTACAGGTTGACCAGCACATAGCCGCCCAGCACGTTGGTGTTGGCAACGGTATCGAAGCGGCTGCCCGAGGCCTGCACTTCGGCGCCCACGGTCCAGCCCGCCAGGCGTGTGTCGGCGCCAAAGGTGGCGTGCTGCTTGGCGCGGCGCGCCAGCTGCTTGCCGGTGTCCAGGTCACGCGGGCGCTGCAGGTCGATGGAGCCATGCAGTTGCACATCGCCCATACGGTGCGAGCCAGCAAACGTCACGCCCTTGTACTCGGCGCGTGCCGTGTTGGCGTAGCAGCCAAAGCTCGAAGCACAGGTGCCTGCGCCACCGAAGGAGATCAGGTTGCTCACGCGGTTGCGGAACAGCGTGGCCGAGAACGTGCTGCCGCCTTGGGCGTAGCGCAGCGCCAGCTCGGCATTGCGGCTGCTTTCGGGACGCAGCGTGGCCACGCCGTATTCGCTGAAGCGGTGGTACAGCGTGGGCGCACGGAAGGCCGTGCCCACCGATGCCGTGGCGCGCCACTGCGGGGTGATGGCGTAGCCATAGGCCGCGCTGCCGGTGCTCTTGCCGCCAAACTCGCTGTCGGAATCGTGGCGCACGTTGAGCTGTACGGTGTGGCCTGCGGCGTTGTAGCCATAGCCCAGGGCCAGCGCATCCTGCGAGCGTTTGGCGTCGATGGGCTTGTTCTCCAGGCGGTCTTCGCGGCGCTCCAGCGCAGCGGTGACCAGGTGTGCGCCCTGGCGGTACTCATTCTGGAAGTAGTAGCCACGCAGGCGCGTGTCGCTGAGATAGGGCGAAGGACGGGTTTCGTACTCATCGCGCGAGTCGGTGATGGACAGGCGCGTCTTGTAGGCGCTGCTCCACTGGGCATTCCAGTTCAGCCCCAGCGCGTGCATGGTGTGCAGGTTGCGGTCGTCCTTGCCCAGGCCGTTGTCGTAGCCGCTGTTGGTGTCGTTGACCATCAGCGTGCCTTCGAGGCGGTGCACGGCATCGACCTGCAGGCCCACGCGGGCGTGGCCTGCGGTGTTGCGGTAGCCGTCGCGGTCGGGGTTCTGCGTGGCGACAGTGCGGGCGTTGAAGCCCTTGCTGTTTTCGCGGGACAGGCCCAGCGCGTAGTCCAGGGTGCCGCGGGCACCGCTGATACCGGCCTCCAGCTTGGAGGTGCCATGGCTGCCCACGCCCGCGCCCACATAGGGCGCCGTGCCGTTCTCGCCGCGCTTGGTGAAGATCTGCACCACCCCGCCCATGGCGTCCGAGCCATACACGGCCCCAGCCGGGCCACGCAGCACTTCGATGCGGTCAATCAGGCCGAGCGGAATGCTCTCCCAGGGCGCACCGCCAGTGGACTGCGAATCGATGCGCACGCCGTCGATGTACACCGCCGTGAAGCGCGACTCGGCGCCGCGCAGGAACACGCCAGTGGTCGTGCCCGGGCCGCCATTGCGCGAGAACTCCACCCCTGGCAAGCGCGCCAGCAGGTCGGCCAGGCCGGTGGCGCCGCTGGTTTCGATGGTTTCGCGGTCCACGATGGACACGTCGGCGACCAGGTCGGTGAGCGGCTGCGGCGTGCGCGTGGCAGCCACCACGGTCTCGCCGAGCTGGGGCGCGCGCAGATTCTGGGCCAGCAGTTCACCAGCGCCGGGCACGGTCTGGGCCAGGGCACTGCAGGCACTGCCAACCGCCAGGGCCACCAGCGCAAGGCGTTGGGCGGGCACGCGCAGCGACGCCACAGGGCGCGCACGAAGGGTACGGATTTTCATGGGGATCATCGTCAACAAACAACCCGGGGCCGGCCTCCCGCCAGCATGTGGGTGATACAGCCGCGCAGCGCCAAAAAAAGGCGCACGCAGCCACCATGTTGGCCGGTATCCGGGCTGGCGGAGCACCCTCCAATGCCTTCCCAGCCGCTTGTTCAAGGCGCCCAGTGGCTTATGGATGGAGAGAGAATCGAAGATTCGTCCGCTGACCGTTGCGGGGGCAGCGCAGGCTGGGCGCGCCATGTGTGGCGGCACCTCCCTGCTTCCCGTTGAACTGCGGCATGTGAACCACACCGCGAGCACCAACGGCGGGATTTTACGACCGTTTACAACGCGCAACCCTACAATCGCTGGCTGTATGGCAACACCGTCCCCCACCGACCAGATCGCCGACCGCGTTGAGCGCCTGCTGCTGCGCCACGCGGAACTGCAACGCACCAACGCCTTGCTGACGGACCAGGTGGCCGCCCTCACCCAGGAGCGGGACTCGCTCAAGTCCCGCCTGAGTGCAGCGCGTGCCCGTGTGGATGCCCTGCTCGAACGCCTTCCCGCCGCCGTGCCGCTCACGAAAGAAGCCGAATGAAGCAAATCGAGGTGCAGATCCTGCAGCAAAGCTACCTGCTGACCTGCCCCGAGGGCCGAGAGAGCCGCCTGCTGGACGCCGTGGAGCGCGTGGATACCGCCATGACCCGCATCCGTGATGCAGGCAAGGTGCGTGCCCGCGAACGCATCGCTGTGCTGGCCGCCCTGAATCTGGCCTTCGAGATCGCCGACCGTGAAGCCGCCGACCTGGCGGCGGGTTCTGCAGCCAAAGCGGCGCCCCCAGCAGCGCCTGCATCGGCGGCAGGGCAGCAAGAATCCCTGCTGCCCGACGACGACAACCAACGCCTGCAGACCCTGGTGCAGCGCCTAGACCAGGCACTGGGCGACGACGGCCGCCTGCTCTGACGCTGCGCCGCCCCGGCGCGCAGGCCACCGCAGACGATGCTCCAGCAAGCCTGCGGGCTTTTCCTTCGCTCCGCTCTCCACGCCCGTTGTGAGCGCCTACAATGACGAGGTCTGCGAAGCCGCCGGGCTTTATATTTCCTTGAACCAATGCTCAACGAGCTCGGGCTTGGTACATTGCCCGGTGAGCGTGATCATCTCGCGTCAGATGAACCCAACGCTTGGCTGCCCTCGCCCACCTGAACCCCCGGTTCAGGATGAGAGTCCGGTGGCATTCGCAGACACCCTCTTCCCCATGCCCCTGCCATCGCACGCCACTGTTGCATCCCTCCAGGCAGGGCATTGCCCCCTCTCTCCGGGCCACGCTGCTCTGTTTCATTTCTTCTTATTGCGCCATGCTGGACCCTCTCCTGATTGTTGAACTCGGTGTGCTGGGCTTGGCCACCGGCTTTCTCGCCGGTCTGCTGGGCATTGGTGGCGGCATGTTGCTGGTGCCGTTCCTGACCTACATCCTGGGAGCACAAAAAGTTGCGCCAGACCTGGCCGTGAAGATGGCGATTGCCACGTCGATGGCCACCATCATGTTCACATCGATCTCCAGCGTGCGGGCCCACCACAAGCGTGGAGCGGTGCGCTGGGACATCGTCAAGCGCCTGGCCCCCGGCATCGTGCTGGGCGGGTTTGTGGCAAGCCTCGGGGTGTTTGCGCTACTCAAGGGCTCCTTCCTCGCCATCTTCTTTGCACTGTTCGTGAGCTTCTCCGCCACGCAGATGTTCCTGGACAAAAAACCCGCCCCCACGCGCCAGATGCCTGGTGGCGCAGGCCAGGTGGCAGCAGGCGGCGTGATCGGATTCCTGTCCGGCCTGGTGGGGGCTGGTGGAGGCTTTGTGAGCGTGCCGTTCATGACCTGGTGCAATGTGCCCATCCACAACGCCGTGGCCACCAGTGCAGCGCTCGGGTTTCCGATTGCGCTGGCCAATGTGGTCGGCTACGTGGTGGGCGGGCAGAACGTGGCGGGCCTGCCCGCTGCATCCCTGGGCTATGTCTGGCTGCCCGCGCTCGCGGTGATCGCCACCTGCAGCGTGCTGACGGCGCCACTGGGCGCCAAGGCCGCGCACAGCCTCCCCGTGAAGCAGCTCAAGCGCGTGTTCGCCTACCTGCTGTTTGGCCTGGCGGCCTACATGCTGTGGAAGGGCGTGGCGGCCCTTTGAGGCCCTGGCGCTCCAGAAGACTCTGGAGACACTGGCGAGCCTGCTGATGCAAGCCCCTCCCTCAACGGGAGTTACGAAATGATCGGCCGGTGTTTGCCCTGCGCCTTCAGCGGCAAGGGCTCGCGCAGCATGGCGCGGAACTTGTCGGCCGGAAGCCCGGGGGCGCACAAGAAGCCCTGGTAGTGCTCACACAGCATCTGCTGCAGCACGGCCTGCTGGGTTTCGGTTTCCACGCCTTCCGCCACCACCTCGATGTGCATGGCACGGCCCATGCTGATGATGGCGCTCACGATGGCACGATCGCCATCGTCATCGGGCAAGCCACGCACGAAGGACTGATCGATCTTGAGTTTGTGGATCGGTAACTTCTTAAGGTAAGCCAGGCTGGAGTAGCCCGTGCCAAAGTCATCAATGGCCAGGCCAATGCCCAGATCGGCCAGCACCCGCAGGCGCTGCTCCATCTCCTGCGCATCCTGCAGCAGGATGGTTTCCGTCAGCTCAAGCTCCAGCAAGGTCGGCGGCAGCTGGTGTACGGCCAGCAAACGCGTGATCCGGTCCACAAAATCAGGCTGGCGGAACTCCAGCGCCGACACATTCACGGAAATCATGATCGGCATGCCACTGTGCATCCACACCGCCGCCTCGCGCACCGCCTGCTCCATCACCCAGGCGCCCAGGGTCACGATGTAGCCCGACTCCTCCGCCAAGGGGATGAACACGCCCGGTGAAACCGCACCGAACTCGGGATCGGTCCAGCGGATCAACGCCTCGGCCCCGGTAATACGCCCTGTGGCCATGTTGACCTGCGGCTGGTAGTGCACGGCCATGCGCTGCAGACCCAGCGCCTGCCGCATGGCGTGCTCCATCTGCATGCGGGCCAGCAGGTTGGCATTCATCTGAGGCTGGTAGAAGCCATAGCTGCCACGCCCCCGCTCCTTGACCCGGTACATCGCGGTATCCGACTGCTTGATCAGGTCGTCCAGCGTCGCCCCGTCCTGCGGATACAGAGCAATGCCAATGCTGCACTGGATGGAGAACCCCATGCTGTCGAGCATGAAAGGCTTGAGCATGTCGTCCAGGATGCGGCGCGCCACGCTTTCGGCCACCGGCGCATCACCACCATGCAGGTAGATGACGAACTCATCCCCCCCCAGCCGGCACAGCATGTCGGTCTGCCGCAGGCAGGTCTGCAGGCGCTCGGCGACCAGTTGCAGCACCCGGTCGCCAAAAGGGTGCCCCAGGGAATCGTTGATGATTTTGAAACGGTCCAGATCCAGGAAGAGGACGGCAAACCCGGTGTCGCTCTGGCGCGCCCCCTGGATCGCGGTGTCCACCCGCTGAGACAGCAGCAGCCGGTTTGGCAGGCCGGTGAGCACGTCGCTGTAGGCCAGTTCCTCGATGCGCTTCTGTGCAGCGTGCTGCAGCGTGAGGTCACGCATGAAGCCGATGCTCTGCACCAGCCGCCCTTCGTCGTCACGCAGCGCCACCCAAGACAGTTGCACGGCGCAGTAAGCCCCGTTGTCGCGGGGCAGCCAAAGCTCCCCCTCCCAGAAACCGTCACGCGACCAACCCTGCTGCACCCGCTCCATGAAGGCAGCATCCGAGCCGCCGCCAAACAGCGAGGCGGCCATGCAGCCCTCAAAGGCTTTGGCAGCAGGCCCCACCAGGCGCTCACAGCCCGGGTTCATGCGCATGATGCGGTGCTGGCTGTCGGCAATAAAAATGGCATCCAGGCTTGACTCAAACACGCGTGCCGCCAGGCGCAGGCTGGCCTGGATTTCGGTCTGCCGGGTGATGTCCCGGTATGAGTAGACGCGCCCCACCGCCCGCCCTTGGCGAAATTGCGGCACGGTCCGCATTTCCAGCACCATGCCGCTGCGCAGCTCCAGGATGTCCGTGCTCTCCTGCATGGGTTCGCGCTCAATGGCAACCATGCGCTCGGCATAGGCGCGGGCATCTGCCACCTGGCTGGCCATGAAGGCATAGACGGCCGCATCGTCGCGCTCCACCAGCAGCTGGCGCGGCAGCCCCCAGAGCTGGGCCAGCCTCTGGTTGAAAGCGCGCACGCTGCGGTCCAGCCCGCAGACCAACATGCCATCGGCCGCTGAATCCAGCGTCGCACGCAATTCGGACAACAAAGTTTCCAGCTCGCGCTCCGTCGCCTCCTGGGCACTGCGGTCGAGCATGGTCAACATGAAGACCGTGCGTCCGTCCGGCCCCCAGGGCACACGCACCACATGGCGCTCCACAGGCACCAGCTGGCCATTGGCACGCACCAGGCTGGTGTGCGAATGGATTCCCGCTGCAATCACCTCCGGGGGCTCGACCCAGAAGGCCTGGTCTTGCGGGGTGGCTGCGAGGCCCAGCACGGGCTTGCCCGCCATGTCGGCTGCGGGCATACCCACCAGGCGTTCGGCGGCGGCATTGGCATGCAGAATGAGGTGGTGTGCCTCGTCGACCAGCCAGACGGCTTCCTGCAGCCCATCCAGCCAGCCATGCGATTGCAAATCGGTCACGTATCCGCCTCTTCAGGGCCGGGGCTGACCGCTCGCTCAAAAAAATAACAGATGCGCTGCCGGGGCGACAGGTAGTCCAGCGCGTCGCGCGGCAGCTGTGCCGGCTTGAGGCTGCGGCGTATGCCCAGCTCGGGAACAGTTTCCAGGTCCAGGATGGGCGCCTCATCCTTGGGCACCCTGGAGTCGTGGACGATGACCTTAGGCCGCAGGGGGCGCGAAGAATTCACCGAAGCAACAATCGCATAGCGGTCGTTGACCAGCTGGACGATGGAACCCGGCGGATACACCCCCATCATGCGGATGAAAGCGCCCAGCACCACGGAATCGAACTTCGCCTTGAGCTGGGCAAAAATGACCGAGAGCGCCTCGTGGGGTGTGAGGGCATCCACACCAACAGTAGGGTTGCACATGCGGTCGTACCGGTTGACAAGCGCCAGCACCTGGCTTGCCCGCCCCAGGTCCACCCCGGTGAGCCGCTGCGGAAACCCGCTGCCATCGGCCATTTCATGGTGCCGGGCCACCGCCAGCACCACGGCCTCAGCAAACCCCATGCGCTTGGCCATGGCCACGGATTCCGCCACATGGGTTTCGTACCGCGACCGCTCCATCAGGGGCATCGACGGCGTGGGCTGCCGCAGGTTCGGCGGCAGCTTGAGCTTGCCCAGGTCGTGAATCAGTGCCGCCACCCCCAGGCCCTGCAGTTCTTCGCTTTTCATACCCAAAGCACGACCCAGCAACAGCGAAATAACCATCACGTTGATAGGGTGCAAGGCGTTGCGTTCGCCCACACCTTCCGACAACAGCCGGATCACCGAGTCACCGTTCTCCAGCAGTTCGGAAACACACCCGGACACCAGCGCCACACCTTTGTCGCGCGCCTGGTCGGGGTGTTCGGACACAGCCCGCTCCAGTGCCTGGTACTGCCGGGTGGCCTCGGCGAATCGCTGGTTGCAGGCGGCCAGCGCCTTGTTCTGTGCGTCCAGCAACTGGCGCCGCCGAAGGGCTTCGGCGTCCACCGCTGCGGGAACCCCCGGGGCCTCCAGGCCATTGGCGGGGGGCGCGACCATTTCGGGAACGCTCCAGGCGGCAGGCACCAGCTCCTTGAGCGCTGGGTCACTTTTTTTGGGCAGGTAGCGCACCTCGGTCAACCCCAGCCCCCGCAAGGTGGCGATCTGCTCGGCCGACGCCACCCGGAAGCTGCTGGTCGGGAATGGATGATGCATCCAGCCCACATCGAGCTGGATGTACATGCCGACCCGCAGTTGGCTGATGTCGATGAGGATGGAAGAGTTCACTTCAGGCGTACGCGAAACATGGAGACATCAATGCCACCAATAGTTACGCAGATTATCACCAGTTACTGGGGCTTGTCTAAGGAGCACAGCCCCATCGCAGCGATACGGCAACACTTGGGCAACACTTGTCCCCAAAGCTCCTGGACCGTGGCAGATCGCCATAAAACAGGGCTCAAAATGCACTGAAGCCTGCCCGCCTTCGCCGGGCTCCAAGGTCGCCTCGGCTCAGACCGCGCCTGGCCTCAGCGGCACCAGAGCGAAGGCTTGTAGATCAGGTCCATCCAGAGAGCCCAGGCTGCGACGGCGCACAGCAAGCCTCCCGCGACCCGGGTGCCCCAGTCGGCACGCACCCGATTGAGACGGCTTCGCAGTCGGCTCCACGCCCAAGGGCCACCCAGCAGCCACACCCCACTACCCACGGCAAACAACACCATGGTCAGCGCCCCTTCCAATGCGCCGCCACTCAGAGCGGCGACCAGCAGGGCCGAGTAAAGCAATCCACAGGGCATCAAGGCCCACAGGGCACCTGCCGCCAGCACGCCAGCGGGCGCCCCCACCAATGGCCGCACGCGCCCCCACACGGCCCTCCCGGCCTGCTCCACCCAGGCGGGCTGGCGCGACTGCACCATCATCATCAGGCCCCAGGCCATGACAGCCACATGCATCAGGGTCCACACCGGACGCAAGGCCGTGGTCTGCTGGGTAAGCCACGCCAGGCTGTCCATGGCCAGGGCCGCCAGGGCGCCTGCGGCCGCGTAGCCCGCCAGCCGCCCCCCATGAAACGCCAGGGTGCGCAACACCACACCACCCTGCGGCATCCATTGCACAACCTGCACTGCGGTGCTTTCTTGCGCCAGCTTACCCGTGCCTTCTGCGGCCGCAGCCCGCCCCACCAGGGCACCACAGGGCGCGGCGCACATGGCCAAGCAATGGGACCCGCCTGCGAGTCCCATGAGCAAAGCCGTCCAGGCCACGGTTGCGAGCATAGGCCTCAGATGATGCGCGAAAACCGGGCGCGGTTGCGGTCTGCCTGAAGATAACGGTCAAACACCATGGCAATGCCCCGCACAAAAAACCATCCCATGGCCGTCACTTCGATCCCCTCGGGCCCCACCCGCACCAGCCCCTGTTCGGCCATGTCTTCGAGCTGCGCGATCTCTGCCGCAAAGTACTGCCGCACATCAATCAACCAGGCCTGCTCCATGGATTCATAGAGCAACTCGCCCTGGCACATCAGGGCCATGATGGCGGCGCGGCGCACGAGATCGTCACGCGTGAGCGCCAGACCCCGCACCACCGGCAAACGTCCCTGGTCGAGAAAGTCGTAATACTCGTCCAAGGTCTTTGAGTTCTGGCTGTAGGTCGCACCCACCCGGCCAATGGCCGACACGCCCAAGCCGATCAGGTCGCAGTCAGGCTGTGTGCTGTAGCCCTGGAAGTTGCGGTGCAAGCGCCCTTGGCGTTTGGCCACAGCCAAGGCATCCGAGGGCAACGCAAAGTGGTCCATGCCGACATAGACATAGCCCGCGTCCATGAACGCATCGAGCGAGCGCGACAGCATGGACAGCTTGCTCGACGCCGTTGGCAGCTCGGCCGAAACAATGCGGCGCTGGGGTTTGAAACGTTCTGGCAGGTGCGCGTAGGCATACAGCGCAATGCGCTCAGGCCGCAACTGCGCCACCTGCGCCAGAGTACGGTCGAACGATTCGGGGGTCTGGCGCGGCAGGCCATAGATCAGGTCCACATTCACCGAGTCAAAACCCAGCGAGCGTGCAGACTCCACCAGCGCAAACACCTGTTCGGCAGGCTGGACGCGGTGCACAGCCTTCTGCACCTCGGCATCAAAATCCTGCACACCAAAACTGAGCCGGTTGAAGCCCAGCTCAGCCAGCAACGCCAGCCTGTCGGCGTTCACGGTGCGGGGATCCACTTCAATAGAGTACTCACCGCCCGGCGCCAAGGTAAAGCTGCGCTTGAGCATGGCCATCAGTTCACGCAAGCCCGCATCCGACAGGAACGTGGGCGTGCCTCCACCCAGGTGCAGCTGGCTCACCACTTGGCCCACCCCGCAGTGCGCGGTGTGCAGGTCGATCTCGCGGCTCAGATAGCGCAGATAGACTTCTGCGCGGTCATGGTGCTTGGTGATGATCTTGTTGCAAGCGCAGTAGTAGCACAGCGATTCGCAGAACGGAATGTGCACATACAAGGACAGGGGCAAGGCCTTGGCCACCGAGCCTGTCCGGCGCTGCTCCAGTGCCAGGATGTAGTCCTCCTGCCCGAACGCTTCGACAAACCGGTCGGCTGTCGGATAAGAGGTATAGCGGGGCCCCGGCACGTCAAAACGGCGCAGGAGATCGGGCGAAACAGCGGTCATGGGGGAATATCCTTGCGTACACTCTGACTGTGCCGTACCCTCTGCACGATGTCCTTGACCTGCATCAAGTGAACGATCAGGCCGACGAGCGACAATTTGACAAATGTCAGTCGCTAAGGCGCCCACCCGAAGGCCTTCCCAGCTTTTCGTATCGGGCGCAATGTACTCGACACCCAACCCCTAGCTCACGTGCCTATGAACCCGCTCACCATCAAAGTCGCCTGCTCCAACTGCAACCTGCGCGAGCTGTGCATGCCCGTGGGCCTGAACGAAGAGCAACTGCAGCGCATCGATGAAGTCGTTGCCGTACGCCGCAAGGTCAAACGCGGCAGCACGCTGTTCCGCAACGGCGAATCCTTCACATCGCTCTACGCCATCCGCACCGGCTTCTTCAAGACCTGCGTGGCTACCGAAGATGGCCGCGACCAGGTCACCGGTTTTCAGATGGCTGGAGAGATCATTGGCCTCGATGGCATCGTGAACGACCACCACACCTGTGACGCGGTGGCCCTGGAAGACGCCGAGGTCTGCGTGATGCCCTTCGACCGCATCGAGGAACTCTCGCGCGAGGTCACGGCCCTGCAGCACCATGTGCACAAGATCATGAGCCGCGAGATCGTGCGCGAACACGGCGTGATGCTGCTGCTGGGCAGCATGCGCGCCGAAGAACGCCTGGCAGCCTTCCTGCTGAACCTGGTGCAACGCCTGCATGCCCGCGGCTTCTCGCAGTCCGAACTGGTGCTGCGCATGACGCGCGAAGAAATTGGCAGCTACCTGGGCCTGAAGCTCGAAACCGTGAGCCGCACCTTCTCCAAATTTGTGGAGGAAGGCATCGTGGAAGTCAAGCAGCGCCATGTCCGCATCCTGGACACGGATGCCCTCAAGCGCATCGTCAACAGCCAGCAAGCCTGCCACTGATCGGCAGCCATCCCGGCCTGCCTTCACCGGCCGACCAGAAGCGCCTCCCCTCAGTTCAAGAGCAGGATGATGTCTTGCGGCAGTCATCCGGCCGCTCTCCTTCAGGTACCGGGCAGCGGTTCAGCTCGAAGGGCGACATGGCCAGTAGCGTGGTCAATGCACTGCTTGCCATGGTGATGATCCAGAACGCAAAAAACGCCAGCGTATAAACGCCCTGCCGCGACAGCGCCAGGGGCTGCCCAAGCCAGTGCAGATCCTGGGGGTCCACCATGGCAAAAACCAGCATCTCCAGCACCCCTGCCATCAAGAAGGCGGGCCATGCAATCCACATCAGGCGTTGCGTCCACATATCGTTGTTCCTGTCTCCTGGGGGCTCAGTTACGGCAAGCTGGCATCACTGACGAGCCACATGCTTGCACGTTTCAACGCGGCTGGTCCTGCACGGGGGTGGCCGCATGGTTGCGGCCCTTCATGGCGGGTGCCAGGCTTTTCTCGGGGGCTTCCAGCGTCTTGTTGATCTCGATCCCCTTGCGGTAGTAGTCCTCTGCCACCACAGGATCGGGCCGGGACAGCGCCAGCCACAAGGTCACAAAACCCGCAACGATCACAATGGCCGGGCCGGCAATCACCAGCCAGACATGGCCGAATTTCCACCAGGGTGCTGACGCAACAGGGGCAATAGCTGGGCTTGAAGACATGGCGATTTACTCCTTCACAATCATCTCAATCAACACAAGGCCATGCGAGGCCTTGCACCAGGGTGCGGCTCAGCGCGGCACCAGGAACACAGATTTTTCTGTCACATGGGCGGCGGCGCCGACGGCCTGCACATCGAACTGGACGGCATGGGAGCCAGGGTTTGCCGAACCATACGGGATCTGCAAACGCACCGCCACCCAACGCGACTCCGCCGGGCCGATGTCCACCTCGGCATCGGAAGACACCTCCAGCCCCTCCAGCCCCCGTGCGCTGATGCGATAGCGCTGCTCGCCCTCCGTCGCATTCATGATCTGCAGGCGGTAGATGTTCTCCAGCTTGCCCCCTGCCACGATGCGCGAAAGCGCTGCACGGTCCCGCACCACATCGACCTTGAGCGGAGTCCGCACGACCAGGCTGGCCAGCATGGCCACGCACAGAGCCACCAGCACCGCGCTGTAAATCAGCACCCTTGGCCGCAGCACGCGCCGCAGCATCTGCGACTGGGTCCACCGCTGGGCCACGCCGTTCTGGGTGGAGTAGCGGATCAACCCCCGGGGGTACTGCATCTTGTCCATGACCGTGTTGCAGGCATCCACACACAGGCCGCAGCCGATGCATTCGTACTGCAGCCCCTTGCGAATGTCGATGCCCACGGGGCAGACCTGCACACACAGCGAGCAGTCAATGCAGTCGCCCAGCCCCTGCGCCTTGTAATCCAGGTTCTTCTTGCGCGGGCCGCGCTGCTCGCCCCGCTCGGGGTCGTAGGTCACGACCAGCGTGTCCTTGTCGAACATGGCGCTCTGGAAGCGTGCGTACGGGCACATGTACTTGCAGACCTGCTCGCGCATGTAGCCCGCGTTGCCATAGGTGGCAAAGCCGTAGAACAGCACCCAGAAAATCTGCCAGCTGCCCTGCAGCGCCAGCAACTCGCTGCCCAGCTCGCGGATGGGCACAAAGTAGCCCACGAAGGTGAATCCGGTCCACAAGGCCACCGCCACCCACACCAACTGCTTGAAGAACTTCTTGCGGATCTTCTCGAAGGTCCAGGGCCCGTTGTCCAGCCGCAGCCGCGCACTGCGATCGCCTTCGATCTTGTGCTCGATCCACATGAACATCTCGGTGTAGACCGTTTGCGGGCAGGCAAAGCCACACCACAACCGCCCGGCCACCGCCGTGAAGAGGAACAGCGACAACGCCGAAATGATCAACAGCCCGGTGAGGTAGATGAAGTCCTGCGGGTACAGCACCAACCCGAAGATGTAGAAGCGGCGCGCGTCCAGGTCGAACAGCACCATCTGGCGCTGTCCCCATTCAAACCAGGGCAGCCCATAAAACACGATCTGCGTGAGCAGCACCATGCCCCAGCGCCAGCGCGCAAACAGGCCACTGATGGAGCGCGGATAGATCTTTTTCTGCGCTTCGTACAGCGAGACGATCTCGCCCTGGGCAGACGGCTCGGACGCCACGGGTGCGATGGGAATGACCTTGCGAGCAGGCTCGCTGGGGGGCTTCATGGTGTCGATCTACTCACAGGGAGGTAAACAGCCTAACAACAAAGAAGCCAGGCAACCACCGCCAGATGCGGGCTGCCTGGCAGCACCAATCACCGCGCGGCAGCCGCCTGCTTGCCGTTCGACAAACCCCAGACATAGGCGGACAGGACCCCGATCTGGGCTTCCGTCAGCTTGTCAGCCTGCGCAGGCATCTGGTTGACTTTGCCGTTGTTGACGATGGCGGTGATCGCCGCCTCGCCCCAGCCATGCAGCCAGATATCGTCGGTGAGGTTCGGTGCACCCAGGGCCTGGTTGCCCTTGCCGTCCATGCCGTGGCAGGCAGCACACGCCGTGAACTTGGACTTGCCCAGCGAAGCGCGCAGCGAGTCGTGCGGGCTGCCCGACAGGCTCAGCACATAGTGCGACAGGTTGCGCACATCTTCTGGCGAGCCCACAGCCGCTGCCATGGGAGGCATGTTGCCGATACGGCCCTTTTCCAGGGTTTCGCGGATCTTCTCGGGGGCGCCGCCGTGCAGCCAGTCGCCGTCCGCCAGGTTGGGGAAGCCCTTGCTGCCACGTGCATCCGAGCCATGGCACTGCGCACAGTTGTTCATGAACAGGCGTTCACCAATGGCGTGGGCCTGGGGGTCCTTGGCCATGTCCTCTGGCTTCATAGAGGCAAAACGGGCATACAACGGCTCCAGCTCGGTCTTGGCCTTGGCCATTTCGGCCTCGTACTCGCCCTTCTGGGTCCAGTTCAGCTTGCCGGTGAAGCTCCCCAGGCCCGGATAGGCAGCCAGGTAGCCCAGGCCGAAGATGATGGTGATGACAAACAGCCACACCCACCAACGTGGCAGGGGGTTGTTCATTTCGACCAGGTCCTCGTCCCAGACATGGCCCGTGGTGTTGTCGGCCGTGGCCATCACCTTCTTGCGGCCCGCCATCCAAAGCAGGATGCCGCAGGCGATGATGCCGACCAGTGTCAGCGCGGTCACAAAGACCGACCAGAAATTGCTGGTGAAGTCACTCATGGGATGTTCTCGTTCTGGTGAGGGTCAATCTTGTTCGAAGGGCAGTTGTGCCGCCTCGTCAAACCGGGACTTGTTGCGGCCCCGGTAGGCCCAGACCCAAATGCCAATGAAGCAGGCCATCGATGCCAGGGTGGCGACGATGCGCATGGTCGTGATGTCCATGGCCAATCTCCTTTACTTGAGCGCGCGGCCCATGACTTGCAAGTAGGCAATGAGGGCGTCCATTTCGGTCTTGCCCTTCACCTCGGCTGCGGCGGCAGTGATCTGCTCGTCGGTATAAGGCACGCCCACCGTGCGAAGCGCCTTCATGCGGGGGGCCACACTGGCGGGGTCCACCACGCTCTTCTCCAGCCAGGGATAGGCGGGCATGTTGGACTCGGGCACCACGTCACGCGGGTTGTTCAGGTGGATGCGGTGCCATTCGTCGCTGTACTTGCCGCCCACGCGGTGCAGGTCAGGACCGGTGCGCTTGCTGCCCCACTGGAAGGGGTGGTCGTAGACGAACTCGCCCGCCACCGAGTAGTGGCCGTAGCGCAGCGTCTCGGCACGGAAGGGGCGGATCATCTGCGAGTGGCAGTTGTAGCAACCCTCGCGGATGTACACATCGCGCCCCACCAGCTGGGTGGCGGTGTAGGGCTCAACGCCCTTCACCGCCTCGGTGGTGGACTTCTGGAAGAACAGGGGCACGATCTCCACCAGACCGCCAATGGCGATCACCAGCAGGATCAGCACGATCATCAGGAAGTTGTTGGTCTCGACCTTCTCGTGCGAGAAGCCGGTGGAGGAAGATGAATTGTTGTTGGACATGAATTGACTCCTTCGGCTCAGGCGTGGGCAGCATTCACGGCAGGAATGGCCACCTTGACCGAACGGCCAGAGATCGCGGTCATCCACACGTTCCAGGCCATGATGACCATGCCTCCCAGGTACAGCAGGCCACCGGCCACACGGATCACGTAGAACGGATAGGTCGCCTTCACGCTCTCGACAAAGGTGTAGGTGAGCGTGCCGTCGGGGTTGATGGCGCGCCACATCAGGCCCTGCATCACACCGGCAATCCACATGGCGGCGATGTAAAGCACGATGCCGATAGTGGCCATCCAGAAGTGCAGCTCGATCGCCTTGATGGAGTGCATCTTGTCGCGGCCGAACAGGCGCGGCACCAGGTAATACAGCGAGCCCATGGAAATCAGGCCCACCCAGCCCAGCGCGCCAGAGTGCACGTGACCCACAGTCCAGTCGGTGTAGTGGCTCAGGGCGTTGACGGTCTTGATGGACATCATCGGGCCTTCGAACGTGGACATGCCGTAGAACGACAGCGACACGATCAGAAAGCGCAGGATGGGGTCGTCACGCAGCTTGTGCCATGCACCCGACAGGGTCATGATCCCGTTGATCATTCCGCCCCAACTGGGCGCCAGCAGGATGAGCGAGAACACCATGCCCACCGATTGCGTCCAGTCTGGCAGCGCGGTGTAGTGCAGGTGGTGGGGGCCCGCCCACATGTAGGTGAAGATCAGCGCCCAGAAGTGCACGATCGACAGGCGGTACGAATACACGGGGCGGCCAGCCTGCTTGGGGATGAAGTAATACATCATCCCCAGGAAGCCCGCCGTGAGGAAGAAGCCCACGGCGTTGTGGCCGTACCACCACTGCACCATGGCGTCCTGCACACCGGCGTAGGCCGAGTAGCTCTTCATGAGCCCTGCGGGAATGGCCGCACTGTTGACCAGGTGCAGCAGCGCCACCGCCAGGATGAACGCGCCAAAGAACCAGTTGGCCACGTAGATGTGCTTGACCTTGCGGGTCCCCACGGTTCCAAAGAACACGATGGCATAGGACACCCACACCAGCGTGATCAGGATGTCAATGGGCCACTCCAGCTCAGCGTATTCCTTGCCAGAGGTGTAGCCCATCGGCAAGCTGACCACAGCGGCCGCGATGACCAGCACCCAGCCCCAGAAAGTGAATGCGGCCAAGGGCCCGGCAAACAGCCGGACCTGGCAGGTGCGCTGCACCACGTAGTAGCTGGTGGCGAACAGGGCGCTGCCGCCAAAACCGAAGATCACCGCATTGGTGTGCAAGGGGCGCAAGCGCCCATAACTAAGCCAGGGAATGCCAAAGTTGAGTTCTGGCCAGGCCAGCTGGGCGGCGATGACAACCCCCACCAGCATGCCAACCACCCCCACAACCACGGCCAAGATAGAAAACTGCCGCACGACCGTATCGTTGTAGTGCGCAGTCATAGTTTTTTGAGAATCCATCGGGCACCTCTTTGTATTGCAGTAAGAGTTTGTTGCAGAGCATCATTTGCGACATTGACACATGTCAATCGCCTCTGAGAATGCGCTCCCCTTCTTGCTCCACGCTCTCGAACTGGCCGTGGTAGACAGCCCACCACAACCCTCCCAAGATCAGCAGGACCAGCAGCACAGACAGCGGGATCAGGAGATAAAGGATGTCCATCAGACGGGCTCCAGGGTTGTCTTGGGAAGAGGCGGGGGCACCTGTTGCGCCTTGCCCGCAGCGATGACCTCGGCATCCGCACCAGCATCTGCACCGGCCAGGGCGGGCAGTACAGGCAGGCCGCGCGCCAGCCGCGCCGCGTTGAGCACCACCAGCAGCGAACTCAGCGCCATGCCCAGCCCGGCCAGCCAGGCAGGCATCCAGCCCGCCACCGCCAGCGGCACACACAGCGCGTTGTAGCCCGCAGCCCACCACAGGTTCTGGCGCACCACCCGCAGCGTGCGGCGTGCCAGCAACACGGTCTGCGGCACCAGCGCCAGGCTGTCGCCCAGCACCACAAAATCCGCCCGCGACTGCGCCAGCGGCACGGCGCGGCCAAACGCAAACGAGACATGGGCACCGGCCAGCACCGGGCCGTCATTGAGGCCATCGCCCACCATGGCCACCTGGTGCCCGCCCGCCTGTAGTGCCCGCAAGGCCTCCAGCTTGCCCTGGGGCGAGCATTCGCCCTGCACCCGCGCAATGCCTGCCTGCGCGGCCACACGCTGCACGGCCCCTAGTCGGTCGCCAGACAGCAATTGCACCGCCACACCTTCCTGCTGCAGCGTGGCAACCGCGGCCGGGGCCTCGCTGCGCAGGTCTTCGACCAGATCGAACCGGGCCAGCTCCAGCAGGTCGCCATCGGACCCTTGCTCGATCCCTTGCGCCGACAGCACCACCTGCAGCGCCGCAGTGCCCTGCTGCGGTGCCACCCCGGCGTGGCGGGCCGAGCCCAGCCAGACCTTGCAATCGGGCACAACGCCCATGTTGTCCGACACCGTAGCGCTCAGGCCCAAGCCCGCGTCCTCTTGCAGATTGGCAACGCGCCAGCGCCCTTGCAGTGCTGGCGCCGATGCCGAGGCAGCTGCCGCCACCGCGCGCGATGCCGGGTGCATGGAGTGGCGCGCGAGCGCAGCCGCCAGGCCCAGCGCGTCATCGGCTGTCCAGCCCTGCGCGGTGTGCACGGCCTGCAGCGCCATGCCGTCGCGCGTCAGGGTGCCGGTCTTGTCAAACACCAGGGTGTCCACATGGGCCAGCGCCTCCAGCCCCTGCAGGTTGCGCACAAGCACCCCGTGGCGTGCCAGCGTGCCCGCTGCGGTGAGCATGGCCACCGGCGTCGCCAGCGAAAGCGCACAAGGGCAGGTCACGATGAGCACGGCCACCGCCACCATGAGTGCATGCCCAGGGTCCGACGGCCACCACCATGCGGCCGCCAACCCCGCCGCCAGCAGCACGGCCACCAAGAAGGGCCGTGCAATGCGGTCGGCCAGCAAGGCCAGCCGGGGCTTTTGCAGTGACGCGCTTTCCATCAGCGCGACGATCTGCGCAAACCGGGTCTGCCCGCCCGTGCCCTCCACCCGCACCTCGACGGGTGACTGCAGGTTGTAGCTGCCCGCCGTGACGCGGCTGCCCACCGGGCGTGCCACGGGGGTGGACTCACCGGTCAGCAGCGCCTCATCGGCGTGGGTGTTGCCTGCGGTGATGCAGCCGTCGGCCGGAAAGGCCTCGCCCGGCAGCACGCGGATGGTGTCGCCCACCACCAGGCGGCGCGTGGCCACGCGGGCGAAGGTGCCCGTGGCGTCATCACGCCGCTCCACACTGTCGGGCAAGCGGTTCATCACCGCCTCCAGCGCACCAGCCGTGCGGTCGCGCAGGCGCAGCTCCAGCCAGCGGCCAGTGAGCAGGAAGAATACGAACATGGTCAGGGAGTCGTAGTACACCTCCTTGCCAAAAATGCCGCTCGGGTCGAACGTGCCCGCCGTGCTGACCACAAAGGTGATCGCCATGCCCAGCGCCACCGGCAGGTCCATGCTGACGCGGCGCAGGCGCACATCGCGCAATGCGCTGGCAAAGAAGGGGCCACAAGAGAACACCACCATAGGCAGCGTGATGACCCAGGACGCCCAGCGCAGCAGTTGCTCCATCTCGCCCGACAGGTCGCCGGGCTGCGCCACATACGCGGGCCACGCGTACATCATCACCTGCATCATGCAAAAGCCCGCCACCAGCCAGCGCCACAAGGCGCGGCGGCTTTCGCGCTGGCGCTGCGCGCGGGCAAACGCATCCATGGCCGGCATGGCACGGTAGCCCGCGTTCTGCACAGCTTTCATCCATTGCGAGGGCAGCACCCTGCCCGGCTGCCACACCACGCGGGCACGGCGCGTGGCCGCACTCACGTCGGCCTGCAACACACCGGGCACGGCGCGCAGGGCGTCTTCGATGGTGAGAGCGCAGGCGGCGCAGTGCATGCCCTCCAACACCACATGCGAATCCCAGGTGGTGGATTCGGGACAGGCTTGCACCGCCTCGGCGGCCTGGGCGGGCAAGGGGCTGCCTGCGGGTGTGCAGGGGCGGCCAAACGCCAGCCATTCCTGCGGGTCGTCCAGCAACTGGGTGGGCGCGACGGGCGATGAATCCGCCATGCCATCAGGCAGATGCGCCGGGGAAGCCACCGACGCATCGGGTCGAAACATTGACATGGTTCAAGCCTATCGTTGGGCCATGACAGGTACATTGACCTGCATCAAGTCCCGGAACATGATTCATCCTAAGCTTGATCCATCGTTTTGAGGAGACCTTTATGTACAAACGCATCCTGATCGCAACGGACGGCTCCCCCCTCTCGGACAAAGCCGTGGAACACGGGCTGTCGCTGGCCGCCCTCACCGGCGCCTCTGCCGTCGCACTAAAGGTGGTGCCCCGCTACCCCCGCAGCTACTTTGAAGGCGGCATGCCCGTCGATACCAACGATGTGAAGCGCATCGAAACGCAGTGGGGCGATGCAGCCCAGGCCATGGTCGATGGCGTGAAGGCCCAAGGCGAAGCACAGGGCGTGTCGGTCAAGCCCGTCATCGCCAAGTCCGACCTGGTGGCCGAGGCCATCATCTCTGCCGCCAAGAAGCACAAGTGCGACGTGATCGTGATGGCATCACATGGCCGCAAGGGCCTCAAGCGCCTGCTGCTGGGCAGCGAAACGCAGCATGTGCTGACGCACTCGCACATCCCGGTGCTGGTGCTGCGATAAGAAAATTTGAATAGAAACAGGCTCTATCGCGCATCCACAAAGCGGTAGCAGCTATCAAAAATGAGCAACAAATGGGGCCTGCGCGGCCCTATTTGTTTTTGTCTTGCCACCGGCCATCTAGCCGTCTAGCCGTTTGGCCATCAGGCAAACAGCCCCTTGTGCTGCTCGCGCAGCAGGTTCTTCTGCACCTTGCCCATGGTGTTGCGGGGCAGCTCGGGCACCACAAAACACTTCTTGGGGATCTTGAAGTTGGCCAGCTGCGACTTGAGCTGCGCCACGATGGCGTCGGGGTTCAGGCTGGCGCCGGGCTTGGCAATCACCACGGCCACACCGACCTCGCCAAAGTCGGGGTGCGGCACGCCCACCAGCGCGCTTTCGGCCACGCCGGGCATGTCGTTGATGTAGCCCTCGATCTCGGCGGGGTAGACGTTGTAGCCGCCGCTGATGATCAGGTCCTTGCTGCGGCCCACGATGCTCACGTAGTCGCGCTCGTCCACCTTGCCCACGTCGCCGGTCTTGAACCAGCCGTCAGCGGTGAACTCTTCCTTGGTCTTCTCGGGCATGCGCCAGTAGCCCTTGAACACGTTGGGGCCCTGCACCTGGATGTTGCCGATCTCGCCCACGGGCAGTGGCTTGTTGGCGTCATCCACCACCCGCAGACCCACGTCCGGCAGCGGGAAGCCCACGGTGGCACCGCGCCGCTCGCTCTGGCCCGCATGGCGTTTGTCGGCGGCATAGGGGTTGGAGGTGAGCATGATGGTCTCGCTCATGCCATAGCGCTCCAGGATGGTGTGGCCGGTGCTCTGCTGCCATTCGGTGAAGGTCTCGATCAACAGCGGCGCAGAGCCCGCGATGAACAGGCGCATGTTTTTGGCCGCATCCTTGGTGAGACCCGCCTCAACCAGCAGGCGCACATACAGCGTGGGAACGCCCATGAAGACGGTGGCGCGTGGCATGGCGGCGAGCACGGCCTTGGGGTCGAACTTGGCGAACCAGATCATCTTGCTGCCGTTGATGAGCGCGCCGTGGATGGCCACGAACAGGCCGTGCACGTGGAAGATGGGCAGCGCGTGGATGAGCACGTCACCAGCCTTCCAGCCCCAGTAGTCCTTCAAGGTCACCGCATTGCTGAGCAGGTTGCCGTGCGTCAGCATCGCGCCCTTGCTGCGGCCCGTGGTGCCGCTGGTGTAGAGGATGGCGGCCAGGTCGTCGGCCGACTTCTGCACCGGCTGGTGCACGTCACTGTGGTGCGCCGCGCGCTCCAGCAGGCTGCCTGTGCGGTCATCGCTCAGCGTGAAGACATGGCCCGTGCCCTGGGTAAAGGCGATCTTGCTCACCCAGCCGAAGTTGCCGGGCGTGCACACCACCACACCTGGCTCGGCGTTGCCGATGAAGTATTCGATCTCGGCGCTCTGGTAGGCCGTGTTGAGCGGCAAGAACACATAACCCGCGCGCAGCGTGGCCAGGTACAGCACCATGGCCTCGACCGATTTCTCCACCTGCACGGCCACGCGGCTGCCCTCGGGCAGCTTCAGCGACACCAGCAGGTTGGCCATGCGGGCGCTGGCCCGGTCCAGGTCGCCCCAGGTGTAGAACAGGGGTGAGCCATCGGGCGCCGTGGTCTCCACGGCGGTGCTCGGCAGGTCGGCAGGGAAGGCTGCGCGCAGGGCGCTGAAGAGGTTGTGTTGGCTCATGGCTTGGGCTTGGCTTTTTTTGAAACAAGGAAGAAGGCGAAAGGCGGGCCTGCAGCGCTCCGGTCAAAACACCGGCGGGCGCTTGTCCAGGAATGCGGTGATGCCCTCACGGTGCTCGGCGCTGTTCGCATAGCCGTAGGGGTCAGGGGCACCGTTTACTATGTTTTCGATAGCAAAAAACTCTTTACTGTCGCGCGCAGAAGGCATTTTTAATGCTCTTAATGTCTGTTTATTCAGGCGCGCGGCCTGGGGGGCGAGCGCCGCCACCCGCTGCGCACTGCCCAGGGCGTCGGTGGCCACCATGTCGTCGGCCACCACCCGGCTCAAAAAACCACGCGCCAGCATGTCGGGGGCGCTGAAAGTGGCGGCCTCCAGCAGCATCTGGCGCGCCACCACCTCGCCCACCGCGCCCGCCACCAGCTGCGCCTCGCGCGGGGCCATGGGAAAGCCGAGCTTGGCGATGGGGGCACCGAATCGGGCGGCGCTGCCCGCAATGCGGATATCGCAGCAACTCGCAATCTCGACCCCCGCGCCCATGCAGGCCCCGCGAATGCTGGCCACGATGGGCGCGTCGCAGGCCAGCATGGCATGGAGCCCGCCCCACACGTCGCCCTCATGGAAGTCGCGCAAAGTGGCAGCGTCAAAGCGAAAGCCGGGGTACTCGGAGATATCCCCCCCTGCGCAGAACGCACCGCCATCGCCCTCGATGAGCACGCAGCGCGCGTCCGCACTGCGCTGAACGCCCTCAAACACAGCACGCAACTCGCGCCACATGGCGCGCGACATGGCGTTGAGCCGCCCTTCGTGGCACAGCACAACATGCACCACACCCCCATCGCCCTGGCGGGCCCTGACTTCACCCGGCATGGTGCCCCTCAGTCCAGCTTGACGCCAGCGGCCTTCACCACCTGCGCCCAGCGTTTGATCTCGCCGCTGACCATCTTGCCGAAGTCCTGCGGGTTCAGCGTGCCGAACTCGGCGCCATTGCCAGCCCAGGTGGTCTTGATTTCTTCTGACTGGCCAAGCTTGCGCACCTCTTCAACAATGCGTGCCTGCACGTCGGCGGGGGTGCCCTTGGGCGTCCACAGGCCGTACCAGGTGGTGACGGTGTAGTCGGGCAGCCCAACTTCGGCGGCGCAAGGCACGTCGGGGAAGGCTGGGTTGCGCTTGGCGCCCGCCACCATGAGGGCCTTGATGCGCCCGCCCTTAATGTGCCCGGCGGACGAGCCCAGGCCGTCAAACATCATGTCCACCTGCCCGCCCACCAGGTCTGCCAGCGCCGGGCCTGCGCCCCGGTAGGGAATGTGGGTGATGAAGGTCTTGGACTGGATCTTGAACAGCTCCCCCGCCAGATGGTGCGAGCTGCCCGAACCCGCCGAGCCGTAATTGAACTTGGCGGGGTTGGCACGCACCAGGGCCAGAAACTCGCGGAAGTCCTTGACTGGCATGTTCTTGGGGTTGACCACCAGCACCTGGGGCACGCTGGCCAGCAGGGCCAGCGGAACGAAGTCCTTCTCCAGGTCGTAGTCGAGCTTGGGGTAGACGGAGGGCGCGATCACGTGGTGCGCGCCGCCCATGAACAGCGTGTATCCGTCGCCCGGGGCCTTGGCGGCAAAACTTGCGCCCACGTTGCCGCCCGCGCCGCCCCGGTTGTCGATCACCAGCGTCTTGCCGGTGGTCTTGGCAAACTGCGCCGCCAGCGGGCGAGCAAACGTGTCGGTGCCGCCCCCGGCCGGAAACGGCACCACCAAGTTCACCGGCTTGGCGGGCCAGGCCGAGGCCTGCGCCCAGCTGCTGCCACTGGCCAGACCCAGGCCTGCAGCGGCCGCGCCCAGCAGCACATCCCGGCGTTGAATTCGCGATGGGTTCCTATTCATTCGCTTGTCTCCTGTCGTTGTAAAAATCATTGCCAGCAACGCGGGCCGGGCGCCATGTGGTGCACCCGTCCGCGCTCCATCATTCATTCACTCACCTACTCACACACTTACCGGTCAACTCACAACTCACTCGCACCTTTGGCCACCTGCGCACTCACTCAGTCGCGGCACAGGCTGTCGATGTCGCCCGACACCGGCACCTTGCCCTGCGCCAGCAGGCTGCGGTGCTTGTCGATGCGCTTCAAGTCATACAGGTAATTCACCATGAGTCCGTACGACTGTTTCTGCCCCTTGGACGACGGATCGCCCGCCCAGTTGAGGCGCTCCACCCGGGCACCGTTGCCCAGGTGGAAGCGGGCCACCGGGTCCACCGGCTTGCCCTCCTGCATCTCGCGGCCCAGATAGTACGCGGCGCATTCCAGCAGCATCTGGCGTACGGGCGACCTGGCATCCAGCTCGAGCGCCTTGTCGATGGCACCCAGCAGGTGCGTGGCCTGCGGTGGTTCAAAACCCACGGCGCGGCCCAGCTCGGCCCGGCGCTTGTCGTCCAAGCGCTCCAGCATCGCGCCCGCATGTTTGGAAAGCCAGGCGCGAAAGCCCGGGATGGGAGACAGCGTGGCAAAGGTGCGCAGGCGCGGAAACTCGGCCGTGAGCGTCTCCACCACATGCTTGATGAGCGAATCGCCAAAACTCACGCCGCGCAGGCCCGTCTGCGTGTTGCTGATCGAATAGAAGATGGCCGTGGTGGCCCGGGTGATGTCCACCGGCGCGGCGGCCTCGTCCAGCAGCGGCGTGATGCTGGCCGAGATTTTGTCCACCAGCGCCACCTCCACAAAAATCAGCGGCTCATTGGGCAGGCGGGGGTGGAAGAAGCCGTAGCAGCGGCGGTCGCTGTCCAGGCGGTTCTTCAGGTCGGCCCAGCTGCGGATGTCGTGCACCGCCTCGTATTTGATGAGCTTTTCGAGCAGCGATGCGGGCGAATCCCACGACAGACGGCGCAGCTCCAGAAAGGCCACATCGAACCAGGTCGAGAACAGATGCTCCAGCTCGGCATCGAGCGCCAGCAGGCGCTTGTCGGCCTTGAGCAGCGGCAGGATCTCGGCACGCATGTCCACCAGAAACCGCATGCCCTCGGGGAAGGCCGAGAACCGCTGCAGCAGCCGCGTGCGCGGCGACACCAGCGCGCGGCGCAGGCTGATCTCGGCCTGGCCCTCCTCGGCCGTGCCCGCCGCCGCTTCATAGCGCTGGCGGGCCGATTTGAAGCGCGTGGCATCGGGCGCGAACTGCTCGCACATGAGCAGCCACATGTCGCGCCGCTCCTCCAGCTCGGCCTTGGCATACCAATCGGCCACGGCCTGCGCGCGGCGCCCGCCTTCGATTTCGCTCACCTGCGGGGCGACGACCTCCTGCAGGTCGGCCAGCAGGCGGCGCAGCGCACGGGGCGACAGCGCCTCCTGCCCCCGGCGCAGCGTGGCGGCCAGCCGCTCGTTGGTGGAACGTGGCACGGCCACCTTGGCCACCACATCGGTCACGGATTTGTCGAGGGCCGACTTGGCCAGCTTGTCACCGCCCTTGTCGGCGGCGGGGGCACTGGTGCGCAGGCGCGACACGCTGCGGGTGATCCATTCGGGGGTGCTGTTCATCATGGTGTCAACCTCGATTGCTGATTGCGGGCGATGTCGCGCAGCGCATCGCGCTGGCGCAACAGATGGGTGCGCATGGCCTCTTCGGCGGCTTCCGAGTCGCGCGCCTTGAGGGCGGCAAACACGGCCAGGTGCTCGGCCAGGCTTTGCTGCAGGCGGCCCGGGGCGTGCAGCGTCTGGTGGCGCGCCAGGCGCAGGATCTTGCGCAGGTCGCCAATCACCTGGGCCAGCCAGCGGTTGTCGGCCAGCGTGATGAAGGCCTCGTGGATGGCGTAGTTGGCCTCGTAGTAGTCGGTGATGCGCCCCTCGGCCGCGCATTGCTGCAGCCGCTGGTGCAGCAGCTCCAGCGCCGCCACGTCGGCCCCGCTCGCCTTGTGCGTGGCCTCGTGCGCCGCGCGGCCTTCCAGCAGCGCAATCACGGGGAACAGGTCGTCCAGGTCTTTGTCGGTGATCTCGGCCACAAAACAGCCCCGGCGCGGCTCGTGGCGCAACAGCCCCTCGGCCACCAGCACCTTGAGCGCCTCGCGCAACGGCGTGCGCGAGATTTCGAGCCGCTCGCACAGCGCGGCCTCGTCCAGAAAGCTGCCGGGACGCAGGTCCCCCGCAAAAATCTGGTCCCGCAGCCGCGAGGCGACTTCATCGTGCAGGGAGTTCGGAACGGGACGCATGGTGGACAGGGCTCCAGGGTCATCGACCCACTGGGGTACTCGGTTGATCGCTTGATTCCTCTGGCGCACACAGACCGGAAGGAGCCACCGCAGACATCCAGCGGCCAGCCCCACCTTTACTGCTCGCAACACACCGTTAAATGCTGGCTACCGGGTGCATCGTTTCGCCATACACGTAATTTCTCATAATTACGCAAAATAACAAGAAAAAAATGCGTGTTGAAGGGTTCGGTTACACAAAAGTGGGGGATTGCGGCAGCGGAGCAACGCGGGGCAGTGGTCGGGCTGCGCCTGGACGTCCAAAAAAGACCACTCAGCGCGTTCCGATCCATCGTCAGAGATGGCCCCATCTGACTGCGCCTCAGTCTGCTTGCGGCAGACATGCCCCAAGGTTGCGAAAAAAATAGCCCGCACAAGGCGGGCTAAATCTTGCATATCTCGATGCTTCGTGGGATCGAACCGTCAGAATTAACGGCATCGAGATGGTATGGCCGCAATTGCCAGACAACAAAGATCGCAGGCTGCGAAGCGTGACATATGCCTCACTTTGCCCGTGCGTGCGTCACAGAGTGCGTACGAGCGTCATTCAGAACAAGCGGATCTGGTACGAACGCATGGCAACTTCAATAGGCGGCGGAACTTCGCGACGGCAACACCAGATGCTGCTCGAAGAATGAACACGCCAAGTTTCCAACTTCATCATGGATGGCCTTCCGATCGACCAAGGGATCGTCTACACAGAGTAAAGGCAGCTGTTTCTTGCCAGCGGCTGTGGGTTCCGCCAAAAAAACGTAGTGTCCAGCCGGGCCATCAATCCAGGTGAGTTCAGCCGAAGCGATGTGATCCGCATAGCGGGAGCCATTTGATAGCGGCGGCACCTCTTGGTCGCCTGCCGTGACTACGATATGAACAGGCACGCGGATATCAGCCAGTCCGCCAGCGTCAAACGCACCACCGAGCGCTGGGTTCATCACAAATGCCGCCTTGATCCGCTCGTCGCGGTACGAGCGCGCATGTTCTGCAACGGAGTTCACAAAGGCAGGATCGGTGTTCATGAGTTCGACCCATAACTTACCTACGTCGGGGAACTCGCGAGGACCCGCAGGCGCAGACTCACCATTCGCCCGACTGAGCGCAAGAAAATGCTCAAGGCTGCAACGGCCACCCACGGCGGTCAAAGCCGTGTAGCCGCCGAGCGAGAAGCCAGCAGCTCCGATGCGAGCAACATCGACCCGATCACCCAAGAGCGGGTCCGCCAGAAGCTGATCCAGCGCAGCCGTCAAGTCCTTCGCGCGCTCCCACCACAGCAAAAATCCGTGCGGAACATACGGCTCAATGCTGGTATTGCCGTGGTGATTCACAGCGACTGCGATATAGCCTCGGGCCGCGAAAGCACGGCCAAGCCACCCCAGCTGGAATGCGCTGCCGCCGGTACCGTGCGACAACAGCACTACGGGAAAAACGCGAGGGCTTGCCGAAAGAAGCGCGTCGCGTGCGACATCGCGCAACAGAAACAATGGCTCCGGCGCCCCAATGAGGAAGTCTTCTTCCTCGGCCTCACCATCTGCCGGATACCAGATCACCGTAGTGAGAGGCCGAGCGTCGGACTTGGACCAGTTCTGTCGCGAAACATCTTTCCATCTTTTGATTTGCTGCCCAACCTTGTACATCGCTACTCCTATGTGACCTTGTTGCTGGCTCGGGCCTAGCTGGCTGCCCGGCGAATTGAGTCTACCTACTCCACCCCCGCAAACCCCAGCACCAGGTGGTCAATCCACACCCGCAGCTTGGCGGGCAGAAACCGATTGGGCGGGTACAGCAGCCAAGCCGTGCCCGCATACGAGGTTTTGTGCTGCCAGTCCGGCAGCACAGCCACCAGATCACCCCGCTCCAGCGCCGCGCGCGCGGCAAAGCCCGGCAGGCTGGCGATGCCCAGATGGCTCAAAGCCGCCTCCAGCCGCACCTCGCTGTGGTTGGCCACGTAGCGGCCACGCACGGCCACGGTGGCAGATTCGCCCGTACGCTCAAAGCGCCAGTGCCGGTCGCGCTCGTCCTCACCCAGGGTGATGCAGGCGTGCTGCTCCAGATCGCGCGGGTGCTGGGGATGGCCGCGCTCGGCCAGGTAGCGTGGGCTGGCGCAGATGCAGTGGTGCAAGGTGGCGAGCGGCCGCCCTGCCAGGCCGGGGGGCGGGGTGTCGGTCACGCGCAGGGCCAGGTCGATGGACTCCTCGAACAAATCCACCGTGCGGTCGGTGATGAGCAGCTGCACATCCACCTCGGGGTACTTTTGCAAAAACGGTAGCACCAGCGGGTGCACCAGCTGGCGGCCCACGGCCTTGGGCATGCTCATGCGCACCAGGCCCGAGGGCGCGGCAGAGTGGGTGTCGCTCAGCGCCCACACCTCGCGCGCAGCGGCCACCATGGCCTGGCAGCGGCTGTAGGCGGCGGCCCCGGCGTCGGTGAGCTTGAGCTTGCGGGTGGTGCGCTCCAGCAGGCGCACACGCAGCGTGCCTTCCAGCCGCGCCACCTGGCGACTCACGGCCGACGGGGTGATGCCCAGTTGCCGGGCGGCCTCAGAGAAGCTGCCCGCGTCCACCACGCGCGCAAACACCGCCATGTCGGGCAGGCTGTCGAGGGGTTGATTAATGCTCATCGGGCACAAGTCCTGTTCTTTGATGGCGATTATCACCAAGCATGAGCAAATCGATAATTTGAGTGCCCAGCCAGCCCCACGCAGAGCCCCTCCTCCACACGCCGACCTGACCCGCTCGCCCCCCATGCACCCGACCCTGCCCCTCACCCCCGCCTCCCCCCTGGCCCCGCGCCTGTCTGACCTGGCGTTGCTGCTGGTGGCCGTGGTGTGGGGCACGAGCTATGGCGTGGCCAAGGGGGCGCTGGTGTTCTACCCGGTGCTGGGTTTTCTGGCCGTGCGTTTTTTGCTGACCTTTGCGCTGCTGCTGCCCGCGCTGCTGCGCGCCCCGGCGCCAGAGCGGCGCGATGCCCTGGCAGCGGGCCTGCCCTTGGGCGCGCTGATGTTGGGCATTTTTCTGTGCGAAACCTTCGGGCTGGCGCTCACGCAGGCCAGCAACGCGGCCTTTTTGATCAGCCTGTGTGTGGTGTTCACTCCGTTTGCAGAGTGGTGGCTGCTGCGCCAGCGGCCCGGCCGCGCGATGTTCGTCTTTGCAGCGGTCTCGCTGCTGGGGGCTGCGCTGCTCAGCGGCGGCTATTCAGGCCAGTGGGGCTGGGGCGACGCGCTGATGCTGGCCGCCGCCGTGCTGCGCGCCATCACCGTGTGCCAGACCACGCGGCTCACCCGCCGCCGCAACGCGCCTGTGCTGGCCCTCACCGCCATGCAGGCGGGGGTGATCGGCCTGGGCAGCCTGCTGCTGGCGCTGGCCCTGCCGGGCACGCTGCCACCGCTGCCCTCGCTCACCGATGGCAGCGCCTTCTGGCTGGCCTGCATCTACCTGGTGCTGGGCTGCACGGTGTTTGCATTTGTGGTGCAGAACTGGGCCCTGCGCCACAGCCCGCCCACCCG
The DNA here is from genome assembly GCF_054950075.1 of Acidovorax sp. Q11. Lineage (NCBI taxonomy): Bacteria > Pseudomonadati > Pseudomonadota > Betaproteobacteria > Burkholderiales > Comamonadaceae > Acidovorax > Acidovorax sp. Q11. The sequence goes on along the minus strand of NZ_JBUDZG010000004.1, from coordinate 54,586 downwards.
CGTGGGCCTGCTCATGGGCAGCGAGCCCGCATTTGGCGCGCTGTTTGCGGTGTTCTGGCTGGGCGAGCAGCTCAGCCCCACCGCCTGGCTGGGCGGCGCGCTCATCGTGGGGGCAGCGCTGTGGACCATGGCACGGCGGAGCCCATCGCCCGCCTGATCCTTATTGGTCGCATCAGGGCTTGCTGGGCGCTGCCGTCTGGCTGACCTGCCCGATGAGCCGGTGATAGAACCGGATCGCATCCGCATAGTTGGCAATCTCCAGCCGCTCGTCGGTGCCATGAAAACGCTTCAGGTCTTCTGAATTGGCACGCACGGGCGAGAACTTGAAGATGTGGTCGCTGATGGCGCCGTAGTGCTGCGAATCCGTGCCCGCGACCATCAGGCCCGGGGCCACCAGCACGTCGGGGAAAACCTCGCGGATGGTCTGGTTGAGCATGCGGTACTGGGTGGAGTCGGTAGGCGCCACCTTGGACGCCTCGACCGCGCCGGGCAAGGTGCTCAGCTCCACCTGTGCGGCGGGGGCGCTGATCTTGCTGCGCACATGGTCCATCACATGCTCCTGGGTGTCGCCAGGCAGCAGGCGGAAGTTGACCGTGGCCTCGGCACGGCCAGGCACCACGTTGTCGCGGTTGCCAGCCTGAACGATGGTCAGCGCCGTGGTGGTGCGCAGCATGGCGTTGGTGCTGGCCGCGCCTTCGAGCTGCTTTTGCACCACGGGGCGGAACAGCCACAGGTTGGACAGTACCACCCGGTTCACGCCGCCCATCTCGGGCGCCAGGGTGTCAAACAGCTCGCCCGCCACACCCCGGATGCCGCCGGGCATCTGCTCCTCGTCCAGGCGCTTGAGAGCGTCGCTCATCATGGCGATGGCGCTGCTGCCCTTGTGCGGCGGCATGGACGAATGGCCGGGGGTGCCAGACATTTTCATCACCACCGACATATAGCCCTTCTCGGCCACGCCGATCACAGCGGCCGGCTTGGACAGGCCGGGCATCACACCGTCCAGAATCAGCAGGCCCTCGTCGATCACAAAGTCCAGGCGCACCTTGCGCTCCTGCAGCAGCGCGGCGATCTGGGCGGCACCGCGCAGGCCGCCCACCTCTTCGTCGGCACCGAAAGCCAGGTAGATGGTGCGCTGTGGCGTGAAGCCGCTGGCCAGCAGCATCTCCACGGCTTCGAGCTGGCTCATGAGGTTGCCCTTGTCGTCCCACGAGCCCCGGCCCCAGACGTAGCCGCCCTGGATGGCGCCGGAGTACGGGGGCTGCGCCCAGTCGCCCTCAGTGCCAGGCGCCACGGGCACCACATCCTGGTGCGCCATCAGCATCACCGGCGCGGCGCTGGCGTCGCTGCCGGGCCAGGTGTAGAGCAGGCTCAGGTCGCCCACCACTTCGCGCTTCAGTTTCGCGTGCACCAGCGGAAAGCGCTGCTGCAGCAGCGCGTGGAACTGCAAAAACTGGCCCGCATTGGCCTGGGCATCGTCGCGCGAGGACTCGGTGCGCAGGCGCACGGCCTCGGCCAGGCGCAGGGCCACGGCGGCGTCATCCACCGGCAGGCGGGCAATGGGTGGCACCTCCAGCTGGCGCGATCCCTTGCGCGCAGTATTGATGCCCAGGGCGGCGGCCAGCAGCAGCACCAGGGCAAGCAGTCCCAGCAGGATTTTTTTGATCATCGATGTAGCAGCTTTCTCAGAAATGGATGGGCGCTGGCAAGCAGCGCACCGAAAGAGAAAGCGGATGCTAATGCGGTAACCAAATGTTGGTCCAATGCATAATTTTGGCCAAGTTGTTCGATTTTCTGCATGACCACCACCATTGCCCAATTGCGCCACTTCATCGCCCTGGCCGACAGCGGCAGCTTCACACGCGCGGCCGACAGCACCCAGCGCTCGCAGGCCGCCTTCAGCCGCAGCATCGCCATGCTGGAGGCGCACCTGGGCGCGGCGCTGGTCGAGCGCAGCGGCCACCGCAACGCGCTCACGCCCATTGGCCGCACAGTGCTGGACCATGCGCGCCAGGTGGTGGCCCAGGCCGACGAATTGCACCAGGTGGTGCGCCACCATGTCAGTGGCGAAGCGGGTGCCGTGCGCCTGGGGATGACGGCCACGCCCCACGCACTGCTCGGCCGCCGCCTGCTGCACATGGCCGCCACGCATACCGGCCACATGCGCCTGCAGTTGAGCGGTGGTGCCCAAGCCCAGCAGATACAGGCCCTGCGGGACCGCACGCTGGACGCGCTGGTGATGGATCAGCGTTCCATCCCGGGCGCCCATGCCGACCTGGAAGTGCATCGGCTGGCACAGCTGCCCACCGGCGTCATGGTGCGCCCCGGCCATCCGCTGACACAGCGCAGTCCGATCGTTTTTGCCGACCTCACGGGGTTTCCCGTGGCCTGCACAGGAATGAGCGTGGCGATGGGGCGGCTGCTGGTGCAGCGCCTGGGCCCGCAGGCCCACCCGGAGACGCTCATCACCCTGGGCAGCGAATCGGTGGCCGACCTGCTGGATGTGGCCTGTCGCACCGATACGGTCTACCTGGGCATCATGGCCCCGGCCGCAACCCTGCTCGCACAGGGCCAGCTGGTGGCACTGGACATCCCGACGCAGGGCCTGGAGTCACACATCGCGTGGGTGCAGCGCGTGGCGCGCGCCCCCAACCCTGTGCTCGACGGCATCCGCCAGCAGGTGCAAGGCTGGCTGGACAAAGCAGGACCTGCGGGCTGAGCTGGCAGCAGTCAGCCCACCATGGGCGATCTGAACACCGGGTGCTCGCCAGGCAGCGCCTGCTGCGCCAGCGGCGCAGCCAGGGCCATGCCCCGGTCGCTGTTCGTCAACAACACGAAGCCATCGCGGGTGCTGGGCGAGACCATGGCGAAACTGCGAAAGCCCGGGTTGTTGCCCCACTGCCAGAGCACCGGGCCCGCCTGCGTGCGCTCGATGCCCCAGCCATAGCCCCATTCCAGTGACAAATCCTTGTCTGCCACAACGGGGGCCGACAGAGCCAGCGCACACAGTTTCTCGTCCGACACGAAGGCCGCCATCAGGCGCGCAAAGTCACCCGCCGTGGTGTACAAGGATGCAGCAGCCACGGGCTGGCGCCATGTCAACCCACTGGCGCCGCCATAGGCATGCATGGCCCGGCCTTCGTAGGCGCTTTTCCACACCAGGCAGGAGTCGCGCATGCCCAGGGGCGCGAAGACCTGAGCATCCATCCACTGCGCAATGGGGGTGCCGGTGACTGCCTCCATCACCGCCTGCAGCAGCACATAGCCTTCGCCGGAATAGCGCCAGCGCTGGCCGGGCTCGAAGCCCGGAGCCAGCGCACCACCTGTCCAGTTGGGCAGGCCCGAGGTGTGGTTGAGCAAGCTGGCCACCGGTATGCGGGCCAGCGTGCTGGCGGGGACGGTGTCGCTGGCATCGCCCGGCGCGCGCCGCAGCGCATGCTGGTAGTGCACATACCCCTGCGGCAGGTATTGCGAGACGGGCGCCTGCAGATCCAGCTGCCCTGCCAGCACCAGGCGCAGCGCCCCGTAGGCAACGGCGGGCTTGGTCAGCGAGGCCGCCTGGAACACGGCGTCCGGGGCCACTCCGCAGTGGCCGACCACCTCGGTTGGCTGCGCCCTGCCGACACGCAATGTGGCGAAGGTGGCTGCGCATACGCCCAGTTCCGACGCCACATCGGCCACTGGCCAGCCCTGGTAGCGCGTCAGGTCTGCGGCGCACGAGGCCAGCAGCGGCGAGGCCGCAGCACTGGCCAGCAGGAGCTGGCGGCGTGTCAGGGCTGGCACAACCAGGTCAGCAGGTCAGGACTTGGATGTGGTGAGCGCGCCCGTGCCGCCTTCGCGCTTGCCAGCCCAGAGCCACAGCGCAATGCCGCCCACGATCATCGGCACACACAGCCACTGCCCCATGCTCATGCCCAGCGACAGGATGCCCAGGAAGGCATCGGGCTCGCGGAAGTATTCGGCGATGAAGCGGAACACGCCGTAGCCGAACAGGAAGGCGGCAGCAACCTGCCCCTGGCGACGCTCCTTGCGCGCATACAACCACAGCAGGATGAACAGCAGCAGCCCTTCCATCAGGAACTGGTAGACCTGCGAGGGGTGGCGCGGTTGCATCGAGCCACTGTGCGCAAACACCATGCCCCAGGGCAGATCGGGGCTGGCAAAACGGCCCCACAGCTCACCGTTGATGAAGTTGCCCACCCGCCCCGCCGCCAGGCCCGTGGGCACACAGGGCGCCACAAAGTCGGCCACCTGCAGCCAGGGGCGCTGGCGCGAATGTGCAAACCACAACATGGCCACCACCACGCCCAACAAGCCGCCATGAAAGGCCATGCCGCCTTGCCACACTGCAAAAATCTCCAGCGGGTGGCTGAGGTAGTAGCCGGGTTTGTAGAACAGGCAGTAACCCAGCCGCCCGCCGATGACCACACCGGCCACGCCCAGGAAGAGGATGTCCTCCACGTCCTTGCGCGTCCAGGCGGCCGGGCCGGTGATGGAGGCAAAGGGCTCGTGCCGCAGCCGCCGGATGCCCAGCAACATGAACAGGCCAAAGGCCACCAGATAGGTGAGGCCGTACCAGTGAATGGCCAAGGGGCCGATCTGCAGGGCAACGGGGTCGATGTGGGGGTAGGTCAGCATGGTGGGCGGTATTGTGCCTTTGCGCGAATGGCCCGGGCGCCGCGCGCCCAATCCGCGCCATCCACCCACTCAATGCGAACGCGTCTGATCACCGTACGCATACAGAGCGCGAATGCGGGGGCATTGCCTCCAGCCCGTCCACGTCCGCGCGATACTCGCCGCCCAGAAGCAAAGGACAAGAACATGCAGGGAAACCCACAAGTCATCGAATATTTCAAGGAACTGCTGCGCGGCGAGCTGGCCGCGCGCGACCAGTATTTCGTGCACTCGCGCACCTATGAGGATCTGGGCTTCATCAAGCTCTACACGCGCCTCGACCATGAGATGCAGGAAGAAACCCAGCACGCCGACGCGCTGCTGCGCCGCATCCTTTTCCTGGGCGGCCGCCCCGACATGCGCCCCAACCCCTTCACCCCGGGCGAGACCGTGCCCGAGATGCTGCAAAAAGACCTGGCCACCGAATACGAGGTGCGCGCCGCCCTGCAAAAGGGCATGGCCCTGTGCGAGAGCGTGGGCGACTACGTGAGCCGTGACCTGCTGCTGGCCCAGCTGCGCGACACCGAGGAAGACCACGCCTACTGGCTAGAAAAGCAGCTGGGCCTGATCGACAAGATCGGCCTGCCCAACTACCTGCAGTCGCAGATGGGCAGCGCGGCGGCGTAGGCCATTCACCTAAAATTTCAGAGAAAAATCGGCTTCTGCGCTCTACCAGCATACCAAGTATGCTATCAAAATAGAAGCATTCTCATAAAAAAAGCCGCCTCCTCTGGATGCGGCTTTTTTGATGGCGAAGGGGCATCGCCCCTCCCCTGCGGCCGGTCAGTCTTCCAGCAGCGACAGGTCGCGCACGGCGCCCTTGTCGGCGGACATCACCAGCTTGGCATAGGCCTTGAGCGCGGCCGACACCTTGCGTGGGCGCGGCTGGGCGGGCTTCCAGCCCCTGGCGTTCTGCGCTTCGCGGCGCTTGGCGAGTTCTTCATCGCTCACCAGCACATTGATCGTGCGGTTGGGGATGTCGATGCGGATGCGGTCGCCGTTCTGCACCAGGCCGATCGCACCGCCTGCAGCGGCCTCGGGCGAGCAGTGGCCAATCGACAGGCCGGACGTACCGCCCGAGAAGCGCCCGTCCGTCAGCAGCGCGCAGGCCTTGCCCAGGCCCTTGGACTTGATGTAACTGGTGGGGTAGAGCATTTCCTGCATGCCGGGGCCGCCCTTGGGGCCTTCATAGCGCACGATGACCACGTCACCGGCCTTGACCTTGTCGGCCAGGATGTTGGCCACGGCCTCGTCCTGCGACTCGGTGACATGGGCCGTGCCCTCGAACACCAGAATGCTTTCGTCCACACCGGCCGACTTGACCACGCAGCCGTCCACGGCGATGTTGCCGGTCAGCACGGCCAGGCCGCCTTCCTTGCTGAAGGCGTGGTCGTACGAGCGGATACAGCCCTCGGCGCGGTCCAGGTCCAGGCTGGGCCAGCGGGTGGACTGGCTGAATGCCACCTGGGTGGGGATACCGGCGGGGCCAGCCATGTAGAAGGTGCGCACGGCCTCGTCTTGTGTGCGCACGATGTCCCACTGGTCCAGCGCGTCTTTCAGCGTGGGGGTGTGGACGGTGGGCACCTCGGTGTGCAGCTTGCCCGCACGGTCCAGCTCGCCCAGGATGGCCATGATGCCGCCTGCGCGGTGCACGTCTTCGATGTGGTACTTGTTGGTGTTGGGCGCCACCTTGCACAGCTGCGGCACCACGCGCGAGAGGCGGTCGATGTCGGCCATGGTGAACGGGATCTCTGCCTCGCTCGCAATCGCCAGCAGGTGCAGGATGGTGTTGGTGGAGCCGCCCATGGCGATGTCCAGCGTCATGGCGTTTTCAAACGCCTTGAAGCCCACCGAGCGGGGCAGCACGCGTTCGTCGTCCTGCTCGTAATACTGTTTGGCGATCTCGACGATGCGGCGGCCGGCGCGCTTGAAGAGCTGCTCGCGGTCGGCGTGCGTGGCAACCACCGTGCCATTGCCGGGCAGCGACAGGCCCAGCGCCTCGGTCAGGCAGTTCATCGAGTTGGCGGTGAACATGCCCGAGCACGAACCGCAGGTGGGGCAGGCCGAGCGCTCGACCTCGGCCACATCGGCGTCGGAGTAGTTGCTGTCGGCGGCAATCACCATGGCGTCCACCAGGTCGAGCTTCTTGAACTCCATGACCTTGGTGACCGGGTTGGCCAGGCGGGTCTTGCCCGCTTCCATGGGGCCACCCGAGACGAAGATCACCGGGATGTTCAGGCGCATGGCGGCCATCAGCATGCCGGGCGTGATCTTGTCGCAGTTGGAGATGCAGACCATGGCGTCGGCGCAGTGCGCGTTGACCATGTACTCGACCGAGTCGGCAATGATGTCGCGGCTGGGCAGCGAATACAGCATGCCGTCGTGGCCCATCGCAATGCCGTCGTCCACGGCAATGGTGTTGAACTCTTTGGCCACACCGCCGGCGGCTTCGATCTCGCGGGCCACCAGCTGGCCCAGGTCCTTCAGGTGCACATGGCCGGGCACGAACTGGGTGAACGAATTGACCACTGCGATGATAGGCTTGCTGAAGTCATCGTCTTTCATGCCGGTGGCGCGCCACAGGGAACGCGCGCCTGCCATGTTGCGACCGGCGGTGGAGGTTTTGGAACGGTAGATGGGCATCGTGCTGGCTTCTGAAAAATCGCTGAAAAGGAAGCGGGCCGCAGGAATAAAGGCCCCTCGCGCGCCCGTGCAACCAACCTCTTGAGCCGTGCCGGGGGCAAACCTATCAATTATCGCCCAGCCCCGTAGGCCCGCCCGGAGCGGTGGCGTTGGGGATTGCGGGGGCAGCCCCCACGCGCTGCGACGGCGCTGGCAGAATGATCCATTCCGCTCCAGCCCCCAACCCCGAGACCAGGACGCCCCACGATGACCGACTCCAGCAAGCCCTCCGCGCCCATCAACCGCCGCAGCGCCAACATCACCCAGGGCAAGTCGCGCGCACCCAACCGCTCCATGTACTACGCCATGGGCTACGAGGAGGGCGACTTCGTGAAACCCATGGTGGGCGTGGCCAACGGCCACAGCACCATCACGCCCTGCAACAGCGGCCTGCAGAAACTGGCCGACGCGGCCATCGCTGGCATTGAGGAAGCGGGCGGCAACGCCCAGGTGTTCGGCACGCCCACCATCAGCGATGGCATGGCCATGGGCACCGAAGGTATGAAGTACAGCCTGGTGAGCCGCGAGGTCATCAGCGACTGCATCGAGACCTGCGTGGGCGGCCAGTGGATGGACGGCGTGCTGGTGGTCGGCGGCTGCGACAAGAACATGCCCGGCGGCCTGATGGGCATGCTGCGCGCCAATGTGCCTGCCATCTACGTGTACGGCGGCACCATCCTGCCCGGCCACTACCAGGGCAAGGACCTGAACATCGTGAGCGTGTTCGAGGCCGTGGGCGAGAACGCGGCGGGCAAGCTGAGCGACTTCGACCTCAAGGAAATCGAAAAGCGCGCCATCCCCGGCACCGGCTCGTGCGGCGGCATGTACACCGCCAACACCATGAGCAGCGCCTTCGAGGCCCTGGGCATCAGCCTGCCCTATTCGTCCACCATGGCCAACCCGCACGACGAGAAGATGAACTCGGCCAAGGAATCGGCCAAGGTGCTGATTGAGGCCATCAAGATGGACCTGAAGCCGCGCGACATCGTGACCAAGAAGTCCATCGAGAATGCCGTGGCCGTCATCATGGCCACCGGCGGCTCGACCAACGCGGTGCTGCACTTCCTGGCCATTGCCCACGCGGCAGGCGTGGAGTGGAGCATCGACGACTTCGAGCGCGTGCGCGTGAAGACCCCCGTGTTGTGCGACCTGAAGCCCAGCGGCAAGTACCTGGCCGTGGACCTGCACCGCGCGGGCGGCATTCCGCAGGTGATGAAGGTGCTGCTCAACGCGGGCCTGCTGCACGGCGACTGCATCACCATCAGCGGCAAGACCATTGCCGAGGTGCTCAAGGACGTACCCGACGTGCCCCGCGCCGACCAGGATGTGATCCGCAACATAGACAACCCCATGTACGCCCAGGGTCACCTGGCCATCCTGAAGGGCAACCTCAGCCCCGAAGGCGCCGTTGCCAAGATCACCGGCCTGAAGAACCCCGTCATCACCGGCCCCGCCCGCGTGTTCGACGACGAGCAGTCCGCCCTGGAAGCCATCCTGGCCGGCAAGATCAAGGCCGGTGACGTGATGGTGCTGCGCTACCTGGGCCCCAAGGGCGGCCCCGGCATGCCCGAGATGCTGGCGCCCACCGGCGCACTGATCGGCGCGGGCCTGGGCGAGACCGTGGGCCTGATCACGGACGGCCGCTTCTCCGGTGGCACCTGGGGCATGGTGGTGGGCCACGTGGCGCCTGAGGCCGCCGCAGGCGGCACCATCGCTTTTGTCAACGAGGGCGACAGCATCACCATCGACGCGCGCCAGTTGTTGCTGGAACTGAACGTGCCCGAAGAAGAAATCGCCCAGCGCCGCGCTGGCTGGACAGCCCCCGCGCCGCGCTACACGCGGGGCGTGCAGGCCAAGTTTGCGTTCAATGCATCGAGCGCCAGCAAGGGCGCGGTGCTGGACGCCTATTGAAGAGTCATCGGAGGGCCTGGAGGCCAGGTGAGTTCGGGGACGAGCTCAGCTGACCACGCCCCGCTCCAGGCAACAAAAACGCCCGCAAGCAAAGCTCCGGGCGTTTTTTTGTTGGTAGGCAAACCACACCAGCGCTGCATCCAGCGCGCCAGCAGTTCAGCGCGGCTTGCGCGGCTGAATGCCCAGGGCTTCCTTGTGCTTGTTGATGCGGTCCTGCTTGCGCTGGTCCATTTTTTCCATGGCCTTGCGCTTGGTGTAACCCGTGGAATCGGCCCAGGCCCACCACAGCGCTGTGGCCCCGAAAGGCGCCAACACCCACCACCAGGACCAGGCCGCCACGGGGCCGATTTCGAAATATTTCAGTGCCAGTATGAGAAGGGAAAGACCCAGCAGATACATCGCAATCTCCAGAAAATGCCATCACAGGCCTGATTGACGAGGGACAAGGGCATGTCAACCCAAGTCACTACAATCGCATTAAAAGCACTGTAACTCAACCACAGGAAATCCCACCATGAAGCGTACCCTGATCACTCTTGCCATGACGCTGTCGGTTGCGGCACCCGCAACGGCCGACATGGCCCTGGCGACATCGAAGAACTGCATGGCCTGCCATGCGGTAGACAAGAAACTGGTGGGGCCCTCGTACAAGGATGTGGCTGCCAAGTACGCGGGCCAGAAAGACGCCGTGGACAAGCTGGCCGCCAAGATCGTCAAGGGTGGCTCTGGCGTGTGGGGCCCCGTGCCCATGCCTGCCAACGCACAGGTCAACGACGCAGACGCCAAGAAGCTGGCCGCCTGGGTGCTGACGCAGAAGTAAGAAGTTAATGACACAACTGCTGGTCTGGGGTGTAGCGCCCCGGAGCAGCGACAAAAAAGCCGCGCCACAGGGTATGTGACGCGGCTTTTATTTTTGGTGGCAGCGCAAGCGCTGCGCACGGGCGCTTGCGGCGCCCTTCTTGATCAATTGGCCTTCGCCAATTGATCAAGAATTGCCGGGTTTTCCAGCGTGCTGGTGTCCTGGGTGATGGCCTCGCCCTTCGCGATGCTGCGCAGCAGGCGGCGCATGATCTTGCCGCTGCGGGTCTTGGGCAGGTTGTCGCCGAAGCGGATGTCCTTGGGCTTGGCGATAGGGCCGATTTCCTTGGCGACCCAGTTGCGCAGTTCGTTGGCGATCTGCTTGGCCTCTTCGCCGGTGGGGCGCGAGCGCTTGAGCACAACAAACGCGCAGATGGCCTCGCCGGTCACGTCGTCGGGGCGGCCCACCACGGCGGCTTCGGCAACCAGGTCGATCTTGGACACCAACGCCGATTCGATCTCCATCGTGCCCATGCGGTGGCCCGAAACGTTCAGCACGTCGTCGATGCGGCCCGTGATGCGGAAGTAGCCCCGGTCGGCGCTGCGCACTGCGCCGTCACCGGCCAGGTAGTAGCCCTTGAGTTCTTCGGGGAAGTAGGCCTTCTTGAAGCGCTCGGGGTCGTTCCAGATGGTGCGGATCATGCTGGGCCAGGGCTTCTTGATGACCAGGATGCCGCCCGCGCCGTTGGCCACGTCGTTGCCGGTTTCATCCACGATGGCGGCCGCGATGCCGGGCAGCGGCAGTGTGCAGCTGCCAGGAACCAGCGGCGTGGCGCCGGGCAGCGGGGTGATGACATGGCCGCCGGTTTCGGTCTGCCAGAAGGTGTCCACGATGGGGCAGCGCTCGCCGCCCACGTTCTTGTGGTACCACATCCAGGCTTCGGGGTTGATGGGCTCGCCCACGCTGCCCAGGATGCGCAGGCTCGACAGGTCCGAACGTGCAGGGTGCACGGCAGCATCGCCCTCGGCGGCCTTGATGAGCGAGCGGATGGCGGTGGGCGCGGTGTAGAAGATCGTGCACTTGTGCTTTTCGATCATCTGCCAGAAGCGGCCAGCGTTCGGGAAGGTGGGAACGCCTTCAAAGATGATCTGCGTGGCGCCCGCTGCCAGCGGACCGTAGGCCACGTAGGTGTGGCCGGTGATCCAGCCGATGTCGGCCGTGCACCAGAACACGTCGTCTGCACGCAGGTCGAACGTCCAGTCCATGGTGAGCTTGGCCCACAGCAGGTAGCCGCCGGTGGCGTGCTGCACGCCCTTGGGCTTGCCGGTGGAGCCGCTGGTGTAGAGGATGAACAGCGGGTGCTCAGCGCCCACGGCCACGGGGGCACATTCGGTGCTCTGCCCGGCCAGCATCTCGCCAAAGGTCTTGTCACGCCCGGCCACCATGTTGCAGGCCGTGGCCGTGCGCTGGTAGACGAAGACGTTGCGGATGGTGTCGCAGCCGCCCATGGCCAGGGCTTCGTCGATGATGGCCTTGAGCGGCAGCTCCTTGCCGCCGCGCATCTGGTAGTTGGCAGTGATCACCGCCACGGCGCCTGCGTCGATGATGCGCTCCTGCACGGCCTTGGCGCTGAAGCCGCCGAACACCACGCTGTGCGTAGCGCCGATGCGCGCGCAGGCCTGCATGGCGATCACGCCCTCGATGGTCATGGGCATGTAGATCAACACGCGGTCGCCCTTGGCCACGCCGTGGGCCTTGAGCGCGTTGGCAAACTGGCTTACACGGGCCAGCAATTCCTTGTAGGTGATCTTGGTGACCGCGCCATCGTCGGCTTCGAAGACGATGGCGGTCTTGTTCTCGGTGGGAGTACCGATGTGGCGGTCCAGGCAGTTGGCCGATGCATTCAGCTCGCCATCGTCAAACCACTTGAAGAAGGGGGCGTTGGAGGTGTCGAGCGTGCGGGTGAAGGGCCGGGTCCAGTTCACGTTCTCGCGCGCCAGGCGGGCCCAGAAGCCTTCGAAGTCCTTGTCGGCCTCGGCACAAAGTGCATCGTAGCCCGCCATGCCCGACACGCGGGCGGCCTTGACGACCGCATCGGACGGCGGGAACACGCGGTTCTCAACCAAAACGGATTCGATCGCGGATGTGGGCGCACTCATGGTGTTGTCTCCTGGTTTTGATGGAATTGAAATTGGGCGGTACTGTCGGGCGCAGCACTTACAAGCCACTGACTGGCGCGAAGCTTACAGAATCTACGTCTAGACGCTGCACCAGGCCGAGATGGCACCTTGGTGAAGGGGCTGTCACGCCACCCCCCTAAAATCGCGCGACCTTAGAACCCTCAACCTTTCCATTTCACCATGACCCAGCCCAAAAACTCCGCGCCCCCCGCACGCATGCGCCCCCTGCCCTCATTGATTTTTTCCAGCCGCTGGCTGCAGCTGCCCCTGTACCTGGGCTTGATCCTGGCGCAGGCGGTGTATGTGTTCCATTTCTGGGTGGAGCTGGTGCACCTGATCGAAGCCGCCTTTGGCAACACTGCGGCGCTCAAGAGCCTGGTCTCCAGCATTGGCTACAAGAGCGATTTCGAGGTCACCGCGCTCAACGAGACCATCATCATGCTGGTCGTTCTGGCATTGATCGACGTGGTCATGATCTCCAACCTGCTGATCATGGTGATTGTGGGCGGCTACGAAACCTTTGTTTCGCGCCTGCACCTCGAAGACCACCCCGACCAGCCCGAATGGCTGAGCCACGTGAACGCCTCGGTGCTCAAGGTCAAGCTGGCCACCGCCATCATCGGCATCAGCTCCATCCACCTGCTCAAGACCTTCATCAACGCGGCCAACTACGACGTCAAGGTGCTGATGTGGCAGACCATCATCCACACCGTGTTCCTGCTCAGCGCGCTGGCCATTGCACTGACCGACCGCCTGATGTCGCACACGGCCCCCGCCGCAAACCACCACTGAGTCCCCCGGCCGCCGCAGCGCCATGCAATGCACGCAGTGCAACTGGCAGAACCCGGCCTCGTACACCCACTGTTTCAGCTGCAACGCGCCGCTGGCCGCAGCGGGTGAGGGGCCCGGCCCTCGCGCTGCAGGGGCGGCCTCCGGCGAGGCACGCCCCCGTTCAAAGCCGTCCCCCACCCCATCCCCCGCGCAGCACGCACAGGCGGCCATTTTCCCCAGCATGCTGGCGCGCCTGGGGGCCACACTGATCGATGGCCTGGCCATGGCTGCCGTGCCGGTGGCCCTGCTGACTGCCTGGGCGCTGGCCAGCAGCGCCCTCGACGGCGCACCACCCGGCCCCCTGCTGGCCGCCGCGCTGGCGCTGGGCGCCTTGGGACTGCTCCTGCCGGGGCTGATGGATGCGCTGGGCGCGGGCTCTTTCGGCAAGCGGGCACTGGGCCTGCGGGTGGTCACCCGCGCGGGCGAGCGCCCGGGCGTGGCGCGCTCGGCGCTGCGGCACTTCCTGAAATACTCGCTCACCCTCGGCCTCACGCTGGCCGTGCCGTTTCTGCTGCACCGCGTGCTCACAGCGCTGTTTGGCGAGCGCGGCCTGCACAGCTCCATGACGGGCACCTTTGTGGTCGCGCGCGATGCCGACGATGCGACGATCCAAGAGGCGATTGCCAAAGCCCCGGGGCCCGGCTGGTTCCTCAAAGGGCTGGTGGTGTTAGGGGGCATGGCGGTACTGGGCCTTGCCGTTGTGGTGGCGCTGGTGCTGTGGAGCCCCCGCAGCGAGCCCGCCAACCCGTTGCGCGACACCGTGCGCCAGCTTGACGGCGCGGCGCGGGTGGTGCTGCAGCTGGTGGAGAACCACTACCGCAGCACAGGCAAGTTTCCGCCCAGTGCGGCCGCCATCGGCCTGGGTCAGTCCGGCCCGACCGAACGCCTGCCTGCGGGCTTCCAGGCCCTGAGCATCGACCCCGCCAGCGGCGTGGTGCGGCTGACGATTGCCGAGGGCGTGGGTGGCACAGAGGGCGCAGCTCTGGCGGGCAAGCACCTGGTCTACACCCCACTGCTGCGCACCCGCAAACAGCAGACCGACATCCGCCAATGGCAATGTGGCAGCGACGACATTGCGCGCAGCGACCGCCCGTTCCAGTGCCGCCACGCGTCCACCCGTGCAGCGCCGTAGGGCGGCCATGGCCCGGCCTGGGCCCGGTGCATGGCGCAGTTGAACGGTGCAGGGACCAAAATTTGAATAAAAACAGGGCCCACCGCGCAACAGTCATGCCCTGACAGCTATCAAAATAATAGTAACCCAAACCTTCCCGCTCCCAGATTTCTCCCCAATCGGGCGGCACAGTGCAGGCCATCCCCCCACTGTTCCCACTTGCAGGAGAAATCCATGGACCACAGCCCCCTCCCCTCTGCTCCCCTCACACGTGCCGCGCAGGCCTCTGCCAACCGCCGTTTTGCCCTGAGCGCCCTGGGCTCGCTGGGCGTGGCCACCCTGTGGGGCTGCGGGGGCGGGGGCAGCGACACAGCCGCCACGGACAGCACCGATACCTCGGGCACAGGAACGGGCACAGGAACCGGAACGGGCACTGGTACAGGCACCGGGACGGGTACAGGCACCACCACCACCACCTGCTCGGTCGTGCCCGAGGAAACCGCCGGCCCGTATCCCGCCGATGGCTCCACGGCCAGCAACAACACCTACAACGTGCTGGCGCTCAGCGGCATCGTGCGCTCGGACATCCGCAGCTCCATCGGTTCGTCCACCCTGGTGGGGGGCGTGCCGCTCACCATCACCATCACGCTGACCAACACCCAGGCCAGCTGCGCCCCGCTGGCGGGCTACGCCATCTACCTGTGGCACTGCACGCAGGACGGCAACTACTCGGTCTACACCTCCAACAACATCGCCGACAACTACCTGCGCGGCGTGCAGGCCACCGATGCCAGCGGCACCGTCACCTTCACCACCATCGTGCCTGGCTGCTACGCGGGCCGCATGCCCCACATGCACCTGGAGGTGTACCCCAGCCTCGCCGCCGCCAGCAACGCACGCAACAAGGTCAAGACCACGCAGCTGGCCTTCCCCACCGCGCTGCTCAGCAGCATCTACAGCAGCAATTCTGGTTACAGCGCCAGCGTGCGCAACCTGGCCTCCATCACCTTTGCCACCGACAACGTGTTCAGCGACGGCACCACGCTGGAGATGACCACCATGCAGGCCAACACCGGCGGCGGCTACGCCGCCAGCATCACGATCTCGATCGCGGCGTAAACCCTGGCACAACAGCCCTCACTTCTGCTTTTCCACGCTCTCTGCAGCTACGCACCATGCAAAAGATCCTGTCCTTCCTTTCCGGCCTGACTCTGGCGTTCCTCGCCGCAACCCCCAGCCACGCCCAGCCAGCTCGTGGCACGCCCCCAGCCCCACCGCCCGAGGCGTACGCCGCCTGCAAGGGCAAGACCGAAGGCGCCAGCGTTACGCTGACCATGCCCGACGGGAAATCACTGACCGGCACATGCCGCACAGTGAACGGCACCCTGGTGGCCATGCCCGCAGGCGGGCCCGGTGGCCCCGGCGGCGCGGGCGGCCCACCACCTGCCCGCTGAACGCTGAACGCCACCCCAGCCCCATGCCCCATCTGACGCTGCACCGCAAAGCCTTCCTCGCCCTGGCCGCCCTGCTGGTGGCCCTGCTGCTGATCTTTGCGGGCTTCTCGCGCCTGGGCCTGCAGCGTGGGTTGGGCCCCTATGTGGCAGAGATCGAGCTGGCCCGCATGGACTGGCTGGCCGAGCGCCTGCAGACCCACCACACCCAGGCGGGCGGATGGGACAGCCTGCGCAACCAGTCCACCCTGTGGGGCCGCCTGACCCACCCCGGCAGTGGCCCACGCCGCCCCGGCCCACCACCCTCCGGCGACCCCGGCGGTGTACCCAACACACGCCCCGGCCCGCCCCCGGGCCAGGCAGAGTCGGCCCCTCCGCCCCCACCACCCGATGACCTGCGCAGCCAGGGCCCGGGCAGCTTCCCGCCCCCACCGCGCCACCGCGATGACATCTACCCCCGCCTGGGCCTGCTCGACGCACAGGAGCGCCTGGTGGTGGGCACCACACCTCAGCCCGGCGGCGCACGCCTGGTGCTGCGCGGCGAGGGTGGCCAGACCATCGGCCACCTGGTGCTGGCGCCGCCCCAGGGCGTGCGCAGCGAGGCCGACCAGGCCTTCCTGGCCCAGCACCTGGGCTTTGTGGCCTGGACGGGCCTGGCCGGGCTGGCGCTGGCGCTGCTGCTGTCCGGCTGGCTGGCCCGGCGCTGGCTGGGCCCGGTCGAGGCCCTGGCCACAGGCGCACGCGGCATTGCGCAAGGCGCCCTGCACACCCGTGTGCCCGTGCACGGCAATGACGAACTGGCCCAGCTGGCCCGCACCTTCAACACCATGGCCGAACAACTGAGCAGTATCGAGGCCAGCCGCCGCCAGTGGCTGGGCGACGTGGCCCACGAGCTGCGCACCCCCCTGGCCGCCATGCGCGCCGAGATCGAGGCCGTGCAGGACGGCATCCGCCCCTTTGACGACAAGACCGCACTGCGTCTGCACCGGCAGGTGATGCGCCTGATCCAGCTGGTGGGCGACCTGCGCGCCAGCCTGGACGCGGCGGGCACCAGCGCGCCCTCGGCCCAGGTGCCCGTGCACCCGCTGTCGCTGCTGGGCGAAGCACTGGCGTCGATGCGCCCGCGCCTGGCGCAGGCCGGCATCGATGTGGACACCACGGGCCTGGACGCTCTGGCCGCACAGGTGCCCGCGCCACTGGTGCTAGGCGACGCGCAGCAATTGCACCAGGTGTTTTTGAACCTGCTCGAGAGCAGCCTGCGCTACACCGATGCGGGCGGCCTGCTGCAGATCACGGCGCGCGAAGTGGCAGCCCCCGGCAGCGCGGCCCACCTGCAGATGCTGCAGATGCAACTGGACGACAGCGCCCCCGGCGTGCCTGCGCACGAGCTGCCCCGCATCTTTGAGCGCCTGTACCGCGCCGAGACCTCGCGCAACCGCGACCACGGCGGCTCGGGCCTGGGCCTGGCGATCTGCCGTGCCATCGTGCTCGCACATGGCGGCACGCTGGCGGCCGAGGCATCTCCCCTGGGCGGGCTGCGCATCACGCTGGCCTTGCCCCTTCTGGACAACACCGCCCCATGAGCCCACGCATCCTCGTCGTCGAAGACGAACCCGACATCGCCACCATCGTGGTCGATTACCTGCGCCACGCGGGCTACACGGTGGAGCACCAGGCCGATGGCCGCGCAGCCCTCGCCAGCATCGTTGCCGCGCCGCCCGACCTCACGCTGCTCGACATCATGCTGCCCGGCATGGACGGCCTCGACATCCTGCGCCAGGCGCGGCGCCACACGCAGCACCCCATCATCATGCTCACCGCCCGCGTGGAAGAGGTGGACCGCCTGATTGGCCTGGAGCTGGGCGCGGACGACTACATCTGCAAGCCGTTTTCGCCGCGCGAGGTGGTGGCCCGCGTCAAGGCCGTGCTGCGCCGCAGCGCTGCAGCGCAGGAGCCAGCGACGGCCACCACCACGGTGGCAGCGCTGGTGCTGGACGAATCGCACTGGCAAGCCACGCTGCATGGCACGCCGCTCAACCTCACGCGCCGCGAATTCAAGCTGCTGCAGGTGCTGGCGCGCCAGCGGGGCCGCATCTTCTCGCGCGCCCAGCTGCTGGACCAGGCCTATGACGACACGCTGGACGTGAACGAGCGCGCCATCGACAGCCACATCAAGAACCTGCGCAAAAAGCTCAAGGCCGCCAGTGGCGATGACACCGACTGGATCCATTCAGTGTACGGCGTGGGGTTCGCGCTCGACCCGGGCGCAACGAACTGAGCCAGCGTGCCGCAGTGTCGCGCAGGTGCAGCGACGCAGGGCGGCAGGCCGGGGCCCGCCGCTAAACTCGCGCTTTCGCCCCCTGCCGACCCTGCACGGCGCAGTGGCCGCCCCGGCCCTGTGCCCAGAGAGCCCGCCCATGTATGCCACCACCCTGCCCGAGCCCGCAGCCAGCCTTGAACACCCCCTGCAGCGGCCCTTCTTGAGCCCGGAGGAGCGCGAGGCCATCAATCGGGGCCGCTGGTTTGCCGCGCTCACGCCTTCGCTGCGGCACGACATCTTCCGGCTCGGCCGCGTCACACGCTATGCACATGGCCAGGCGATCGTCCTGCAGGGCGAACCCGCCCAGGATTGGTTTGCCTGCGCCAGCGGCGCCATCCGCTTTCGGCGCACCACACCCGCAGGCAAGCAGGTGACGCTGGCCTATGTAGAGCCCGGCATCTGGGTGGGCGAGGCCGAGGTGCTGCACGGCGGGCCGAACACCTATGACGGACATGCCCACGGGCCCACCACGGTGCTCAGCCTGGCCGAGGGCGTGTTCCGCCAGCTGCTGCGCGCGCACCCCGAGTTTGGCGAAGCGCTGCTCACGCTGCAGGCACGGCGCATGCGCTACCTGTACTGGATGATGGAAGACATGGCCACCCTGCCCCTGCGCGCACGGCTGGCCAAGCAGCTGCTGCATGTGCTGCGCCGCTTTGGCGAGCGCGCCGCCATGCCGGGCCAGCGCGGCGCCATCGGGCTGTCGCTGGTGCAGGATGAGCTGGCGCAGCTGCTGGGCGGCTCGCGCCAGCGTATCAATGTGGAACTGAAATGGATGGAGCGCGAGGGCATCATCGGCATCCACCAGCGCAGCATCGTGGTCTACCAGCAGGACCAGCTCGAAGCACTGGCGCAGCAGGAGGTGTCGGACGCCCGGGCCGAAACAATGGGCGGCAGCCAGGGCAATTCGCCGCGCTGAGAACCGGTGAAGAGGCAGGCCGCCCCGTCAGCCCCCACTCTCCTGGCACCCCTCAAACCATCAAGTTTGATAGCGAACAGCGCTTGATGGACACGCGCAAACGCCTGTTTTCTTCATAAATCCAGTGGCATACAGGGCACATTGGGGGCGCAGCACCCCACGCTGGCGTCAACGCCCCACCATCTGCGCGGGCACCACCCACTGGTCAAACTGCTCGCCCGTCACATGGCCCGAGGCCACGGCCGCCGCGCGCAGGCTGGTGCCTTCCTTGTGCGCCTTCTTGGCGATGAACGCCGCCTTGTCGTAGCCGATGTGGGGGTTCAGCGCCGTCACCAGCATCAGCGACTGCTCCACCAGGCCGTTGATGCGCGCCTGGTTCGGCGCTATGCCCACCGCGCAGTGTTCGTTGAAGCTGGCCATGCCATCGGCCAGCAGGCGCACGCTCTGCAAGAAGTTGTGGATCACCATCGGGCGGAACACGTTCAGCTCGAAGTTGCCCGAGGCCCCGCCGATGTTGATGGCCACATCGTTGCCCATCACCTGCGCGCACAGCATGGTCAGCGCCTCGCACTGCGTGGGGTTGACCTTGCCGGGCATGATGGACGAGCCGGGCTCGTTCTCAGGGATGGTGATCTCGCCCAGCCCGCTGCGTGGGCCGCTGGCCAGCCAGCGCACGTCGTTGGCAATCTTCATCAGGCTGGCCGCCAGGGTCTTGAGCGCGCCATGGGCATGCACCAGCGCATCGCAGCTGGCCAGGGCCTCGAACTTGTTGGGGGCGGTCACCAGCGGCAGACCGGTCAGGTCAGCCAGCTCCTTCGCCACCGCGTGCGCATAACCGGCAGGCGCATTGAGCCCGGTGCCCACGGCCGTGCCGCCCAGGGCCAGCTCGCCCAGGTGGGGCAGCGCGGCGCGCACATGCTGCTCGCCATGCTGCAGCTGCGCCACCCAGCCCGAGATCTCCTGGCCCAGCGTGAGGGGGGTGGCGTCCTGCAGGTGGGTGCGGCCGATCTTCACGATGCCGTCAAACGCCTTCGCCTTGGCCGCCAGCGTGGTGCGCAGGCCGTGAAGCGCGGGCAGCAGGCGGTGCATCAGCGCGTCCACCGCCGCCAGGTGCATGGCGGTGGGGAACACGTCGTTGCTCGACTGGCTCTTGTTCACCTCGTCGTTGGGGTGCACCAGGCGCGCTTCGCCGCGCGGGCCACCCAGCAGCTCGCTGGCGCGGTTGGCCAGCACCTCGTTCATGTTCATGTTGGTCTGTGTGCCCGAGCCGGTCTGCCACACCACCAGCGGAAACTCCTGCAGGTGGCCGCCGCCAATCACCTCGTCCGCCGCCGCCACGATGGCCGTGGTCTTGGCGGCGTCGAGCAGGCCCAGCGCGTTGTTCACATAGGCGCTGGCCCGCTTGACCTGGGCAAGCGCGCGGATCAGCTCGGGCGCCATCCTCTCGCCCGAGATCGCAAAGTGGTGCAGCGAGCGCTGCGTCTGCGCGCCCCACAGCCGGTCGGCAGGCACATCGATGGGGCCGAAGGTGTCTTTTTCGGTGCGGACTGCGGTCGGGGCGGGGGTGGAGGTTTTCACGGGTGGGCCTTGCCGCTCAGCGAGCGAATGGGAGTGGAACGAAACACCAGACCGCAGCATACCCACCCCAGGCCACGGCGCGCCACCACCCCTCTTCTCCCCCGACAGGCCCGCGCAAGCCCAGCAGGGGATAATTAAGGGTTCGCGTTTTCCCTAAAACCCCCACCGCCATGACCACGACGACCATTCGCCAAGAAGACCTGATCGAATCCATTGCCGGCGCGCTGCAGTACATCAGCTACTACCACCCCACCGACTACATCGCCCATCTGGCCCGTGCCTACGAGCGCGAGAAGAGCCCGGCGGCCAAGGATGCGATCGCCCAGATCCTCACCAACAGCAAGATGAGCGCCACCGGCCAGCGCCCCATCTGCCAGGACACCGGCATTGTCAACGTCTTCCTGAAAGTGGGCATGGACGTGCGCTGGGAGGGCTTCAGCGGCAGCCTGGACGACGCCATCAACGAAGGCGTGCGCCGTGGCTACAACCACCCCGACAACACCCTGCGCGCCTCGGTCGTGGCCGACCCGCAGTTCGCCCGCAAGAACACCAAGGACAACACCCCCGCCGTGATCTTCACCGAGATCGTGCCCGGCAACACCGTGGACATCACCGTGGCGGCCAAGGGCGGCGGCTCGGAGAACAAGTCCAAGATGTACATGCTCAACCCCGGCGACAACGTGGTGGACTGGGTGCTCAAGACCGTGCCCACCATGGGCGCTGGCTGGTGCCCGCCCGGCATGCTGGGCATCGGCATCGGCGGCACGGCAGAAAAGGCGGTGCTCATGGCCAAGGAAAGCCTGATGGACGACCTGGACATGTACGAGCTGCAGGCCAAGCAAGCCAGCGGGGCCGAACTCGACAATGTCGAAAAGCTGCGCCTGGAGCTGTTTGAAAAGGTCAACGCCCTGGGCATCGGCGCCCAAGGCCTGGGCGGCCTGACCACAGTGCTGGACGTCAAGATCAAGATGTACCCCACGCACGCGGCCAGCAAGCCCATCGCAATGATCCCCAACTGCGCCGCCACGCGCCACGCGCACTTCGTGATGGATGGCTCGGGCCCCGTGTACCTCACGCCCCCCAGCCTGGACCTGTGGCCCAACGTGGACTGGGCACCCGACTACAACAAGAGCAAGAAGGTCAACCTGGACACACTGACCAAGGAAGAAGTGGCCAGCTGGAAGCCGGGCGACACGCTGCTGCTCAACGGCAAGATGCTCACCGGCCGCGATGCCGCACACAAGCGTATCCAGGACATGCTGGCCAAGGGCGAGAAGCTGCCCGTGGACTTCACCAACCGCATCATTTACTACGTGGGCCCCGTGGACCCCGTCAAGGGCGAGGCCGTGGGCCCCGCAGGCCCCACCACCGCCACGCGCATGGACGGCTTCACCGAGATGATGCTGGCCCAGACCGGCCTGATCGCCATGGTGGGCAAGGCCGAGCGCGGCCCCGTCGCCATCGAGGCCATCAAGAAGCACCAGAGCGCCTACCTCATGGCGGTGGGCGGCGCCGCCTACCTGGTCTCCAAGGCCATCAAGACGGCCAAGGTCGTGGGCTTTGCCGACCTGGGCATGGAAGCCATCTACGAATTCGACGTGGTGGACATGCCCGTGACAGTGGCCGTGGACGCGGGTGGCACCAGCGCCCACATCACCGGCCCGGCCGAGTGGCAAAAGCGCATCGCCTCGGGCGAGTTCAAGGGCATTGAAGTCGCGACGGCCTGAGCCCGACCCATGCCATGACCCAGGCGCCACGTACCAGCGCCTGTGACAGCCCTCCCAACCGCCTTCGGGCGGTTTTTTCTTGCGTGCTCGCGCCTTCCTGCACGGTGGCCACGTCTTTCCTACAATCCACGCTTTCCTCCAACTGCCAGCGCTTGGTTTCTGATGCCACAGGCCTCCTCTCCCATCGGTGTTTTTGACAGTGGCGTCGGTGGGCTGAGCGTGTTGCGCGCGCTGCTGGCCGCGATGCCCCACGAACGCTTCGTGTACCTGGCCGACAGTGCCAACGCACCCTATGGCGAACGCGGCGACGCCTATGTGGGGGCGCGCACCCATGCCATCACCGAGTACCTGCGCGCGCAGCACCACATCAAGGCGCTGGTGGTGGCCTGCAATACCGCCACGGCGGCGGCCATTCACGAAGTGCGCAGTAGCCACCCGGAATTACCCCTCGTGGGCCTGGAGCCCGCCATCAAGCCCGCCCTCGCGGTGACAAAAACAGGCCACGTGGGCGTGATCGGCACCCGGGGCACGCTGACCAGTGCGAAGTTCGGCAAGCTGATGGCCTCGCTGGCCGATCAGGCCCATTTTGTGGTGCAGCCCTGCGATGGCCTGGCCCATGCCATTGAGCGCAGCGTGGCGCAGCCGGTGCCGCCTCTTGAACACAACGGTGCTGCCGCCAGCGCCACCGAAACCGGCGCCCTGTGCCAGCGCTACATCGAGGCCATGGGCCCGTTTGGCACCGCCCCCGGGCAGATGGACACCCTGGTGCTGGGCTGCACGCACTACATCTTTGTGGCCCATGAGCTGCGCGCACTGGTGGGCCCCGACGTGCAGTTCATCGAGACCGGCGAACCTGTGGCCCGCCAGACGCGGCGCCTGCTGGAAGCAGCCAACCTGCTGCAGGTGCCTTCGCAAACACCGCCGGGCCAGCCCCCCGCGCAACCGCCTGGTGCCATGCCCCCGGTGCAACTGTTGACCACCGGCCCCGTCGCCATGCTGGAGGCCGCTGCGCAGCGCTGGCTGGACCTGCCCGCGAGTTGCTGCCACTCTGTGCAGGTGCCTTGATTCAAAGCCAAAACTGGCTTCTGCGCGCGTCCATCAAGCCCAAATAGCTATTAAAATAATAGCTTCTATAGTTTTGACTGCGTAGCCCTCAGGGCTGCTCCGCCCCCCACAGCCGGGTGCCCGCATGTTCCACATGCGTGAGGTACAGGCGCAGGTCGAACTCGTACTGGTGGTACTGCGGCTCCATGTGGGTGCACAGCTGGTAGAAGGCTTTGCCATGGTCCTTCTCGCGCAGGTGCGCCAGTTCGTGGACCACGATCATGCGCAAGAACTCGTCCGGCGCCTGCTTGAACATCGCGGCAATGCGGATCTCGTGCTTGGCTGTCAATCGGTTGCCCTGCACACGCGACACCGCAGTATGCAAACCCAGCGCATGGCGCACCACGTGGATCTTGTTGTCGAACAGCACCTTGTTGACCGTGCCCGCGTTGCGCAGGTAGCGCGCCTTCAGCTCCTGCGCGTAGTCGTACAGCGCCTTGTCGCTGCGCACGGCGTGGGCTGCGGGGTACTTGCGTTGCAGAACCACCCCAAGCTTTCCCTGTGCCAGCAGATCGCGCGCCTGCTCCTGCAAGGCCACAGGGTAGGAGCGCAGATAGGGAAGGTCGGAGGTCATCGCAGGACGCGGCATGGCAGCCAAAGGGGACTAGCCTGCGGCCGCAGGCATGCCGAGTACGTGGGTCTCAGCAAGACGGGGCAGCCGCCCTGCCCCGTTGAGCACCTTGCGCAAAAAAGAGGTCAGTGCAGGTGGCGAGGGCGGCGACCGCCGCCGCCACCGTGGCCACCACCAGGGCCACCCGGGCCGCGTGGGGGCTTGCCAATCTCCAGCGAGTTCACCAGCGCATCAAAGCGCTGGCTGAACAGCTTGTCGATCTCGGCCACCACGCCGCCCAGCTCGGCACCATCAAAGTGGCGCTCCATCATGTTCACCACGTCCTGCACCAGCAAGTCACGCTGTACCTGCATGATGGCGGCCGGGGTGGGACCGACGAACAGCATCACAAAGTCGTCGCGCGACTCGGCGCCCTGCTCTTCCTCTTCTTCGTCAAAGTCGGCATCGTAGAACGTCACCTCAATGGCAGCCCCCTGCTCGGCCAGCTCGTTGAGGCTCATGCACATCTCGTCCAGTGACTGGCGAAAGTCCTCATCGCCCCGCACGGTCCAGCACATCTGCAGCAGATGCTCTTGCGCGTCGAACTTGATGCCAGGCTCTTCCTCGTAGGCACTGGCAGCACCATCGGCCAGCGAACGGGCTCCAGCGTACTTCCACAAGGGTTTGAGGGCCTCCTGGAGCTGGTCAAAACTCGCGTCGGCGCGCAAAGGGACCTGTCCGTGGACGTGGATTTCAAAGGGAGCGTTGTAACTTGACATGATTTATTCGTAGTGGTGCCCCGAGCCGGGGTCGAACCGGCACGCCCCTTTTCAGGAAAGCGGCGGATTTTAAGTCCGCAGTGTCTACCAATTTCACCATCGGGGCGCCGGCTGCTGGGCGCACACCTGCGTTGCAGCGTAACCCGGGCAGCGCATGCACGCAATGCCCTGTCGCATCTCAGGCCACAGGCTTGCTTGAAAACGATGCAGCCCGGACCACCAAGAAAAAAGGGAAGCCTAAGCTTCCCTTTACGAATATGGAGCGGGAAAAGAGTCTCGAACTCTCGACCTCAACCTTGGCAAGGTTGCGCTCTACCAACTGAGCTATTCCCGCATTTGCCTGCTACCCCAACGTTTCCATCAGTGCTTATCAGCAAGCCTCAAATTATATCGCTATTTTTGGCCTCATTCGATTGCTGACCAAAAAATTTCCAATCACCTAACAGCCTTGCCCATCTTCATCACAGCGCAGAACCCTGAGGTTACTGAGCCATCGACGGTACAAACCATATCTGGAGGCGCGGTCCGGAGTCGAACCGGACTAACCGGATTTGCAATCCGGGGCATAACCGCTTTGCTACCGCGCCAGGAATTCACATTCCTCTGACAAAAAAGGGAAGCATTCGCTTCCCTTTTTCTGGAAATTGGAGCGGGAAAAGAGTCTCGAACTCTCGACCTCAACCTTGGCAAGGTTGCGCTCTACCAACTGAGCTATTCCCGCATTTACCGAAGCCTTACATTGTACAACGTTTGCTGCGATGGAGTGAATTGTAGCGCATTTTTTGGGGCTCCTCAAAAAAATTTGCTTCAATGTTTCAAACCATCGGCGGCGGCCGACGAAACAGCTGATTTTTCGGCCGGGGCCGCTGCGACCACCGCCACTTCTTCATCCGTCAGCGGCACAGGCTTGCTCTCCAGCGCGACTTCCAGCACCTTGTCGATCCAGCGCACGGGCACGATTTCCAGACCGCTCTTCACGTTGTCGGGAATCTCCTGCAGGTCCTTCACGTTTTCTTCGGGGATCAGCACGGTCTTGATGCCGCCACGCAGCGCGGCCAGAAGCTTCTCCTTGAGACCCCCAATGGCAGTGACCTCACCGCGCAGCGTGATTTCGCCGGTCATGGCCACATCGCCGCGCACGGGGATGCCCGTGAGCGCCGACACAAACGCGGTGGTCATCGCAGCGCCCGCACTCGGGCCGTCCTTGGGCGTGGCGCCGTCTGGCACATGGATGTGGATGTCTCGCTTCTCAAAGGCTTCGTCCTTGATGCCCAGGATGCGCGCACGGCTGCGCACCACGGTGCGTGCGGCCTCCACCGATTCCTTCATCACATCGCCCAGCGAGCCGGTGCGCGTGATCACGCCCTTGCCGGGCATGATGGCCGCCTCGATGGTCAGCAGATCGCCACCCACTTCGGTCCAGGCCAGGCCTACCACCTGCCCCACCTGGTTTTGCAACTCGGCGCGGCCATAGGTGTACTTGCGCACGCCCAGAAAGTCGGGCAGGTTGTCGGCCGTCACTACCACCTGGGGCGTGAGCTTCTTGAGTTGCAGGCCCTTGACCACCTTGCGGCAGATCTTGGAGAGTTCGCGCTCCAGCGAGCGCACTCCGGCTTCACGCGTGTAGTAGCGCACCATGTCACGCACGGCAGGCTCGGTGATCAGCAGCTCCTCGTCCTTCACACCGTTGTTCTTGAGCTGCTTGGGCAGCAGGTACTTCATGGCGATGCTGGTCTTCTCGTCCTCGGTGTAACCCGACAGGCGGATCACCTCCATCCGGTCCAGCAAAGCGGGCGGGATGTTCATCGAGTTGGACGTAGCCACGAACATCACGTCAGAGAGGTCGAAGTCCACCTCGACATAGTGGTCGCCGAAGGTGTGGTTCTGCTCAGGGTCCAGGACCTCCAGCAGCGCGCTCGACGGGTCGCCACGGAAATCGGTGCCCAGCTTGTCGATCTCGTCCAGCAGGAACAGCGGATTGCGCGTGCCCACCTTCGACAGGCTCTGTAGCACCTTGCCAGGCAGCGCGCCGATGTACGTGCGACGGTGCCCACGGATTTCAGCTTCGTCGCGCATGCCACCCAGGGCCATGCGCACGTACTTGCGGCCCGTGGCCTTGGCAATGGACTGCCCCAGCGAGGTCTTGCCCACGCCAGGAGGGCCCACCAGGCACAGGATGGGCGCCTTGACCTTGTCCACGCGCTGCTGCACCGCAAGGTATTCAAGGATGCGGTCCTTGACTTTGTCCAGGCCAAAGTGGTCTTCGTTGAGCACGCCTTCGGCATTGACCAGGTCGTGCTTGATCTTGGTCTTCTTGCTCCACGGCAGCGCTGTGAGCACGTCGATGTAGTTGCGCACCACAGTGGCCTCGGCCGACATGGGCGACATGAGCTTGAGCTTCTTGAGCTCGGCCTCGGCTTTCTTGCGCGCTTCGGCGGGCATCTTGGCGAGCTTGATCTTTTTCTCGATCTCCTCGATGTCGGCGCCTTCGTCGCCCTCGCCCAGTTCCTTCTGGATGGCCTTGACCTGTTCGTTGAGGTAGAAGTCGCGCTGGTTCTTCTCCATCTGGCGCTTCACACGGCCACGGATCTTCTTGTCCACATTGAGGATGTCCACCTCGCGGTCGAGCTGCTCGAACAGGTTTTCGAGGCGCGCCTTCACGTCCGACAGATCCAGCACCACCTGTTTGTTCTCCAGCTTGAGTGGCAGGTGCGCGGCAATGGTGTCGGCCAGACGGCCGGGATCGTCGATGCTGGAGATGGATGTGAGGATCTCGGGCGGAATCTTCTTGTTGAGTTTGACGTATTGGTCAAACTGCTGCATCACCGCACGGCGCAGGGCCTCAATCTCACTGGGCTTGTTCGCCTCGGGCGTGGCTTCGACCGGCGTGACGGTGGCCATGAAATGCGTTTCGGTGTCGTCGATGGAGGTCACCAGCGCGCGCTGCTGCCCTTCGACCAGCACTTTCACCGTGCCATCGGGCAGCTTGAGCATCTGCAGGATGGTGGAGACGCAGCCGACGTCGAACATGTCCGACACCGAGGGCTCATCCTTGGCGGCGGCCTTCTGGGCAACCAGCATGATGCGGCGATCGGCCTCCATGGCCATCTCAAGCGCCTTGATGCTCTTGGGTCGGCCCACGAAGAGCGGGATCACCATGTGGGGGAACACCACCACATCGCGCAATGGCAACAGTGGCAGGTCAATGGGGGTGGCTGGCAGGGGGGTATGTCCGGACATGGAAATCCTCAAAGTGCTCTATGGAAGTGGTTCCACATGTGGGGATTTTCAACCCTTGCGCGCAGCCGTACTGGCGCAAGGGTTGATGGTGCAAGGGGCGGCAACAGGGCGCCCGCTCCGGTCATTTCAGGCCTTCTTGGCCGCCTCGCGATAAACGAGCAGCGGCGGCTTGTTCTCTTCGATGGTGGACTCGTCCACCACCACCTTTTCGACATTGCTGGTATTGGGCAGGTCGAACATCGTGCCAATCAGCGATTGCTCCAGGATGGAGCGCAGGCCTCGGGCTCCCGTCTTGCGGGCCAGTGCCTTGCGGGCAATGGCCTTCAAGGCAGCAGGGCGTATTTCCAGGTCCACGCCTTCCATAGCCAGGAGCTTGCTGTATTGCTTGACCAGCGCATTCTTGGGCTCGGTCAGGATCTGCACGAGTGCGTCCTCACTGAGCTCGGCCAGCGCGGTCACAACGGGCATGCGGCCCACTAGTTCGGGGATGAGGCCGAACTTGATCAGGTCTTCAGGCTCGATCTCGGAGAACACCTCGGTCAGCGAACGCTGCTTCTTGCTCTTGACCGATGCACCGAAGCCGATGCCCGACGCTTCGGTGCGGTTCTCGATGACCTTCTCCAGGCCCGCGAACGCACCGCCGCAGATGAACAGGATGTTGGTCGTGTCGATCTGCAGAAAGTCCTGGTTCGGGTGCTTGCGCCCGCCTTGGGGTGGCACGCTGGCCATGGTGCCTTCGATCAGCTTCAGCAGCGCCTGCTGCACGCCTTCGCCCGACACGTCACGCGTGATGCTGGGGTTGTCCGACTTGCGCGAGATCTTGTCGATCTCGTCGATGTAGACAATGCCGCGCTGGGCGCGTTCGACCTCGTAGTTGCAGCTTTGCAGCAGCTTCTGGACGATGTTCTCCACGTCCTCGCCCACATAGCCCGCCTCGGTCAGCGTGGTGGCGTCGGCCATCACGAAGGGCACGTCCAGCATACGCGCCAGTGTCTGGGCCAGCAGCGTCTTGCCCGAGCCAGTGGGCCCGATCAACAGGATGTTGCTCTTGGACAGCTCCACGTCGTCCTTGTGGGCCTTGTCCTTGTGCCGCAGCCGTTTGTAGTGGTTGTAGACCGCCACCGCCAGCGTGCGCTTGGCCACTTCCTGGCCAATCACGTAGTTGTCGAGGTTGGTCTTGATCTCCACCGGCGTGGGCAGGTCGCTGCGGCCTTCGCGGGCCAGGTCACCGGCCGGAAGTTCGTCGCGAATGATCTCGTTGCACAGGTCAATGCACTCGTCGCAGATAAAGACCGACGGACCGGCGATCAGCTTCTTCACTTCATGCTGGCTTTTGCCGCAGAAAGAGCAGTAAAGGGTTTTTTCGCTGGAAGAGCCTTTTTTCTCGGCCATGGGGGCAATGCCTTGTTACGTACGGAAAGTTGTCGGGATGATAACCAAATAAAAAACGGCGTCTTCCCCCGGGGAAAACGCCGCCGTGCGAGCCTGTGGCGATCAGGAGCGCTTGCTGATCACCTGGTCCACCAGGCCGTATTCCTTGGCCTCGTCCGCCGACAGGAAATAGTCGCGTTCGGTGTCGCGCTGGATCTTCTCCAGCGACTGGCCTGTACGCTCGGCCAGGATGTTGTTGAGCTGCTCGCGGGTCTTGAGGATCTCGCGGGCGTGGATCTCGATCTCGGTGGCCTGGCCCTGCATGCCGCCCAGAGGCTGGTGGATCATGACCTTGGAGTTGGGCAGCGCAAAACGCTTGCCCTTGGCCCCCGCCGCCAGCAGGAAGGCACCCATGCTGGCTGCCATGCCCGTGCACAGGGTCGAGACATCGGGCTTGATGAAGTTCATGGTGTCAAAAATCGCCATGCCGGCGCTCACCGAGCCGCCGGGCGAGTTGATGTAGAACGAAATGTCCTTGTC
Organism: Acidovorax sp. Q11; assembly: GCF_054950075.1. Taxonomy (NCBI): domain Bacteria; kingdom Pseudomonadati; phylum Pseudomonadota; class Betaproteobacteria; order Burkholderiales; family Comamonadaceae; genus Acidovorax; species Acidovorax sp. Q11. Next base: position 24,822 of record NZ_JBUDZG010000004.1, on the reverse strand, counting down.
GGGGTTTTCGCTCTCCAGGAACAGCAGCTGCGCCACCACCAGGTTGGCGGTCTGGTCATTGACCGGACCCACCAGGAAAATCACGCGCTCCTTGAGCAGGCGCGAGTAGATGTCATAGGACCGCTCACCACGGCCCGACTGCTCGATGACCATGGGGACCATGCCCAGGCCTTGTGTTTCCAATGCGCTCATGTTTTCTCCAGTCAAGCAGGTACTGTACCCAGAAATGAATTGGGGCTTGTGCACGAAAGCACAAGCCCCTGTGTGACGGCAACAACCGGGCAATTCGGCAACAAACCGCCCGGCCAGACCCATCAGCCCTGCTGGGCCATCAGTTCGTCAAACGACACGGCCTTCTCGACCACCTTGGCCTTGCCCAGCACGAATTCGGTCACGTTGTTTTCGATCACAACGGCTTCGACTTCGGCCAGACGCTGGCGGTCGCCGAAGTACCAGCGCACCACGTCTTCGGGCTTCTCGTAGCTGGCCGCCAGCTCGTCGATGTGTGCCTTGAGCTGCTCGGGCTTGGCCTGCAGTTCGTTGGCGCGCACCAGCTCGGCCAGCACCAGGCCCAGGCGCACGCGGCGCTCGGCTTGGGGGCGGAACACGTCTTCAGGGATCTCGGCCTTGTCAGCGTCCTTGATGCCGCGTTGCTTCAGCTCGGCGCGGGCGCCTTCCAGCAGGCGAGCGATTTCCGCCTGGATGCTGGCATTGGGCAGGTCCAGTTCAGCCTTGGCCACCAGGGCGTCCATCACGGCTTGCTTGTTGCGGGCCAGCAGGCGGAACTTGACTTCGCGCTCCAGGTTCTTCTTGATGTCGGCGCGCAGGCCGTCCACAGAGCCGTCAGCAATGCCCAGCGACTTGGCCAGGGCGTCGTTCACTTCGGGCAGGTGGGCAGCTTCGATCTTCTTCACGGTCACGAGGAAGTCAGCGGTCTTGCCAGCCACATCCTTGCCGTGGTACTCGGCAGGGAAAGCCAGGGGGAAAGTCTTGCTTTCGCCGGACTTCATGCCACGCACTGCGTCTTCGAATTCCTTGAGCATCTGGCCTTCGCCGACCAGAAACTGGAAGTCTTCGGCCTTGCCGCCGTCAAAGGGTTCGCCGTCGATCTTGCCTTCGAAGTCCACGGTCACGCGGTCGCCGTCTTGGGCAGCGGCGTCGATGGCGCGCTGAGCGAAGCTGCGGCGCTGCTTGCGCAGGATGTCGATGGTCTTGTCGATGGCGGAGTCGGTCACTTCGGACGACAGCTTCTCGACTTCGGCGTCCGACAGGTCGGCAATCTTGACTTCGGGGAACACTTCGAAGATGGCGTCAAAAGTCACCTGGCCTTCGGGAGCGCCTTCCTTTTCAGTGATGCGGGGCTGGCCAGCCACACGCAGATTGGCTTCGTTGGCAGCCACGGCAAAGGCTTCACCGACCTTGTCGTTGAGCACTTCGTACTGCACCGAGTAGCCGTAACGCTGGGCCACCACGTTCATGGGGACCTTGCCGGGACGGAAGCCGTCCATCTTCACGGTGCGAGCCAGGCGCTTGAGGCGCGTGTCCACTTCGGACTGGATCAGGGTGACGGGCACGCTCAGCGTGATCTTGCGCTCGAGCTTCTCAAGGGTTTCAACAGTAACGGCCATGGCTATTCCTCTTATGAATGTGGATCGTGCTGGCTGCAGCGCAGCAGCGCCGTGTTCCGCAAAGTCTCACATGGGTGGTGCGCGGGGGGGGACTCGAACCCCCACACCATTGCTGGCGTCAGGACCTAAACCTGGTGCGTCTACCAATTTCGCCACCCGCGCGGTTCTACAACAAACAAACAGGCGGCAACCTCAGCTGCCGCCTGCGTGAAATCGGTCAACCTTCTATTTTACCCTGATGCGGGCTGGGTGGGAATCAAACCCCTCCAAGAACCTCTGGCGCGGGCCGTTTGACCCGGAACCAGGCGGCGTACATCGCAGGCAGGGCGAGCAGCGTGAGCACAGTGGCCACAATAAGCCCGCCCATGATGGCCACGGCCATCGGGCCCCAGAACACGCTGCGTGACAACGGGATCATGGCCAGCACCGCAGCCGCAGCCGTCAGCACGATAGGACGCAGGCGGCGCACTGCCGATTCAACAATCGCATCCCACGCAGGCACGCCCCGAGCGCGGTCCTGTTCGATCTGGTCGATCAGGATCACCGAGTTGCGCTGGATCATGCCCATGAGTGCAATCACGCCCAGCAGCGCCACAAAGCCAAAGGGGCGGTTGAGCAGGATCAGCGCACCCGAGACACCAGCGATCCCGAGGAAGCCCGTGATGTAAACGAGGAACGCGCGACTGAAGCTCTGCAACTGCAGCATGAGCAGGGTGAACACGAGGAACAGCATGATAGGAACACCCGCAATGATGGAATTGGTGCCCTTTGAACTTTCCTCCACGGCCCCCGCCACCTCGATGCGGTACCCGCCCATCCCTGCCTCGCGCCACTTTGCTTCGATGGCGCGCAAGCCCGGCAGCAGTTGCGCGGTGACAGTAGCGCCCTGCAAGCCTTCGGTCACATCGCCCTGCACCGTGATGGCGTAGTCGCGATTTTCACGCCACATCACACCGGGCTCCCAGGTAAAGACCGGCTTGGCGATCTGCGTGAGCGGGATCGACTTGCCCGAGGCCGTGGGCAAGTACGCGTTGGCAATGTCGGTGATGGCGTTGCGCTCGTCCAGCGGCTGGCGCAGCAGAATGTCGATGAGCTTGTCACCCTCGCGGTACTGGCCCACCTGCGTGCCCGAGAGGATGGTCTTGGACGCCTGGGCGATGGACTGACTGGTGACGCCCAGCGCGCGCGCCTTGGCCTGGTCCACTTCGAGGCGCAGCACCTTCACGGACTCATTCCAGTTGTCGTTCACGCCACGCATATCGGGGTTCTGGCGCAGTTGGGCCTTCACCTCGTCGGCGCGTTCGCGCAGCACCAGCGGGTCCGGCCCCACCACACGGAACTGCACCGGGTACGGCACCGGCGGCCCGTTGGGCAGCAGCTTGACGCGGCCGCGCACCTCGGGGAACTCCTCAGCCAGCAAGCTGGGCAGCTTCACACGCAACGATTCGCGCAGCTTCAGATCCTGCGGCAGCACGATGAACTGCGAGACGTTGCTTTGCGGGAACACCTGGTCCAGCGGCAGGTAGAAGCGCGGCACACCCGAGCCCACCCAGGTGCTCACGGCCGTCACGCCGGGCTCGGCCAGCAGGCGCTGCTCCACGCGCTTGGTGACTTCTTCGTTGCCCGCAAACGACGTGCCCTCGGGGAACCAGATGTCCACCAGGATCTCCGGCCGGCTCGAATCCGGGAAGAACTGCTGCTGCACCTTGCCCATGCCCACAATGCCCAGCGCAAAGGTGAGGATGGTTGCGCTGATGGTGAGCCAGCGGTGCTGCACGCACCAGTCCACCAAGCGGCGGAATGTGCGGTAGAACGGGCTGTCAAACACCTCGTGCGGGTCGTCCGTCACGCCCTTGTTCGCCTGCGCCGCCAGCACATGCGGCGGCACCTTGAGCAGCAGCGTGCCCAGGTACGGCACAAAGTACACCGACACGATCCAGCTGAGCACCAGCGCGATCACCGTGACAGCAAAAATCGCAAACGTGTATTCACCCGTGGTGGACTTGGCCAAACCGATGGGCAAGAACCCGGCCGCCGTGATCAGCGTGCCCGTGAGCATGGGCATGGCCGTGAGTTCGTAGGCAAAGGTGGCGGCGCGCACCTTGTCATAGCCCTCTTCAAGCTTGAGCACCATCATCTCCACGGCAATGATGGCATCGTCCACCAGCAGGCCCAGGGCGATGATGAGCGAGCCCAGCGAAATCTTGTGCAGGCCAATGCCCCAGTACCACATGGCCAGAAAGGTCACCGCCAGCACCATGGGGATGGTGATGCCCACCACCAGGCCGGGGCGCGGGTCGATGTACCAGCGCTTCCACAGCGGGTTCTTGCCGGGCCGCTTGTGCAAGCCCAGGCTGATGAAGCTCACGGCCAGCACGATGACCACGGCCTCGATCAGCACCCGGACGAACTCGTTCACCGAGGTGGACACGGCCTTGGGCTGGTCCTGCACGTTCACAAGCTTGACGCCCGCGGGCAGCGAGGCGCCGATACGGTCGGTGGCGGTGTGCAGCGCCTTGCCCAGCGCAATGATGTCGCCGCCCTTGGCCATGGAGACACCCAGCGCAATCACCTCGCGCCCCTGGTGGCGCACCTTCACGGCGGCCGGGTCCACATAGCCGCGCTTGACCTCGGCAATGTCCCCCAGGCGCAGTTGCGCGCCCGACGGGCCCCGGATCGGCATGGCCGCCAGGTCTTCCACGGCATTGAACTGACCCTGCACGCGCACCTGCACCTGGTCCTGCGGGGTCTGAATAGCTCCGGCGCTCTCCACGGCGTTCTGCTGGCCCAGCTGGGCCAGCACCTGGTTCATGTCCAGGCCCAGTTGCGACAGGCGCTTTTGCGAGATCTCGATGAACAGCTTTTCGTCCTGCACGCCAAACAGTTCGACCTTGGCGACATCGGGCACGCGCAGCAGCTGCTGGCGTGCGTCGTCGGCAAACTGCTTGAGTTCGGCATAGCTGAAGCCCTCGGACTCCAGCGCGTAGATCACGCCATACACATCACCGAAGTCGTCATTGAAGAACGGCCCCTGGATGCCCTGCGGCAGGGTGTAGCGCATGTCGCCCACCTTCTTGCGCACGGTGTACCAGACGTTGGCCACATCGCCGGGCTTGGACGAGTCCTTGATCTGGAAAATGATCTGAGACTCGCCCGGCTTGGAGTAGCTGCGGATCTTGTCCGCGTACGGCACCTCCTGCAACGTGCGCTCGATCTTGTCGGTGACCTGCTCCGCCACCTGCTGCGCCGTGGCGCCGGGCCAGTAGGTGCGCACCACCATGGCGCGGAAGGTAAAGGGCGGGTCTTCGTCCTGCCCCAGCTGGAAGTAGGCGGCAAAACCCAGCAGCATCAGCACCACCATCAGGTAGCGGGTCAGCGCCGGGTGGTCGAGCGCCCATTTGGAGAGGTTGAACCCCTCTTTGGGTTGTTGTTGTGACATGCGTGGCCCTCAGTTGGCAGCCGAGGCCGGGTTTGCTACCAATTCAGGAGCTGCTTTTGCTTTACCAGCGGGCGGAGAAGCCGTTTTTGGCTGAGAAACCATCACCTTCTGCCCGGGCGAGAGCACATGCACGCCCGTCGCCACCACCTGCATGCCAGGCGTAAGGCCCGCGGCCACCACGGCTTCGTTGCCGTCGGCCGTGGCGATCTGCACGGGCTGCGACTTCACGGTGCTGCTGGCCGCGTCGTACACCCACACAGCCGTGGCCTGCCCCTCCTGGCGCAGCGCGCTGGTGGGCAGCTTGATGGCCGGGATGCCCGCGTGGCTCAGCGCCTTGGGCGTGACGTACACGGTGGCGCCCAGCGCGGGGGCCTCTGCGCTGTCGATGGCCACCTTGACCTGGTAGGTGCGCGTGGCCGCATCGGCGCTCGCCGCCACCTCGCGCACTGCGCCCGCCAGCGTGGCGCCGCCGGACCAGCCACGCACGGCCACGTCCGAGCCCACGGCAATCTGCGCCACCTTGTCCTCGGGCACCACAAACACCACATCGCGCGGGCCGTCCTGGGCAATGCGCACCACGGGCGTGCCCGCAGCCACCACCTGGCCTGGCTCGGCGTCAATGCCCGTGACCACGCCCGACACATCGGCCACCAGCGTAGTGTAGGCCGCCTGGTTGCCCTGCGACGACAGCTGCGCGCGCGCCTGGTCCAGCGTGGCCTGTGCGGCTTTCAGCGTGGCTTCACGGCGCTCCAGCTCGGCACCGCTGATGAAGCTCTGGTCTTTCAGGGTCTGGTAGCGCTTGAGGTCTGCCGCAGCCAGGTCACGCTGCGTGGTGGCCGATGCCAGCTGCGCACGCGCTGCATCGGTTGCCAGCTGGTAGTCCTTCGGGTCCAGCTGCGCCAGCACCTGCCCGGCCTTCACATGCTGGCCCAGCTCAGCCTGGCGCTTGACGATCTTGCCCGCCACCCGAAAGCCCAGGCGCGACTCGACCCGCGCCCGCACCTCGCCCGAATACTCCAGGCTGGATTGCAGCGCACCCACGCCCACCGTGAGCAGCTTGACGGAGCGCACCGGCTCCTCGGGCGGCGCGGGGCGCGAACAGGCGGCCAGCAAAGAGGCGGTGGCCAGCACCAGCAGGAACCGGGAGTGCCGTTGGAGGGGCCGCAAAGCGGAGGGTGTGCGCATGGGAAATCCGGTGATTAAAAAGGGCCACAAGGAAGAAGCGACGGAACAGCACGCACAGCACAGGCCTTACGACCTGCGCTGCAACGGGTTAGGGGCCAGCCTCCTTGTCCCTGAATGGAATGCTTTTTGATTACTGACTGACCGGTTAGTAATCTATGAGAAGCGCCCCCACCTTGTCAAGCGACAATCCGGGGTGTGAACGACCGCTACAGCCCCCCACAGCCCTCCAACCCCTCTTCCCCGGCAGCCGCACCCATTGCCGCTTCGGCCAGTGCGTCCACCGCGCCTGCGCCCGCCACGGTCCTGGCCGCACCCGTGACGCACTACGAGAACTTCCCCGTCGCCTCGCTGCTGTGCCCGCCCCACCTGCGCCAGCCCATCGCCGCCATCTATGCCTTTGCCCGCACGGCCGACGACATTGCCGATGAAGGCGACGCTACACCCGCCGCCCGCCTGGCCGACCTGGCGGCCTACCTGGCCGACCTGCGCGCGATTGCCCAGGGCCAGCCGCCCTCGCCCCGCTGGGCCAGCGTGTTCCTGCCGCTGCAAGGCGTGCTGCGCAGCCACCAGCTGCCCGTGCCACTGCTCGAAGACCTGCTCAGCGCCTTTGCCCAGGATGTGGAAAAAACCCGCGATGCCGAAGGCTACGCCGACCGCGCCGAGCTGCTGGACTACTGCCGCCGCTCGGCCAACCCCGTGGGGCGCCTGCTGCTGCACCTGTATGGCGTGGGCGACGCGCAGGCGCTGCGGCAAAGCGACGCGATCTGCACCGCGTTGCAGCTCATCAACTTCTGGCAGGACCTGTCGGTGGACATCCCCCGCCACCGCCACTACCTGCCGCGCGCCGACTGCGCCGTTCATGGCGCGTGCCAGGCCGAGCTGCTGGCCCTGCAAAGCACGCGCGAAAACGCGCGCCTCATCGCCGACTGCGCCGACTGGGCCCGCACCACCATGTACAGCGGCGCCCCCCTGGTGCACCGCCTGCCCGGCCGCGCGGGCTGGGAGCTGCGCCTGGTGGTGCAGGGCGGCCTGCGCATCCTCGACAAGGTCGAGGCCCTCAAAGGCGGCAGCCTGCACACCCGCCCGCGCCTGCATGCCTGGGACTGGGTGGTGATGCTGGGCCGCGCGCTGGTGATGTAAGAAGAAAGATTAATGGGCCACAAGGCGCGCTGACATCGGCGCGTGCACTGCCCATGAATCTGAGGCAAAAATGGCCTTCACCGCGCATCCATATTGCCTTATTAGCTATTAATTTATGAGTAACCAGCCGCCTGCGCCGGAGGGACAGCGGGGGGCGGACCCTGGGTGGGGCAGGGATAGCGCGCATGGCGCCGCCTTTACAGCGCGCTAGTCTTGCGCCCACTGCGGCCAGCCGCCCGGGACTTACCCGTTCCGGAACACAACAACAAAGACAACAATGTCCGCAAGCCACTACCCGTGGCTTGCGAGGAGGGCCCACCGTTGACCGCCAGACATCTCTTCAAGACCCTGCAGTGGGGGCTCATTCTTTTTTGCCTGGTGTTTTCCATCGTCGGGGGCGTGGCGGCAGAGCGGGTGCTGGATGTGCTGCACTGCCAACCCCACACCAACCCCACGCTGGGCACCTGCACGTGGCTGACCAATGCCATCGGGCTGCGGCTGATGCCTTTTCTGTCGGCAGGCAGCATCGTGGACTACCCCTTTGTGCTGCTGCGCAACTTCTGGGCGCTGCTGCTGGCGTGGGGGCTGGCGCTGTATGCCGCACGCTGGGCTGACCGCCACCCGGCCGCCGCAGCGGACCTGCTGCAGAACTGGCTGCCGCGCCGCAGCAACGCCACCCCAGCAGACGTGCTGCGCTGGAGTGTGGTCGGCCTGTTCTGGCTGTTGCTGGCGGGCTTCATCGTGTTCATTTTTGCGCTGGGCCTGCCCATCGTGGGCAACCAGACCGCGCGCACCATCCTCGAAAGCCTGGGCTGCTCGCCCGGCACCTTCGACCCCTTCTCATCCCCCTGCATGAGAGTCCCCGGCTTCTGGACGCCCCGCCTCTCCCTATACGTCCTTCCCCTCGCAGGCCCCTTGCTGGCGCCCGTGTGGCTGGTCATGGGGTTCTGGGATGTCCTGCTGGGCTGGCTGGCACTGATCGTGGCCACCTATGCCCTGAAATCGCACCTGTCGCAGCCTACCCGGCCGCCAGTCCGCCCCCACCCATCGGCCAAACCACTGCGCCGCTCCTAAGAACGTGTTTACGATCTTTTCGGGGCCGCGCAAGTACCTTGCCGGGATGGGATGCAAGGCGCGGTGCGCAGCCAATAGCCCGTGCTATTGGCAAGCGCCGCAACGCCGCAGACCGCCCGGCAAGGCACTTGCCCGAAGGGTTGGGGCGAAATCGGGCGACAAGGCCGCCCCGGCTGCTTGCATGGGCACGAGCCCATGCGGCGCATCCGAAGCATCTACTCATCCCGATTGCGCCCCAACGCGGCCCCGAAAAGATCCTAAACACGTTCTAAGAACTTTCACCATGTCCGTCAGCGTTTTCGACCTCTTCAAAATCGGCATCGGCCCCTCCAGCTCCCACACTGTGGGGCCCATGATTGCGGCGCGGCAGTTTGCCTGCCATGTGCAGGCCACCCTGGGCCTGGCCGCCGTGCACCACGTCACCGTGGAGCTGTTCGGGTCGCTATCAGCCACCGGCGTGGGCCACGGCACCGACAAGGCCGTGCTGCTAGGCCTGGCCGGGCACGAGCCCGACCACATCGACCCCGACCAGATCCAGCCTGCCATTGCCGACATCCGCACCCGGCAAACGCTGGCCCTGCTGGGCGAGCATGTGGTGCCGTTTGTTGAAAAAGAACACCTGCTGTTTCGTCGCAAAAGCCTGCCGCTGCACCCCAACGGCATGGCGTTTCACGCGTTCGACGCGCAGGGCAACGAGATTGCGGCGCGTGAGTACTACTCGGTGGGCGGTGGTTTTGTGATCGACGCGGCGGGCGAGCGTGTGCTAAACAGTGCTGCCACTGCAGGGCCTGATGCGGCCGGCCATGCCCAGGGCCTGCCCCACCCCTTCCGCACCGGGGCCGAGCTGCTGGCCCAGTGCCAGAGCACCGGGCTCACCCCCGCCCAGCTCATGGCCGCCAACGAGCAACACTGGCGCAGCAGCGCCGAGGTGCGCCGCCAGCTCATGGCCATCTGGAAAACCATGGCCGGTGCCGTGCAGCGCGGCTGCGCCAGCACCGGCACCCTGCCCGGCCCCATGCATGTGCGCCGCCGCGCGGCCGAGCTGCACCACAAGCTCAGCAGCGCCCCCGAGGCCGCGCTGCGCGACCCGCTCTCGATGCTGGACTGGGTGAACCTCTACGCCATGGCCGTCAACGAGGAGAATGCCGCTGGCGGCCGCGTGGTGACCGCGCCCACGAACGGCGCGGCGGGCGTGATCCCGGCCGTGCTGCATTACTACGTCAACTTCCTGCAAGGCCCTATCCCGGCCAACGACGACGGCATCGCCACCTTTTTGCTCACGGCAGGCGCCATCGGCATCATCTACAAGGAAAACGCCTCGCTCTCGGGCGCCGAGGTGGGCTGCCAGGGTGAGGTGGGTGTGGCCTGCTCCATGGCGGCAGGCGCGCTGGCTGCGGTGATGGGCGGCAGCCCAGAGCAGATCGAGAACGCCGCCGAGATCGGCATGGAACACAACCTGGGCATGACCTGCGACCCGGTGGGCGGGCTGGTGCAGATCCCCTGCATCGAACGCAACGCGATGGGCGCCATCAAGGCCATCAATGCCGCCCGCATGGCGCTGCGTGGCGACGGCCAGCATGTGGTCTCGCTCGACAAGGTCATCAAGACCATGATGCAGACCGGCGCGGACATGAAGATCAAATACAAGGAGACCTCGCGCGGCGGCCTGGCTGTGAATGTTGTGGAATGCTGACGCGCACCGCAGCGCGGGCGTGGCAACCGCGCAGCACGGGTACACAATCCGCGCTCAGCCCGGCTCCCGGCCTCCTTGCCGGGCATGCCTGCCCATCGATCTCCCCCGCGCCGTGAGGCGCCCTGTTGTTCTTTTCCCTCTTTTCTCTTTCATGAAAATCTCTTCGATGCTGCGCCCCTGGGCGCTGATGGCGGCCCTCGTTCTGGCCAACGCCCCTGCGTGGGCAGAAGACACCCTGGCCCACATCGCCAGCGCAGGCGAGCTGCGCCTGGGCCACCGCGAAAAGTCCCTGCCGTTTTCATACAAGGACGCAAGCAGCGGCAAGGTGCAGGGCTACACGGTCGATATCTGCCTGCAGATCTATGAAGAAATCAAAAAGGAACTCAAGCGCCCCGATCTGCGCCTGAAGTACCTGCTGGTTGATGGCAAGAACCGCATCTCCGACGTGAAGGGCAATGTTGTGGACCTGGAATGCGGCGGCACGGCCAACACCGCCGCGCGGCAAAAGGAAATTGCGTTCAGCCACCACATCTTTGTGGCGTCGTCCGCCTTCCTGGTGCGCAAAAGCTCCGGCATCAAGACGCTGGACGACCTGCAGGGCAAAAAAATCGCCGTGCAGGCCAAGACCACCAATGAAAACCTGCTCAAGGCCAACGAACGCACCTTTGTGCGCAAGTTCAATTACGTGCCGGTGGACAGCACGCTGGACGCCGTGAACGCCCTGGCCAAGGGCGAGGCCGATGCAGCATTTGCCGACGATGCCGGCATCTGGATCCCCCTGACCCGCATGGGCAAGGCCATGGACGAATACCAGTTCCTCGAAAAGCGCCTCTCGGTGGAGCCTTACAGCATTGGCCTGCGCAAGGACGACCCCAAGTTCAAGGAACTGGTGGACCGCGTGACGCGCCGCATGATCCAGAACGGCGAGATGGCGACTCTCTACAAGAAATGGTTCAGCTCCGACCAGGGCACGCTGCCCATGAGCGTGTTCATGAAGGAAGCCCTGCGCCGCCCGAGCGACATTGGCGTGGAGCAGATCGCGTTCTAGACTCCCCCTGAGTCGCTACGCGCCTTCCCCCTGTGGGGGACGCACCCGGTGGCCTGGCAAAGCCAGTTCCACGGGTGCGCTGGCTCGGGCCGTGGCGGTTTCATGGGCCGCGCGCTTGAGTCATGGAGCGGTGCCCATCCGCTCACTGGGCATGGTCCTTCCCCCAGGGACACTGGCTTTCGGCAATATCGCTCGCCAGCTGCCGCGCTGGCCCATGGGACAATCTCGCCCCATGACCCCACAGCAATACGTACAGCAAAAAGCCGTGGCCTCGGGCAGCAGCTTCTACTACGCCTTCCTGTTCCTGCCGGCCCCGCGCCGCGCCGCGATCACGGCGTTTTACGCCTTCTGCCGCGAAGTGGATGATGTGGTGGACGAAGTCTCCGACCCCGGCGTGGCGCGCACCAAGCTCGCCTGGTGGCAGGCCGAGGTGGCCAAGGCCTATGCGGGCCAGCCCACCCACCCCGTGATGCAGGCACTGATGCCGCTGGCCGCCGACTATGGCATTGAACAACGACACCTGCAGGCCGTGATCGACGGCTGCCAGATGGACCTGGAGCAGACCCGCTACCTCGACTTTGCCGGCCTCAAGGGCTACTGCCACCTGGTGGCGGGCATCGTGGGCGAAGTGGCGGCGCGCATCTTCGGCCAGACCGACCCGCGCACCACCGAATACGCCCACAAGCTGGGCCTGGCCTTCCAGCTCACCAACATCATCCGCGACGTGGGCGAAGACGCGATGCTGGGCCGCATTTACCTGCCGGTGAACGAGCTGCAGCAGTTTGATGTGAAGGCGCACGAGATCTTGAAGCGCACCTACTCCGACCGCTTCACGGCACTGATGCGCTTTCAGGCCGAGCGCGCGCACCGGCTGTACGACGAGGCCTTCGCCCTGCTGCCCGATGCCGACCGCCGCGCCCAGAAGCCCGGCCTGATGATGGCCAACATCTACCGCACCCTGCTGCGTGAGATCGAGCACGAGAACTTCCAGGTGCTGCACCAGCGCATCCGCCTCACGCCCTTGCGCAAGTTCTGGCTGGCGTGGAAGGTGCAGGCGCTCGGCCGGATGTCGTAGCCGTGGGCCCGCGTCCATGAAGGTCGCCGTCATTGGCGCAGGCTGGGCGGGCATGGCCGCCGCCATTGCCCATGTGCAGGCAGGGCGCCAGGTCACCGTGTTCGAGGCCGCGCGCACCGTGGGCGGCCGGGCGCGCGCCGTGCCGGGAGCGCTGCGTGATGGCACACCCGCCACGCTCGACAATGGCCAGCACATCCTGATCGGCGCCTATGCCGAAAGCCTGCGCCTGATGCGGCTGGTGGGCGTGGACATCGATACCGCCCTGCTGCGCCTGCCACTCACGCTGCAATTCCCTGATGGCCAGGGCCTGCAACTGCCCGACCTGCCCCCACCCCTCGATGCGCTGCTGGGCATTGCCCGCGCCAAGGGCTGGGGCTGGCGCGACAAGCTGGCACTGCTGCGCACAGCCACGGCCTGGCAGCTGCGCGGCTTTCGCTGCGCGCCCGCCACATCGGTGGCCGCGCTGTGCGCGCCGCTCACGCCCCGGCTCATGGCTGAGTTCATCGACCCGCTGTGTGTGTCGGCCCTCAACACCCCTGCCAACCAGGCCAGCGGCCAGGTGTTTCTGCGCGTGCTGCAGGACAGCCTGTTCAGCGGGCGCGGCGGCTCCAACCTGCTGCTGCCGCGCGCGGACCTGGGCACCCTTTTCCCCGAGGCCGCCAGGCGCTGGCTGGGGCAGCGGGGCGTGGAAGTCCTCACCGGCCAGCGCATTCAGCGCCTGCAGCCGTTGCCTGGCGGGCGCTGGCAACCGGTAGTGGCCGCCAACGGCACCGAAGAACCCGGAGCGTTCGACCACGTCACCCTGGCCTGCCCGTCCTGGGAGGCCAGCCGCATGGTCGAAGGCCTGGCAGGCACGGCGGGCCTGGCCAGTGCAGCCCGCTGGAGCGCCACCACCAGCGCCCTGCGGTTTGAGGCCATCACCACCGTCTATGCCCACGCCCCAGGCGCCCACCTGCCCCTGCCCATGCTGGCGCTGCGCAACACCGCTGCCCACCCGGCGCAGTTTGTGTTCGACCGGGGCCAGCTCGACGGCCAGCACGGGCTGCTGGCCTTTGTGGTGAGTGCCAGTGATGGGGACCGCGCCTTGATCGAGCAGCAGGTGCTGCAGCAGGCCGCCGCCCAGCTGGGCCTGACCGGCCTGCAGCCCGTGCAGACTGTGGTGGAAAAACGCGCCACCTTTGCCTGCACCCCTGGCCTGCAGCGGCCCGGCATGCAGGTGCTGCCGGGGCTGACGGCCTGCGGCGACTATGTGGCAGGCCCCTACCCGGCCACGCTGGAAGGGGCCGTGCTCAGCGGCACGGCAGTAGCGTCACAGGCCTGATCCCCGCTTTGACGGCCCGGGGTGCCTCGGGTAAACCCCAGGCCGACTGACAGCATTCCGAAAGCACGCTGCGCACACCATACGCCCGGCAACGCCACTACGGCTTTCACGGAGACACCCATGCTGTTCGATAACGACACCACCCCCGCCTTCCACCCCACCCGCCGCCACCTGCTGGGCGCAGGCAGCGCCCTGGCACTGGGCGGCCTGCTGCCCGCCGCTGCGTCGGCTCAGGCCGCATGGCCCGCCAAGTCTGTGCGTTTTGTGGTGCCCTTTGCACCGGGCGGCAGCTCCGAGATCGTTGCACGCTCCACAGCGGCCGAGTTGAGCAAGACCCTGGGCCAGAGCGTGTTTGTGGACAACAAGCCCGGCGCCGCAGGCAACATCGCCATGCAGGAAGTGGCCCGTGCCGAAGACCAGCACACCCTCATCCTGGGCCACATCGGCACGCTGGCCGTCAACCCCTACATCTTCGACAAGCTGCCCTACGTCGCCAACAAGGACTTCAAGCCCGTGAGCCTGCTGGCCAAGGTGCCCAGCCTGTACGTGGTGCACCCCGACGTGCCCGCCAAGAACCTCAAGGAGTTCATCGCCTACGCCAAGAAGAACCCGGGCAAGCTCAGCTACGGCTCGGCAGGCAATGGCAGCGCGGGCCACCTCGCGTTTGAATACCTCAAGATGACCGCCGAGATCTTCATGCTGCACGTGCCCTACCGGGGCACCGGCCCCATGATGACCGACCTGCTCTCGGGCCGCCTTGATGCCGCATCGGTGGGCGCTGCGGCCCTGCTCCCGTTCATCAAGTCCGGCAAGGTGCGCTGCATCGCCACCGGCTCCACCCAGCGCCTGCCGCAGCTGCCCGACGTGCCCACCGTGGCCGAACAGGGCTTCCCCGGCTTCGAGATGACGCAGTGGTACGGCATGCTGGCCCCCGCGGGCCTGCCCAAGGACCACCTGGACAAGCTGGCCGCCGAAACCATGAAGGCCGTGAAGGCACCCGAAGCCCTCAAGCGCCTGAACGGCGACGCCGCCGAAGCCATCGGCGGCACGCCCGCGCAGTTTGCGCAGTTCATTGCGGCGGAGCAGGCGCGCTGGCAGAAAGTAATCAAGCGCGCGCAGATCAAGCCGGACTAGAGAAGCCCCCCTGAGCCGCTTCGCGTCTTCCCCCGAGGGGGACGCCACCCGTGGCCGGGCAAAGCCCGCTCCACGGTGGCACTGGCTTTGGGGGCGCGCCAGTTTCAACAGCCTGCTGGCGAACCGGGCCACGGTACAACGGCATTAGCATTCCCCCCATGCGCATCCTCCTGGCCGAAGACGACCACAACCTGGGCACCTGGCTCAGCCGCGCGCTGGAGCATGCGGGCATTCAGGTGGAATGGGTGAACGACGGGCGCTTGGCCGACCGTGCGCTGCAGCAGCACGACAACTACGATGCGCTGGTGCTGGACCTGGGCCTGCCCGGGCTGGACGGCCAGGCCGTGCTGCAGCGCCTGCGCGACCGCGACCAGCGGCTGCCCGCGCTGATCCTCACGGCCCGCGATTCGCTCGATGAACGCGTGCGCTCGCTCAACGCAGGGGCTGACGACTTTCTGGCCAAGCCTTTCGAGCTGGCCGAGCTGGAGGCCCGCCTGCATGCCCTGGTGCGCCGCGCACGCGGCAACGAGCACCCGCGGCTGGCCTGTGGCGCGCTGGTGTACGACAACCCGCGCAAGCAGTTCACGCTGCATGGAGAGCCCCTGGCCCTGTCGCCGCGCGAGCATGCCGTGCTGCGCGTGCTGGTGCAGCGCAGCGGCGAGCCGTTTTCCAAGCAGCAGATCCTGGACCGCGTGTTCTCTGACGACGAGGACGTGCACCCCGAAGCCGTGGAGGTGTTTGTGCACCGCCTGCGCAAGCGGCTCGATGGCAGCGGTGTGCGCATCACCACCCTGCGCGGCCTGGGCTATGCGCTCGAAACAGGCTGAACCATGAGACTGATCGCGCGCCTGCGCCGCGCCAGCCTGTGGCGGCTGCTGGCCCTGCTGCTGCTGCCGCTGCTGGCCGTGGTGACGGGCGTGGAGCTGTGGATGACGCGACACGACGCGCTGGAGGCGGCCAACGCGGCCTACGACCGCTCGCTGCTCGGGGCGCTCAAATCCATTGACGCCAATATCTCCACGGCGTCGGGCGGCCTGTCGGCCGAGCTGCCGTACAGCATGCTCGAATTTTTTGAACTCACGGCCAGCGGCAATGTGTACTTCCGCGTGGCGTCGTCCGACGGGCTGGTGGAGCTGGGCAACGCCGACCTGCCCCTGCCGCCCGGCCCACTCACGCCCGGCGTGCCACTTTTTTATGACGCCACCTACTTCGGCGAATCCGTGCGGCTGGCCGCCTACCGCCGGGCGGTAGACGGCGCCGCGCCCGGAGCCGATGCCAGCAGCGTGCTGGTGCAGGTGGCAGAAAGCACCCGCTCGCGGCAGGAGTTCACGCGCCGCTTTGTGCGCCGGGCAGCGCTGCGCGACACGCTGGTGCTGGCGCTCATGGTGCTGGGCACAGCCGCCACGCTGGCCGTGGCGCTGCGGCCGCTGGCGCGCCTGGCGCGCGAGGTGCAGGCGCGCAGCCCCGACGACATGACCCCCATGGCCGACACCGACCTGCCCGCCGACATCCGCCCCCTGGTGGCCGCCGCCAACCAGCAGATGGCGCGCACGCAAGACCTGGTGGCCCAGCAGCGGCAGTTTCTGGACGATGCCTCGCACCAGCTGCGCACCCACCTCACCACGCTGCAGATGCAGATCGACTACGCCCGGCGCGAGGCCGACGCCACCCAGGTGCAGCACACCCTGGAAGCCATCGGCGGCGAAGTCGCACGCGCCACGCGCAGCACCCAGCAGCTGCTGGCCCTGGGCCGCAGCGATACGGCTGCGGTGGAGCTGGCCCCATTCGACCTGGCCGCGCTGCTGCGCGCCGTGGCGCTGGAGCTGCTGCCCCGCGCCCGCGCTCGGCAGATCGACTTTGGCATCCACACCCCCACGCCCGAGTTCATGGCCGTGGGCGACAGCGGCTTGCTGCGCGAGGCGCTTGCCAACCTGGCGGCCAACGCGATTGCCTACACACCTGAACACGGCACGGTCACCGTGTCAGCCGCAGGCGATGACCTCGGCTGGAGCCTTAGCGTGGAAGACAACGGCCCCGGCCTGCCCGCCAGCGAACGCGATGCACTTGGCCAGCGCTACCGGCGTGGCTCGCAGGCGGCGGCAGGCGGCTCAGGCCTGGGGCTGGCAATCGCGCGCTCCATCGCCGAGCGGCATCGGGGCGGCCTGCGGCTCGAAGAACGCGCGGGTGGGCCCGGCCTGCTGGCCATCCTGTGGTGGCCCCGGGGCTGAAAACCCCCATCCCGCAGCACCCCAGATTCCGCCAGAATTCGCCCCGCATGCCGTCCGCACCACACCCTCTCCCCACCCTGCCCCGCCGCCGCGCCCTGCAGTGGCTGGCAGCACTGGCGGGCACCGCAGGCGCTGCGCACACGCCAGCTGCGTGGGCGGCCGACGCATCGCTGGAGCCCGCCGAATGCATCGCCCCCTCCCGCCCCGGCGGCGGGTTCGACCTGACCTGCGGCCTGGCCACGCAGGCCGTGCAAGCCGTGCGCCCCGCACGCCCACCGCTGCACACACGCTATCTACCCGGGGGCATCGGTGCCATGGCGTTTGACCAGATCGCTACCGGGCGGCTGGGCGGGCCGGGCACGCTGGTGGCGTTCTCCAGCGGCTCGCTGCTCAACATCGCACAGGGCCGCTTTGGCCCGCACCCGGTGAGCGCCGTGCGCTGGATCGCCACCCTGGGCACCGACTACGGCGTGGTGGCCGTGCACCGCGATTCGCCCCACCAGCGCCTGCAAGACGTGGTGACCGCGCTGCGCAAGGACCCGGCCCGCGTGGTGTTTGGCGCCGGTGGCACCCTGGGCAGCCAAGACTGGATGAAGGCCGCGCTGCTGACCCGTGCCGCCGGGCAGGACCCCAAGCGCATGCGGTTTGTCTCGTTTGAAGGCGGCGGCGAGGCACTCAAGGCCCTGCGCGGCGGCCATATCGGCGTCTTTACCGGCGATGCGGCCGAGGCCCGACAGGCCCTGGAAAAAGGCGCGCCCCTGCGCTTTCTGGCCGTGCTGGCGCAGGCCCGCCTGCCTGGCGCACTGGCCGACCTGCCCACAGCACGCGAACAGGGCGTGGACCTGGTCTGGCCCACGGTGCGCGGCCTGTACATGGCCGCCAGCGCCCCCGATGCCGCCGTGCGTGCCTGGGTCACGGCTTTTGCCGATGCGCTGGCCGCCCCCGGTTACGCAGCGCTGTGCAGCCAGTACGGCCTGTACCCGTTTGCGCGCACCGGCGCGGCGCTGGAGGAGTTCGTGCAACGCAGTCTGGCCGACTACCGGCAACTGGCGCAGGAGCTAGGCCTGCGGTCCTGGCCGCGCTGAGGCTGCAACCGGCTCAGGCCCACAGGCCGCCCTCAAGCAGGGCAGATGGACAGCAATGGCCAGCGCTCGGCAAATCGCTTGGACGCGACGCGCTCGCGGTAGGTTTGAGCATCGGCGCGCACCGGGTTGTGGCGCACGACCAGGTTAAACAAGTCGTCCAGCCCATGGGGTGCCACCACGCCGATGGAGTCGTCAGCGCGCAAAAACACCCCCACACAAGTGGCAATCTCTGGCCACGTGCCTACCCCGTCTTCCAGCGACGCTAACGGCGGCACCTGCAGCCCCAGGTGACGGGCAAACCATTGGTGCACGGTGGCCTGGTTGGTCACCTCCCACGCGATGGAAGGCATGGCGTGGCGCAACCAGGTCTCCAGCGCGGTGTCGTGCTCAACACCTTCCACCGTGGAGTCGAAGTAAACAACATCCACGTCGTCCAGCGGCGTGGGTTCTGCAAACCCGTGCAAGTCATCCCACACCAGCGATCGCACGGCTCCGGCACCGATGCACCACGAACCCAGCCCCAGTGCCCGCACGGCACGAAGCGCCTCCATCAACACCGGCGATGCGAGCACCAGACCGGCCAACCGGTGGTGGTACTCCGACCAGGAAGGGCTGTGAGGCTGACTCACAAGGCAAGCCCTGCAATCCGGTGGCCTGGCACAGAACCAGGGATCGGGGCGACTTCGCCCTTTTCACCGGCAGGCCCGCTCACTTCTCCAGCCACCACTGGATCACCACCTTGGCCAGGAACCCCAGAAACCCCACGCCCAGGCCCAGGAAGAGCACAAAAGTGCCAAAGCGCCCGGCCTTGGACTCCCATGCCAGCTGGCCGATGATGAACAGCATGTAGGCAATGAACGCCCCCACGCCATAGGTGAGGAAGAAGCCCGAGATCTGCGCCTCGGTGAAGCCAAAAATCACGATGCCCCTCCAGGCGTGCGCGCTGGCGCAGCGGGTGCAGCCAGGTCGCGCTCGGGCAGGCTGGAGGCGTCCACCAGGTCGCGGTAGGCGTGCCAGCTGGCGTGGCCCAGCATGGGCATCACGGCGATCAGGCCCAGCAACAGCGAGCCCAGGCCCAGCAAGGTAAAGCCCAGGATGATCGCCGCCCAGAACGCCATGGGCAGCGGGTTGACCACCACGGCCTGCCAGCTGGTCAGCACCGCCTGCAGCAGCGTGGCGCGGCGGTCCAGCAGCAGCGGCATGGCCACCACGCTCGACGCAAAAATCGGCGCGGCCATCAGGCTGCCCAGGGCCAGCCAGATCTCGAACAGCCAGCCGTCGCGGGCCATGACCACGTGGCGCAGAAAGTCGAGCGGCGTCTCGATGGGCACCGGCGCCAGCAACGTGATGAGCGCCGCCGATGTCATGACCCAGCCCGAGGCCGCCAGCGCCAGCAGCGCGCCAAACTGCACCATGCACCAGTAGTCGTTGCCCCATTTGTTCACGTGGCTGTTCTGCCAGTTGAACCATGTCTTGAGCACCACGCCCAGGTTGGCGCTTTCGCGGCGCTCCAGCGCGCGGCTCAACGCATACAGGCTGGTGGCCAGCACCGGCGCCACCACCAGAAAGCCCGACAGCGCCCCCGCCAGCAGCCAGAACCGGTGGTGCCCCACCGCAAAGATCGCGGCACCGAACAACGTAAGCGCCAGGCCATGTGCAAAGCTGATCCAGCCCGCCCGGGCCATGTCGCGCCAGGCCAGCACCAGCCAGGCCATGGGTTGCATGAGGCCGATGGTGCGGATGGCGGGCAATGGCGGGGGATTACGGGGCATGGTGAGGGGGTCGCTGAGCGACGGGTGAGTGTGACCTTATCGGGCAACGGCTTCAACCACCGCACGCCCAAACCTTGACCTGAGGCAAGAAACCGAGCCAGCGCAGCCGGTCAGGCGAGCAGCCTGCACAGCGCAGTGAGGCTGTCCACCGTGGCATGGGGCGGTGTGTCGTCGTGCGGCCAGGGGTGGTTGGCGCTGTTGATCCACACAGCCTGCATGCCCGCGTTCAGCGCGCCCTGCGCATCCAGCGTGGCGTCGTCGCCCACGTGCAGAACCTCGTGGGGCAGCACATCGACGGCCGTGGCGGCGGCGTGGAAGATGCGCGCATCGGGCTTGGCCACGCCAAACTCCGACGCGCTGATGCTGTGGCGAAAGTAGTGGCCGATGCCGATGCGGTGCACGTCGGCATTGCCGTTGGACACCGCCACCACCGGGTAGCGTGCCGACAAGAAGGCCAGCGTGTCGTGTGCGTCGTCAAACAGCTCCACCCGCATGCGCTCGGCAAAGAACAGGTCAAACGCCGGTTCGGCCAGCGCGGGCTCGTCGCCCGCCTGGGTCAGCGCCAGGCGGATGGACTCGCGCCGCAGCGCGCTCAGGTCGTGCAGCAGGTCGGGCCGCAGCGCCACCATCTGGTTGCGGATGGCACGCAGCGATTCGGTGCTGGAGAACAGGGCCGCCGTGGCGGGCGCATGGTGCGTGAGCCAGTCCAGCAGCACGTTTTCAGCCCGGGTGATGGTGGGCCAGATGGGCCAGAGCGTGTCATCCAGGTCGATGGAGATGGCGCGGATGCGGGCGATGTCCAGCTGCGGGGCGGATGCCAGCGCAGGCGCGGTGGGTTGAGGCTGGGGGGCGGTCATGGTGCGGCAAGAATACCCGACGGTAACCAGTGGATGTGCCGCAGATCCCGCGTGCCCGCCAAGGCCCGGCCCATTTGCCACAATCGGGCCATGCCCTCCACCTTTGCCCCCGAACCCCCATACACCCACGGCCAGGCCGAGCGCACCGCCGTGCTGCTGTGCAACCTGGGCACGCCCGACGAACCCACGGCCCCGGCCGTGCGCCGCTATCTGGCGCAGTTTTTGGGCGACCACCGCGTGGTGGAGATCCCCAGGCTGCTGTGGATGCCCATCCTGCACGGCATCATCCTGCGCACGCGCCCCGCCAAATCTGCCGCCAAATACGCGAGCATCTGGACGCCCGAGGGCTCGCCCCTGGCGCACTGGACAGCCAAGCAGGCCACGCTGCTGCGCGGCTGGCTGGGCGAGGCAGGCCACGCGGTGCTGGTGCGCCACGCCATGCGCTACGGCAACCCGTCCATCGCCAGCCAGCTCGATGCGCTGAAGGCCGAGGGCGCCACGCGCATCCTCATCCTGCCGCTGTACCCGCAATACTCGGCCACCACCACGGCCAGTGTGTTTGACGCCGTCTACACCTGGGCCGCACGCACGCGCAACGTGCCTGAGCTGCGCTTCGTCAACCACTACCACGATGCCCCCGGCTACATCGACGCCCTGGCCCGCACCATCGAAACCCACTGGAAGCACCACGGCCAGCCCGACCAGCTGGTGATGAGCTTTCATGGCGTGCCCGAGCGCACCCTGCACCTGGGCGACCCCTACCACTGCGAGGCGCGCAAGACCGGCCGCCTGCTGGCCGAGCGCCTGGGCCTGCGCGAGGAGCGCTACCGCATCACCTTCCAGTCGCGCTTTGGCAAGGCCAAGTGGCTGGAGCCCTATACCCAGCCCACCATCGAGGCACTGGGCAAGGCGGGCACGCGGCGGGTGGACGTGGTGTGCCCCGGCTTCACCAGCGACTGCCTGGAGACACTGGAAGAAATCAACATGGAAGTGCGCGAGGCCTTTTTGCACGCGGGCGGGCAGGAGTTTCACTACATCCCCTGCCTGAACGACAACAACCACTGGATCACCGCCCTGAGCCGCGTGGCCCAGCAGCACCTGGCGGGCTGGCCCACCGAGGCCCCCACCGCCGCCGCACTGGCCGATGCGCGCAGCCACGCGCAAGCCGGGGGCGCCCCCGCCGGGGCCTGCCCCGTGGCTCATTGATTGATTACTATTATTTTGATAGCTTAAAAGGCATACCCACCGCGCGCAGACGGCCTTTTTTATTCATATTTTGAAGGCTGCAGCGCCACGCCACCGCGCCCAACCACAGCGCCATGTGCACCGCCCGGCGCTGCGGCCTGCCCCCAACCACATTCCGCACCGATGCCCGCCTTTGCCCTCGCCCCCCACCAGCTGCGGCTGACGATTGACCCCGCAACGCTGGGCTTTGCCAGCACGGCCGAACTGCAAGACCTGCCCCTGCCCTGGATCGGCCAGGAGCGCGCGCAGGCCGCCGCGCAGTTTGGCCTGGGCCTGCACCAGCCTGACTACCACCTGTTCGTGCTGGGCGAAGTGGGCAGCGGGCGCGCATCGCTGCTGCGCCAGGCCATGCAGACTGCTGCGGCAGAACGCGCCGTGCCGCCCGACCTGTGCTACCTGCACAACTTCGACACGCCCGACCGCCCCCGCGCCCTGCGCCTGCCAGCGGGCCAGGGCCGCCAGCTGCGCCAGGGCCTGGCCGACATGGCCAAGAACCTGCAGGCCGACATCCCCAAACGCCTGGCCGCCGCCGACTTCAAGGCCGAGGCCGAGCGCATCGAGAAAACTTGGCAGGCGCAAGAAGGCGAGGCCTTTGCCGTGCTCGACGCGTTTGCCGAGGCCCGCCAGTTCCGCCTGACCCGCGAGGGCGGGCAAATGGTATTCACCCTCACCGGCCCCAAGGGCCAGGCGCTGACCGAAGCCGAGGCCCGCGCCCTGCCGCGCGAGCGCCGCGCAGAGATCGACGCCGCCGAACAAGAACTGCGGACCGAGATCTCCCGCTTTCTGGAAGCCGTCCGCCCGCTGGAGCGCACCCGCGACGACGCCCTGGCCGCCCTGCGCCGCCAGACCATCAAGCCCTTGGTGGAACACGCCCTGCACGACATCCGCCAGGGCCTGCGCAAGCAGATCAAGGACACCGTCAAGCTCACGCACTGGCTTGACCAGGTGGAGCATGCGGTGCTGGCCGACATCGACCTGTTCGAGCCCCTCGATGCCGAACGAGGTAGCGACCAGGGCACTGACGCCGAAGACGACCGCAAGGACGCGCTCGACGACCTGCTGGCCCGCTGCCAGGTGAACCTGGTGGTGGACAACCACGGCCGCACCGCCGCCCCTGTGGTGGTGGAAGACAACCCCACCCAGCGCACGCTGTTTGGCAGCATCGAGCATGGATCGGACGCCGACACCGTGCAGGCCGACCACACCGGCATCCACGCAGGCAGCCTGCTCAAGGCGCACGGCGGCTTCATCCTGCTGCACCTGCACGACCTGGCCGCCGAAGAAGGCCTGTGGCAGCGCCTGCGCCGCTTCTTGCGCTGCGGCCGCCTGCAGATCGAGGAAGGCGGCGGCGGCCCAGGCCATGGCCCCGGCGGCGCCGTGGCGCTGCAGCCCGAGCCGGTGGATGTAGATGTGAAGATCGTGCTGATCGGATCGGTGGACGAGTACTACGCCCTGCAGGACGCCGACCCCGACGCCGCGCGCCGCTTCCGCGTGAAGGTCGATTTTTCAGACCACTTTGCCGCCACCCCCGCCACCCACCACGCCACCGCCATCCTGGTGGCGCAAGTCTGCAAAAAGCGCGGCCTGCCCCACTTCGGCCCCGACGCCGTGGCCCTGCTGCTGGAGCAAACCCACCGCGAGGCCGACGACCAGCGCCGCCAGAGCGCACGCTTTGCCCACACCGAAGCGCTGGCCATTGAAAGCGCCGCCCTGTGCAAGGCGCGCGGCGGTACCCTGGTGCAAGCCGCCGATGTGCAGGCCGCCCTGGCCGCCCGCACCCAGCGCCACAACCAGCCCGAAGAAGAGCTGCACGACTCCATCACCGAGGGCGAGCGCCTGATCACGCTGGCAGGCTCCATCACCGGCCAGATCAACGCCATGACGCAGATCGACCTGGGCGACTACCGCTTCGGCTTTCCGGTGCGCATCACCGCGCGCACCTTTGCCGGGCAAGAGGGCCTGCTCAACATCGAGCGTGAGGTCGATATGTCCGGCCCCATCCACGACAAGGGCGTGCTCATCCTGCACAGCTACCTCACCGCGTTGTTCAGCCACGTGGCGCCGCTGGCGCTGAATGCGTCCATCGTGTTCGAGCAGGAATACAGCGGCGTGGAAGGCGATTCGGCCTCGTGTGCCGAGCTGTACGCGCTGCTGTCCAGCCTGTCAGGCCTGCCCCTGCGCCAGGGCATTGCCGTGACCGGCGCGCTCAACCAGCACGGCGAGGTGCTGCCCGTGGGCGGCATCAACGAAAAGATCGAAGGCTGGTTCCGCGCCTGCGCAACGGCAGGGCTGGACGGCACCCACGGCGTGCTCATCCCCGCCCGCAACCAGCGCCACTTGATGCTGGACCGCAGCGTGCTGGACGCGGTGGAGCGCGGGCTGTTCCATGTCTACACCATGGGGCACGTGAGCGAGGGGATTGCGCTGCTGACGGGCGAGGCATCGGGCATGAGCCCGGCGGAGCTGCTGCAGGCGCAAGCGGATGAGCTGGCCGGGGGGGCGACCACGGTGGAAGACACGGTGATGCAGCGGGCGGAGTTGACGCTGCGGGCGTATCGGAGGGCTTGTCAGGTGGCGGGGGGTGCGCGGAGGGGGCGTGGGGCGCGGGGTCGGTAGATATAGCTCAGTGGCCGACGAAATTGAATGCTCGGGGTTCTGGCTGCTTGGCAGTGGTTGCCATCATCCGACGATTGCCATCGAACACGTACTATTGTTTAGGGTTGTGAGATACCTGCCCGGAACACCCCCGAGCGACGATCGCCCCCGACCTAAGGGCAGGTGTCGCACAAGCCTCGGGGGAGGAAACCGCGAAGAACGCCAACGTTGGTGTTCAGGGCGCAAACGCTATGGGGATTTGGGCAGCAGCTTGACGACCAAAGCCCGCAATCGAGCAGCGCC